>SVLZ01000007.1 GCA_015067665.1 Oscillospiraceae bacterium | reverse complement strand
TTTGACGATAACACCCTCGTTTTTCGTAAAACCGTCCATCTCTACAAGGATTTGGTTCAATGTCTGCTCACGCTCATCGTGTCCGCCGCCAAGGCCGGAACCACGTTTGCGGCCTACCGCATCGATCTCATCAATAAAGATGATCGCAGGTGCTGCTTTTTTTGCCTGCTCAAAGAGATCACGGACACGGCTTGCACCCACACCGACAAACATCTCCACAAAATCAGAACCGGAAACCGTAAAGAAAGGCACATTTGCCTCACCGGCAACTGCACGGGCAAGGAGTGTCTTACCTGTACCGGGCGCACCGGAGAGCAGTATCCCGTGGGGAATTTTCGCACCCATACTGCGGTACTTTTCCGGGTCCTTCAGGAAATCCACCACTTCCTGCAGCTCTACCTTTTCTTCCTCTGCACCTGCCACATCTGCGAAGATCGCTTTAATATCCCTATGAAGACCGAAACGGGCTTTGCCGAAGGTATTCATTTGATTCTGTCCGTTGGCGCGGCTGGCAAGGAAGCCCCAGACGAACAGCAGCACCAAGCCCGCAATGATCAGCGGCAGCACAAAGTCAAAGGGCTCTAACTTGTCACCGGGAAGGAAGTCATAGGAAACGAGAATACCATCTGCGTGCTGCTTCTCGATGGTCTCCCACTGCTCTTCACGGAACCGCTCAGGATCGGCAAGGGAGCAAGCAAATTCCGTTTTTCCATCATAGGGCTGACGAAGCTTCAGTTCGATTCGTTCACCCACGACCTTAAAGCTCTCAACCTGCTTGTTTTGGAACAGGGTCACGATTTGGGAATAGGTAAGCGACGGCTTTCCCGAAGAAAACAGACCCAGCATCCACGAAAATACAAGGACAAGAATTGCAATATAAATGATGAGAGCGAATGTTTTGCGTTTTTTCAAATTTTTCACCTTAATTCTGATAAACTTCCTGCTTCAGTACACCAATGTAGGGCAGATTGCGGAAGTATTCGTTATAGTCAAGACCGTATCCCACAACAAATTCGTTGGGGATCACATAGCCAACATATTTCGGCTTTAATGTTACACCCGGATTGCGGCGTTCAGGCTTATCCAGGAATGTACAGATCTCCAAAGAGGCGGGTTCAAGGGATTGAAGATAATTGTAAGTATAGCTGAGAGAATTGCCGGTATCGAAAATATCCTCAAGGATCACGATATGGCGACCGCGAATGTCCTGGGAAAGGCCCTGAACAACCTTCACATCACCGCTGGACTCACAGCCGGCATAGGACGACAGCCACATAAAGTCGATTTGACAGGGATCCGTAAACCCACGGACAATATCGGAAAAGAACATCACAACGCCCTTCAGGACACCAACAAAAATGGGATTTTTCCCCTCGTAGTCCCGGCTAAGCTGGGCAGCAAGCTCCCCTACCCGGTTCTGAATCTGTTCCTGCGTCAGAAGAATGTGGTCAATTTGCTCGTGCATACTATACTACCTCCATTATTTCTCTCAAAGTGCCACAATCGAAATCTCGACAGGAACACCGTTTTTCCCTCGCTGTAGATCCGCACCGTAGCCGCATACACCCAAAATTCCCTTTTCATCTGCTATAACGGGGATCTGCGGGCGCTGGGCTGCCGGGATCTTATCATCAATAAATAACTTTTTCAAAGATTTTGTGCCAAAGGCAAAGGTGATCCTATCACCGGAAGTTTTGGAGCGTACATAAATATCGCCCTGGGTATAAACCGTGAAGCGATACTTCGCGTTGCATTCCTCTTCGGCAATACGGGCGGAAATTCGCCAATTGCCAAAGGTCACACTTCCCGGACAAGGCAGACGTACCGGTTCCGGTAGTGAAGCTGCTGCCCCAATTTTTAAGCTGTCATATTCTCTTCTGATCACGACGTTGCCGGGAAAGGATACCGATGCAGAAGGTTTCTTTGACGCAAGGAGTCCCTCAACAGAAGCGATCTGCTGCGCACCTGCATCCTTTACACCTGCATCTTCCAAAAAGGCAGCAATGGCACGGGCACGGATGGCGGGCGCCATATCTGCAAAATGGGAGACGGAAGCCGTTTTGGGGGTCTGTGCCTGCAAACAGGCCTCATCCTGCCGCAGACGCAGTGCCATTTGGGATACATTGGGTGCAAATTTCGGATTTTCTGCCCGAAGGATCGGCACCACGTTATGCCGCAGGCGGTTGCGCAGAAAGTCGTCGGTGCTGTTCGAGCTGTCTTCCACATAGGGAATGCTGTACTCCTCTAAAAAGGCAAGTACCTCCTGCCGGGTAACGGATAGCATCGGACGGATCACATTGCCGCTTTGCGGCGCAATGCCGCCAAGTCCCTTAAGACCCGTGCCGCGCAGCAGGTGCATCAGTACCGTTTCCGCATTGTCATCGGCTGTATGAGCAGTTGCGATCTTCCCGGGCAGAGAACGTAAATAGGCATATCTTGCATCCCGGGCGGCTGCCTCCAACCCTTTCTCCCCTGCCACGACCTGAGCAGCAGAATAGTGAAAAGGGATGTGGTAATCAGCGCAAAACTGTCGGACAAAGGCGCTGTCCCGCTCCGATTCTGCGCCTCGAAGCCGGTGGTTAAAGTGGGCGCATTCTAAAATAATACCCAATTTTTCCCGGAGCATATACATACCCCAAAGCAGCGCCATGGAATCTGCGCCACCGGAGACAGCACAGATCACCCTGTCGCCCGGAGAAAACAAAGCATATTCCCGGTTAAAGGCAAGAATCTTATTCAGCACGTTTCCACTCCCGATCAGCAAAGGTCTGATACTGAGGAACCCATTGCAGCTTTACCGTGCCCGGCTCGCCGTGACGGTTCTTGGCAATAATACATTCCGCAATACCCTTGTCCTCGGAATTCTCGTTATAATACTCATCGCGGTAAAGGAACATAACTTCGTCCGCATCCTGCTCGATAGCGCCGGATTCGCGAAGGTCAGAAAGCAGCGGGCGCTTGTCCTGCCGGCCTTCCGGTCCACGGGAAAGCTGACTGAGACAGAGCACCGGTACATTCAGCTCTTTTGCCATAATTTTCATAGAACGGGAAATGTCGCTGACCACGTTAACGCGGTTATCCCCGCCCTTTCCGTTGCCGGAGCCGTTCATCAGCTGCAAATAGTCAACGATCACAAGGCCTAAATTCTCCAGCCGACGGCACTTCGCATTCATATCTGCAACCGTCAGGGTAGCATTGTCGTCTACGCGGATGTCGGTCTGGCTCAATGCGGAAGCTGCCATAGAGATCTTCTGCCATTCGTCATCGGTAAGCTTGCCGGTTGCCAGCTTCTGACCGTCCACAAAGCTCTCGATCGAAAGCAGACGCATAGCCAGCTGCTCTCTGCTCATTTCCAGAGAGAAGAATGCCACCGTCTTATTATACTTTTTTGCTACATTCAAGCAGATATTCAGCGCGAAGGCAGTCTTACCCATGGCGGGACGGGCAGCAAGAAGCACAAGGTCGGATTTATTCAGACCGTTGAGCTTATTATCCAAATCCCGCATACCCGTAGAAAGACCGGGGATAGCAGAATCCGATTGGCTGAGGATAGTCAGGTTATCGAAAACCCGGTGCAGCGTCACACCGATATGCTCCATAGAATCGGTGCTTTGCCCTTTGCGCACGGCATAGATCTGCTTCTCCGCACTTTCCAAAATTTCATCCGGTGCACCTACCTGCGAGTAGACCATCTCACTAATATCTGCAGCCGCAACACCCAAATTGCGGAGCATCGCCTTCTCCCGAACGATCCGGGCATAGCGAGCCGCGTGGTGGGCAGTGGGCGTGATCTCCATAAGCTGGATGATGTAGGCGCGGGAATTGTCGTTATAGTAGCCCAGCTCCCGCATCTTATCCAAGACCGTAACCGGGTCAATGGTCAAAGAGAAGTTGAACATCGTATAGACTGTTTCAAAGATCTCTCTGTTCTGCTGCAAATAGAAATCCTCGGGCTTTACAATGCCAATAATATCGGAAACGCAGTTGCTGTCAATGAGAATACTACCCAAAACAGCTTGCTCCGCCTCCAAGGAATGGGGCATCTGTCGAGATGTCAATTCAGTGTCCACGAGGGTCTCTCCTCTCTAAATCTCCTCAATTTTAACCGTAAGCGGTGCGGTGATCTCATAACCCAGCTTGCACTGGACAGTATATGTTCCAACGCTCTTAATGGGGTCGGACAGAACGATCTTGCGCTTATCGAGCACGATGCCGGCAGTCGCCTTCAGCGCATCGGCAATTTCCTGTGTAGTCACGGAGCCAAACAGTCTGCCTGCACCGCCGCCCTTGGCCTTCACTGTAACGGTCATCTCCCGCAGTTTTCGGGAGGTGTCAAGCGCCTCAGCCCGCTCCTTGGCAGCCTTCTCAGCTGCCGCCTTATCGTTCATCTTCTTGGTATTAACGGCATCGGCAGTTGCTTCAATTGCCAGCTTCTTCGGCAGCATATAGTTTCTTGCGTAGCCGTCGGAAACCTCCAGCAGCTGTCCCTTTTTGCCTTTACCCTTTACATCTTGCAATAAAATAACTTTCATAATAATACTCCTTATGGTTACTCTTCATAATACTTATCGATGGATGCCACCAGATCCTCCAGCACCCGTTCTACCGTGCTGTCCTTAATTTGGGCACCGGCTGTTGCGCCGTTTCCGCCGCCGCCAAGGGGCTCAAGGATCATCTGCACGTTCACATTACCCATAGAGCGGGCAGACATATAGACCCTATCTTCGGCCTGATACAGCACAAAAGAGGCAGTAATGCCGGAAATGTTCAGCAGCTCATCCGCTGCCTGCGCAGCAAGTGCCCGGGTGGTAGTGCCGTTAAGGGCGGCAATTGCGATCTCCTGCCGGTAGAGCTTGGCAGTTTTTATGATCTGATATTTTGCAATGGTATCCTGGAAATTGGTTTGCAGCAATTGCTTAACCTCCGTGGTATCTGCGCCGATCTGCTTGAGATAAGCAGCCGCCTCAAAGGTACGCTCACCGGTACGGACGTTAAAACTCTTGGTATCCAGGAAAATGCCTGCCATCAGCGCCTTTGCCTCAATAGGCAGAATATCCTTCTTCTCAAGGACATATTCCATAAGCTCAGTGGTCAGCTCGCAGGCAGAGGACGCACCAACCTCGTGGCAGGTGACCACCACTTCCTTAATATAGTCCGCTGCGCGGCGGTGATGGTCAATGAGACAGATTTTCGTTGCCGCATCCAGAAGGGGCATAAACTCCACCTGATCCGGGCGGTTGGTATCGACCACAACGAGAAGGCTGCGGTTATCACAATGCAGCAATGCCTCCTCACCGGAAATAAATGCAGACTCATACTCAGGAACTGCACGGATTTCATCAAGGAGCTTACCAACAACGTTATTTTCCGTATCCATAACGATATGGGCAGGCTTTCCCTTTTTGCGGCACATACAGCAGACACCCAGAGCCGCACCGATCGCATCCAAATCCGCGATCTTGTGTCCCATTACAAAGACACGGTTGCTTTGTCCGATCAATTCCATCAGAGAGTTGGCATTGATACGGGAGCGGACACGGCTGTGGGCCTCGTTTTCTTTGCTGCGGCCACCGTAAAAATCGAAGTTCAGTCGGTTTTTAATGACCGCTTGGTCACCGCCGCGACCCAGCGCCATCTCGATCGCCAAGGATGCAAATTCATAACATTCGGAGAAATTGGCACCATCCACGCCAAGGCCAAAGGAAATAGAGGCAGGCAGACCGGAAGGGCTGGTAATCTCGTGAATGTCCTCCAAAATAGAGAATTTTCCGTCAATAGCTGTTTGAAGATACCGCTTTTCGAAAATCAGCATATAGCGATTCTTTTCCAATCTGCGAAGTAAGCCGTGGAATTTATCGGTCCACTTGGTAATGGCATTATGAATATCCGCATTCAGAAGAGAAATGGCGCTTTCCGTCAGGTTCTTTGTCAGCTCCTCGTAATTGTCCACAAGGATAATGGAAACTACCGGACGGGTGCGAATATACTCATCACGAACCTGATACAGCTCATTTAAGTCTACAAAATACAAAAAGCCAAGGCGGGTATTTCTGCTGTCATCGGCAATGATCGCCGTACCGTACACGCGGTAGCGGCGCTTATCCAAAGTCACATCATAGGGGTATTCCGACTTACCTGCGCTGAGCCAGTCCGTAGGAAAATCCGGCAGCAGCTCCTGCAGTAAGTGCTGACGGAAGCCCTCTTTATAGCCGCTGATTTCGGTAAACAGCTCATTGGCAAAAACGATACCGGAATCCTCAAGACGTACCACCACAACAGGCAGCGGAGAGGTAGCGCCCTCAATGGTATTCATACTGTCTGTAACCGTCTGTAAATAAAGCTGCATATCCTTTCTGCGCTTGCTTCTGGAAACCAGAAATGCAATGAGCAACACAAGGGTTACAACGCCTTCTGCCAGTGCCAGAATATAGTTGCCCATCACTGCTGCCGCAATCACGAAAACAAGTAAAATGATATAAAAATATCCAGTATTCTGCTGCAGATGCCGCTTGAGTTTCTTATTCAACGCTGCTGCCTCCTTAAAAATGGATATAGAAAATCCAGTTTATGCTCTATTCAGTTATTATATCAAATTATTCCCAATCCTGCAACCGGTTTTCATACTTTTTTGCGGAAAATACGCACCTGTCGGATTTTGCAAGAAAATAAATGTGTACATCCCCATATTTTTGTGTTATACTATCCTTGTCAAGATATGGGACCGCCAGTTCCCATATCTCGAAAGTGAACATATTAGCAGGCAATCCATAGGCGGCAGAGCGATTCAGGGCTCGATCCGGCTTATGTTGGCTGCCCGCTTTTTGATGCCATTTTTACATTTTGAAAGGAGAGAATATCAAAATTGGCTGAAAAACTGAAGATTATTCCCTTAGGCGGTTTGGATGAAATCGGTAAAAATATCACCGTGCTTGAGTACGGCAAGGATATGATCGCCATCGACTGCGGTGTTGGTTTCCCTGACGAAGAAATGTACGGTGTTGACCTTGTGATCCCTGATTTTTCCTATTTGGTGCAAAATGCAAAGAAGCTGCGGGGTATGTTTATTACCCACGGCCATGAGGATCACATTGGCTCCATCCCCTACTGTATGCAGCAGGTAAATTGCCCCATTCACGGCACCGCAATGACCTGCGGTCTGATCAAACTGAAGCTGGAGGAGCACCGCATTGCCGACAAAGTAAAGCTTATCACCCACAAGCCCGGCGACGTGGTAAAGGCAGGTTGCTTTACCGTGGAATTTATCCACGTCAATCACTCCATTGCCGATGCCGTTTGCTTCGCCATTCATACCCCCATCGGCACGGTGATCATGACCGGTGACTTTAAGATCGACCCCACCGCCAAGGACGGTATGATCGATCTTGCTCGCCTTGGTGAGCTGGGCAATAACGGTGTGCTTGCCCTGTTGGCAGATTCCACCAACGTAGAACGTCAAGGCTACACCCCCAGTGAAAACATCGTTGCAGAAGGGCTTGACCGCCAGTTCAAAAACTGTGACCAGCGGATCGTTGTCACCACCTTCGCCTCCAATATGCACAGGATTCAGGCAGTGCTGGAAACTGCCACCCGCTACGGCAGAAAGGTCGCCGTGACCGGACGCAGTATGGAAAATATGATAAAGGTCGCCCAAGAGCTGGGCTATATCAAGGTACCTGCCGGTACCATTGTGGACCTTGGCGCCATCAAGAGCCTGCCGAAAAACAAGGTGGTCATCGTCTCTACCGGCTCTCAGGGTGAGAATATGTCTGCCCTTTATCGGATGGCGTTTTCTACCCACAAGCAGATCGATATTATGAGCGGTGACCGAATCATTATTTCTGCCTCTGCCATTCCCGGCAACGAAAAGGCCGTCTCCCGCATAATCAACGAACTCTACCGCAAGGGTGCAGATGTCGTATACGAAAAGAGCGAAGGCCTCCATGTATCCGGCCACGCTTGTCAGGAAGAACTCAAGATCATCCACGCACTGGTAAAGCCCAAGTACTTTATTCCCGTTCACGGTGAACAGCGCCATCTCCAGCTCCACGGCAGACTGGCTGTGCAGATGGGTATGAAGGAAAAGAACGTGGTCATCGGTGAGCTTGGTGACGTAATTGAACTCAGCGCCCGCAGCTGCAAGGTAAACGGTGCGGTACAGGCCGGTATGGTTCTTGTGGATGGCACCGGTGTGGGCGATGTAGGCAGTGTCGTGCTCCGTGACAGAAAACACCTTGCTCAGGACGGTATGATCGTGGTATGCGTCAACCTAAGCAGTCAGGACGGCGGCATCATCTCCGGTCCGGACATCATCACCCGCGGTTTTATCTATGTAAAGGAATCCGAGCAGCTCATTGAAGATCTACGTGAGGTGGCCCTCGAAGCCATCGAGCGCTGCGGCAGACGCAGAAGCCGCGATTGGGCGACGGTAAAATCCGCCATTAAGAACGACCTGAGCGGCTATCTCTACAAGACAACAAAGCGCAATCCGATGATCCTTCCCGTCATTATGGAGATCTAAATATTTAGCCTGAGCAATATAGCCCAAACCCGTTTCTGAGCCGCGAAACCACTCCGGAGCTTCGTTATCACTTTTTGGAGGGCACAAAGCCCACCTGCAAAGCTCTGCCTTGCCCCGGAGCGGCCTCACAGCTCAGAAATCTACGACCCAAGGGGGATGGATGATTGGGTCAGGCAAAAATTTATGAAGCAGATGGGCTAACGCCCATCAATGAATAAAATGAAGTCTGAGCGAATCAGACGCCGCCTTGGGCGGATTCGGGTTATGTTGCTCAGGCTATGTGCCGGGTGTACACACACCCGGCAATTTCAGGAAGTACTTATGAAGATTTATTTCGCCCCTTTAGAGGGTCTTACAGACAGTATTTACAGAAGGCTGCACCGGAAATATTTTCCCGGTGTGGATAAATATTTCACGCCCTTTTTCTCCCCTACCGTCCATCGGGCGCTGACACCGAAGGAAGTAAGGGAGCTGCCACCTGCAGACAGCTTGGAAGGTATCGTCATTCCACAAATACTCACCAAAAATGCCGAGGATTTCATTTGGTTTGCCGGTGTCTGTCGGGACTTGGGTTATGGGGAGATCAACCTGAACTTAGGCTGCCCCTCCGGCACCGTATTTGCCAAGGGCAAGGGCGCCGGTATGCTTCGGGACACAGAGTACCTTGACCGCTTCTTAGATGAAATTTTTACCCATGCTCCCCTGCCGATTTCTGTAAAAACACGGTTGGGTGTGGAAAGCCCGGAGGAGTTTCCCGCCCTTTTAGAGATCTTTAACCGCTACCCCATCTGCGAACTGACGCTGCACAGCCGTGTCCGCAATCAGTTTTATAAGGGCGAGCCAAATATGGAGGCCTTCTCCTACTGCTTGGAAAACGCAAAAGCGCCTGTCTGCTACAACGGTGATTTATTCTCTCTGCAAGATATTGAACGCTTTTCCGTCCAATTCCCCACTTGCAACACCGTTATGCTTGGTCGGGGTCTGATTGCGAATCCGGGAATGTTCCGATGCGGTGAAAATTTGGAAGCATTCCACAATGAGCTGCTAAACACATACATTGCTGCATTTGGTAGCGAGCGAAATGCCCTCTTCCGTATGAAAGAAAACTGGTTTTATCTGCTTCCTACTTTTCCAGATAGTGAAAAGCTAGGTAAAAAACTGCGTAAATGCACAGATATTCGCGAGTACAAAACCATTACCCGGGAAATATTCGAAACGCTCCCCAGAATGAAATAAATATGCCGGGTACGCTCGTACCCGGCAATTTTTCACTTTGCCACAAAGCCGACTTTTTTATAGACCTTACGGAGGGTCTTTTCTGCTACATAGGATGCCTTTTCCGCACCGGCGCGGTAAACGCTCTCCAAGTACGCCTTATCCTTCATAAGACGCGCCGATTCTTCCCGGATGGGACGCAGATGCTCCACCACCGCTTCGCCAACTACCGGCTTAAACTTGCCGTAGCCGCAGCCGATAAATTCGTTCTCGATCTCCTCATAGGTCTTACCTGTAACAGCGGAGTAAATGGTCATTAAGTTGGCAACGCCGGGCTTATTCTCCTTGTCGTAACGGACGCAGTTTTCCGTATCGGAATCGGTGATCGCACGCTTAAACTGCTTCATAATAACCGTAGGATCGTCCATCAGCAGTACCCGTCCGGTATCCTCATTTTCGGACTTGGACATTTTTGCCAAGGGGTTGGTCAGGCTCATAATTCTTGCACCCACCTTGGGTACAAAGGGCTCAGGGATCTTAAATACATCGCCATAGATGCTGTTAAACCGACGGGCGATCACGTGGGTCAGCTCCACATGCTGCTTCTGATCTTCGCCCACAGGCACAAGGTCGGGCTGATAGAGCAAAATATCACCTGCCATCAGGCTTGGGTAAGTAAAAAGACCGGCATTGATATTGTCCGCATTTTTCGCAGACTTATCCTTAAACTGGGTCATTCGGCTCAGCTCACCGAACATCGAGTAGCAGTCCAGCACCCAACCCAGCTCGGCATGCTGATGGACGTGGCTTTGAATGAAGAGGGTATTCTTCTCCGGATCCAAACCGCAGGCAATGTACTGGGCAAGCTGCTCCAAGGTACGGCGGCGAAGATCTGCAGGATTCTGCCGGACAGTAATGGCGTGAAGATCTGCCATAAAGTAAAAACATTCATACTGATCCGCACGCTCTGCCCAATTCTTCACAGCGCCCAAATAAGAGCCCAAGGTCAGATCACCGGAGGGCTTAATACCGGATAACATTCTCTTTTTTTGTACGATTTCTTCCATAGCGGTCGCCTCTTTCCGAATAATTGTATGTATTCTATCACATCGCGTATAAAAACGCAACGATAAATTGACATTGCGCCCACAGTTTGGTATAGTATTATAGAAATTTTACAGAGGAGTTTTGTTTTTATGGATTATCAAGCACTTGCAGAGCTTCTGTTTCCAAACGTAACAGATACACCCGAAATGCTGGAGGAGAAATTCCCCCTGCGAAATGTACCTGAAGGTGCTGTCATCACCCGTATGGCGCCTTCCCCCACCGGTTTTGTCCACTTAGGCAATTTGGTGCAGGGTCTGACCTCCGAACGAATGGCACACCAAAGCGGTGGTGTTCTCTTCCTGCGGGTCGAAGACACCGATGCCAAGCGTGAGGTACCCGGTGCTGTCAAGGTTCTGATTGAAACCCTGAAGCACTACGGCATCCAGTTTGACGAAGGCGCTACCATCGACGGAGACAACGGTCTTTACGGGCCTTACCGCCAGCGTCAGCGTGCCGGCATTTATCACGTTTATGCGAAGCAGCTGGTATCACAGGGCATGGCTTATCCTTGCTTCTGCACCGAAGAGGAGCTTTCCCAGATGCGCGAAAAGCAAGAAGCAGCCAAGGAGACCACCGGCTACTACGGAAAATATGCCATGTGGCGTGACCGCCCTATGGAGGATGTACAGGAAGCCCTTTCCGCCGGCCGTCCGTGGGTCCTTCGCTTCCGCAGCACCGGTAATATTGCAAACCAGTTTAAGTTTAACGACCTTGTAAAGGGTGACCTGACCATCACCGAAAACGACGTGGATCACGTCCTGCTCAAATCCGACGGTATTCCCACCTACCACTTTGCCCATGCGGTGGACGACCACCTGATGCGCACCACCCATGTTGTCCGCGGTGATGAGTGGCTGCCCACACTTCCCTTCCACATCCAGCTGTTTAAGGCATTGGGCTTCAAGCTTCCCAAGTACGTCCATATCGGACCGCTCATGAAAATGGACGGCACCTCCAAGCGGAAGCTCTCTAAGCGCAAGGATCCCGAGCTGGCGCTGACCTTCTATAAAGCAGAGGGCTTCCCTGTATCGGCTGTTTATGAGTACATTATGACCCTCTTAAACTCCAACTACGAGGACTGGCGCAGAGCCAACCCCACCGCCCCGGCTACCGACTTTAAGTTCTCTCCCAAGAAACTCAATCCCGCCGGCAACCTCTTCGATTACGCAAAGCTCACCGATGTCTCCAAGAACGAGATCGCCCGGATGGACGCCCAGCAGGTCTACACAGAGCTTCTAAGCTGGGCACAGGAATTCGACCCCGAATTTGCGGCAGAACTCGAAAAAGCCCCGGCATACACCACCGCAATTCTTTCTATCGGCAGAGGCGGAAAGAAGCCGAGAAAGGACTTGGCAGTCTGGAAGGATGCCAAGGACTATATGGGCTTCTTCTACGATAAGTACTTGGTTTCTCCCGAATTTGACCCCAAGTTCAGCCGCGAGACCGTTTCCCTTGTGCTTCAAAAATTCCTTGAGAAGTTCGACATTTCGGACGATTCCGCTGTTTGGTTTGACAAAGTCAAGGAGATCACTTCCGAAATTGGCTTTACTACCGATATGAAGGCCTACAAAGCCGATCCCGATGCTTTCCCCGGCTCCGTTGCGGATGTATCCAATTTCATCCGTCAGGCAGTGACCGGCAAGACCAATTCCCCCGATCTTTACACCGTTATGCAGATTCTTGGCTACGACCGTACCGTCGCCCGTATCCAAAACGTAATTAACAGATTATAAAATGATTGCTCCCGGCTTTCACCGGGAGCAATTTTTGTTATTCAACAGATTTCAGCGCCTCTGCCATATTGATCTTTTCCAGCTTGAAATACAGGAAGAAGTCAACGATCAAGGCAGACAGAATCGTCAACACCAAGGCATAGACATAGGACGGGAAATTGATCACCGGGAACAGCCAAATAATATCCACCTTAATTTGACTGACCACAAAATCCAAAAGCCACTTTCCCATAAAGAGACCAAGCACCATACCCATTGCTGACAGCATAAGGTTTTCCTTAAACACGTACGCTGCAGATTCCTGAGAACGGAATCCCAAAACCTTAATGGTTGCGATCTCTCGAATCCGCTCATTGATATTGATATTTGTCAGATTATAGAGCACGATGAACGCCAGCGCAGCTGCAAAGATGACAATTACGATAACGATGGTATCCAGCGCCTCCAGCATATTGGTCACCGTATGGATCATATCCTGGGTGATGTTAACATTCATAACGCTGTCCATCTTGGACATCCTCGCTGCGATCTCGTGACCGTCTGCGTAATCCCGGATCTTTGCATAAGCCATCTGGCTGCTGGGTACCCGATCCCATTGGCTCGCAACCGTCTCCGGCGCAACAATTGCAAAGTTCTGCACATTGTTGATAAAGATACCGCTGACCTTGAGCGTAAGCTCCTTCATATTGGAATCCCGAATCTTTACGGTGTCGTGTAGCTTAATGCCCATTCTCTCCGCAATACCCACAGTGAGGTACACCTCACCTGCACCGGGCGCAGGCAAAAGCGCATCGTTTTGCTTAAAGTTCATAAACTCTGTGATGCCGCTGTCTGTAACGATCATCGAAAGCTCACCTGCTGAGCCATCAAATTCGATTTCTGCAGACGTTTGATAGAAGAAATGGACACCCTGCAGATCTCCGCGGAATTCCTCCCGGAAGGCTTTCTGCTCTTCTTCGTTCTGTCCGCCGGCAAAGTAGATCTCCATATCGTAGAGCGCAACCTCGCCGTACTGATGGGGCACCGTATTAACAATAGAATCCCGCAGTCCGAAGCCCGTCAGCAGCAGCGCAGTACAGCCGCCAATACCAAGGAGCATCATCAGCATCCGCTGCCGATAACGGAAGATATTGCGAAGCATGACCTTATTCAGGAAGCTGATGCGTTTCCAGAAAGGCAGATACTCCATAAATATCTTCTTACCCGTTGTGGGTGCCTTAGGACGGATCAGCTCAGCCGGTACTTCCTTTAGCGTTCTATGGCAGCAGAACCATGTCACCGCCAACATCGCCGCAGTATAGCTTAGCACCACCGCAGCACAAAGGGGAACATCAAGCTTAAGGACAAGGTTCGGTGTCACATTCAGTAGAATGCCGTACACATCCCACAAAATTGTAGGCAACAGCACACTGCCAAGCAGAACACCCAAGCCACAGCCCAGCACGGCTGCCGAGCCGGCATACAGCAGGTATTTGCCGACGATTGCCCGCTCACCGTAGCCCAGGGCCTTAAAGGTACCGATCTGCGTCCGCTCCTCTGCCACCATTCGGGTCATAGTGGTAATACAAACAAGAGAGGCCACAAGGAGGAAGAATGCGGGGAATACCCGTGAAACACCCATAACAATGTCAGAGTTATTGTCCACTGCCAAGTAGCCAACATTGGTGTTACGGTCCAAAATAAAGGATTCGATACTGGTCATACCTTCAATATCTGCCTTGGCTTTTTCCAGTTCTTTTCCGGCATCATCCAGTTCTTTTTTTGCATCCGCAAGCTCTGCTTCCGCTTTTTCCTTGCCTTCGTTATATTCTGCCCAGCCCTTATCCAGCTCGTCTTGTCCAGCATTGATGGCATCCAAGCCTGCTTGCGCTTCTGCCAAACCGTCGTCCAGTTCCTTTTGGGCAGCTTCCAGCTGCACACGACCGGCTTCTATTTCCGCCTCAGCCGCCGCAAAACTGCTGTCTGCCAGCGCCTTATTGTTTTGCACCTCTACGATACCGTCATCGATGGTTTCAATGGTTTGGAGCAAGGTCTTTTCGGTTTCAACAAGCTCTGCGCGCTGTGCAGTCAAATCACTACGCTGCTGCTTAAGCGCGGCCAGCTGCTCAATTAGCTCTGCCTGCGTTACGATCAGCTCATCCTTTTGGGCAAGATAGCCGTCCAGCTCCTCCTGGGCAGTAGATAGTTCCTTCTTAAGACCTTCTGCAACCGCATTGGTCGCATCCGGACCGCCGGCGCCGTTTAAGAGCTGGGTGAGGGTCTTCACTTTTAATTCTGCCAAAGTGATACCCAGCTCTAATTTATCAAGACCGTCTGCAAGCTGCTTTTGCCCGTCCTCGATCTGGGCAATGCCATCGTCTAACTGGGGTAGGCCCTCATCGATTTGCTTGAGGCCGTCACGAAGCTGATTAAGTCCGTCAACCGCCTGCTTTCTGCCATCTAAAAGCTGCTCGTAGGCCGCTGCCAACTGGGCATATGTTTCCTTTTTGGTGTTCGCCAACTCAACTCGGCCTGCATCCAGCTTTTCTCGCTGGGTATCCAGCTCTTTCTGACCGGCTTTGATCTGTGCAAGACCTTCCTCTACCTTTTTGCGGTTATCGTCGATTTCTTTCTGGGCCTTTTCCAATTCCTTCAGGCCCTTATCCAACTCCGCAAGCGCTTCCGCTCGGCCCTCTTCGTACTTGGCTACGCCATCTTCATATTCCGCTTTGCCTTCTTCGTACTTCTTTGTAGCGTCCGCTTTCAGGTTTACCAACCGCTCACCGGCGAGGACTGTGACACCGTCCTTAAGCTCCTCTGCCATATCCTTGAGGTACTTGTCGTATTCCTCCGAGTAAGGCATATAGTCGCCGATCAGGGTTACATCGATCTCCGTGAAATAATCCACATTGAGTGCTTCAGCAGGGAGATACACATAGGTACTCACAACACCGCTGCCAATACTGGTGCTGCCACGGGACAGATCCATATAAAGGGGTGTACTCACATAGCCAACAACTGTATAAGTTCGATAATGGAAGCTATCCAGTGTCCCCTTCTCGTTGTCCTCAGAGATCATAAAGGTACTGCCAAGGACCTTATCGGTTGCATTGTGACCGTCGATCAGGCACTCATCAGGGCTTTGAGGCATTCTGCCCCCTAATAGATTGATCTTATTAATTGCGGTCGGGATGGTGTGCACTTTATAAACGGAATCCAACTCGTCAGAATTGCGGCTGGCGATCACATCCATAGATACTGCGCCCTCCGCGTCTTTTACACCCGCCATTTTTGCCACTTTATCGACTTCATCTTGGGACCAACCGTAAGTAGATAACAGACGCAAATCAAACATATTCTGCGTCTTTACAAACTTTTGGCCTGTGGCAACCATATCCGCCTTCGTACTGAGAAGACCTACAAATATAGAGCTGCCCAGTATGATAATGGCCATTATCGCCACATACCGACCGAAAGAGCCGCGAATGGTACGCAGCAGACTTTTCAGTAAAACATTCTTCTTTCTCATTACCACTCGATCTCCGAAATATCCTGAGGATGCTCGTTCATAGTTACAGAACGTACCGTTCCGTTACGGACCTTAATGACCCGATCAGCCATAGCCGTCAGGGCGCTGTTGTGGGTGATAATGACTACAGTCATACCCGTATTTCTTGCTGTGTCCTGCAAAAGCTTCAAAATAGCCTTACCGGTCTGGTAATCCAATGCGCCGGTAGGTTCGTCACACAGTAAAAGCTTAGGATTTTTCGCAAGTGCACGGGCAATAGCCACGCGCTGCTGCTCACCGCCGGAGAGCTGACTTGGGAAATTGCCCATCCGGTCAAAAAGTCCCACATTTTCCAGCACTTGCTTTGCGTCCAAGGGATGCTTGCTGATTTGGTTCGCAAGCTCCACGTTTTCAAGGGCAGTCAAATTGCCCACCAGATTATAAAACTGGAAAACGAAGCCAACATCCGCGCGACGGTAATCCGTAAGCTGCCGCTTATTAAGTGCAGAAACCTCCCGTCCGTCCAGAAAGACCTTACCGGTACTAAGGGTATCCATACCGCCAAGAATATTCAGCAGTGTGGTTTTGCCGGCGCCGGAGGGTCCCACAATGACCACCAGTTCCCCTTTTTCAATCGAGAAAGTGGTGTTCTGCAATGCATTGATGGAAACCTCGCCCATCTTATAGGTTTTGCCTACATCTATAAAGTCTATAAAAGCCATAATCTCTCGCTCCATTACGTAAATATCCATAAATAGAATAGCATACAAGTCAATAGGAGTGTATAAAATTTTTATGAATTTTCTAATCGTATTAAGGGAAATACCGCCTATGAGGCTCATAGGCGGTATTTTCGTTACAATATCTCAATAAGCGCGTCTGCGTATTCCTCGCAGGTCGCAGCAGAGCCGTCAGACTTGACGGTCAGAGGGCAGGCAGCAATGGCATTTTCCAGCTTCGCAGCTGCATCGGTGCGGCAAATATGCCGCAGCAGCAGTGCCGCTGCCTTCAAAATGCTGTCGGGGTTTGCATACTGCCCCATTCCCCGCTCGATCATTCTGGGTGCAGAGCCGTGGATCGCTTCGAACATCGCATAGCGATCGCCCAAATTGGCACTGCCGGCTGTGCCTACACCGCCCTGCAGCTGAGCTGCCTCGTCAGTAATAATATCGCCATAAAGGTTAGGCATTACAAAGACCTGGAACTTCTCCCGCAGACCCTCCTTGAGAAGATTCGCGGTCATAATGTCGATATAGTAATCCTCAACAGTGATCTCAGGATATTCCGCCGCAATTTCGTGGGCAATGGCGGTAAACTTACCATCCGTCTTCTTCATAATATTTGCCTTGGTAACCACAGACATATGGGTTTTACCATTATTGCGGGCATATTCAAAGGCCGCACGGACAATGCGCCGTGTACCTTTATCCGTCGTAACCTTAAAGTCAACAGCCATACCGGGAAGCTCCAAACCACGGCTGCCAAGGACATATTCACCCTCCGTATTTTCACGGAAGAACATCCAGTCGATACCCTGCTCCGGGATGCAAACGGGACGCACATTGGCATAAAGATCCAGCTCCCGGCGCATCGTCACGTTGGCAGACTCCAGGGTGCCGCCGTGCGGTGTGGTGGTAGGTCCCTTCAGGACTACGTCACATGTCTTAATTTCTGCCAGTACATCATCGGGAATGGCCTTTCCCTGTGCCATACGGTTCTCAATGGTAAGTCCTTCAATTTCCTTAATGACGATACTCCCCTGTGCTACCTCGTCAGCAAGGAGCTTTTTCAGCACGCGGGTCGCCTGTTTGGTAATGATGGGTCCAATACCGTCACCGTCGACCACGCCGATAGTAACACATTCCTTTGCAGAAAAATCCGTCTTTTCCGTATTCATATTGGCAACGCGTGTCTGCTGCTCAGTCAGCAAAATGCGAAACGCCTCTAAAGCCTCTTGAATATCCATACTATTTCCCTCTTTCCCGGACGGTTACTGACCGCCGTTTTTCGTATAGTTAAGCAGACCGCCGGCAAGCAGAATATTTTGCTGACGCTCTGTAAGATCGCAAATGCCTACGAAGCTGCGTCCGCTCTCTTCGTCGGTAATAACCAGTTCTCCACAGGCCATCGATGCGCGGATGTCTGCAAAGGTGAGTTTTGCGCCCTGCGCTACCCAATCATAATCCGCAGGATTTTTGAAGGTCAGAGGCAAAATGCCCGCGTTAATAAGATTTGCCACGTGAATTCGGGCAAAACTCTTGGCAATCACAACACGAACACCCAAGTACATCGGCACAAGTGCCGCATGCTCTCTGGAGGAGCCCTGACCGTAGTTCGTGCCGCCAATCACGATGCCATCTCCCGCCTGCTTTGCCCGTGCCGGGAATTCCGGATCGCAGACCTCGAAGCAGAAATTAGACAAATACGGAATATTAGAGCGATATGGCAGGATCTTTGCGCCGGCAGGCATAATGTGGTCGGTGGTGATATTGTCGCCAACCTTCAGCACGATTTCGGCAGTCAGGTGATCGGCAAAGGGCTTACTCTTGGGGAACTCTTTAATGTTGGGACCACGAAGGACTTCTCCATCATTGCCCTCCGGGAGCGGCATCAGCACACCGGAATCATCCACCTTAAACTGTGCGGGAACCTGATAAGTGACATCAGCCTCTACCGTTCGGGGGTCCGTAATGAAGCCCGTAAGCGCAGAAGCAACCGCTGTCTCAGGAGAAACCAAGTACACCTGGCCATCCCGGGTGCCGCTTCTGCCTAAGAAATTTCGGTTGAAGGTACGCAGACTCACACCGCCGGAGTTGGGAGAGAAGCCCATACCAATGCAAGGACCGCAGGCGCATTCCAAGAGCCGCGCACCGCTGGCAAGGATGTCATTAAGTGCACCGCAATCCGCCAGCATAGACAGCACCTGCCGGGAACCTGGAGAAATAGATAGGCTTACACCGGGTGCAATGGTCCTGCCCTTGAGCATCGCAGCAACCTTCAGCATATCCTGGAGCGATGAATTGGTGCAGGAACCAACGCAAACCTGATCTACCTTCACATCTGAAAGCGTCTCTACAGCCACCACATTATCCGGGCTGTGGGGACAAGCGATCATCGGTTTAAGTTCATCCAGATCGATGGTAATTTCCAAATCGTAGAGCGCATCGGGATCGCTTTCCAGCGGCACAAAGGCATTCCCTCTCCCCTGGGCTTCCAAGAATTTCTTCGTCTGCCCGTCAGAGGGAAAAATGGAGGTGGTTGCGCCCAGCTCCGCACCCATATTGGTGATGGTAGCCCGCTGAGGAACGGTCAAATTGGCAATGCCTTCACCACCCCATTCGATGATGGCGCCCACACCGCCTTTCACGGACAAGATGCGCAGAATTTCCAAGCTGATATCCTTGGCGGTCACGTTTTTCTGCAGACTGCCCACGAGGTTTACCTTATACATCTTCGGCATTGTGATGTAATATGCACCGCCGCCCATTGCCACGGCCACATCCAAGCCACCTGCGCCAAAGGCAAGCATTCCAAGGCCACCGCCGGTAGGTGTATGGCTGTCAGAGCCGATCAGTGTCTTTCCGGGAATGCCGAACCGCTCCAAATGCACCTGATGGCAAATGCCGTTGCCGGGGCGAGAAAAACGGACGCCGTACTTTGCAGCGACCGTCTGTAAGTAGCGATGATCGTCTGCATTTTCAAAGCCGCATTGGAGTGTATTGTGATCCACATATGCCACACTCAGCTCGGTGCGTACCCTGGGAATCCCCATCGTCTCAAACTCAAGATATGCCATTGTACCGGTGGCATCCTGTGTCAGAGTTTGGTCAATGCGCAACGCGACCTGACTGCCGGGCGTCATATCTCCATCTACAAGATGGGCGCTGATAATTTTCTGTGCAAGTGTCTTACCCATTTTCATTCAGCCTCTCAATCATATTAATCTTTGCATTGGAGATATGCTCCTCCATAAGCTTGGAGGCCAACGCTTCGTCCCCGTCAATGATTGCCTGACCAATGGCGCGGTGTTCATTGACCGAGTTTTTCACACGGATGTCGTCGGTTATGGAAATTCTGCGGAACCGAAGCGTCTTTTTATGCAGCGGTGTTAGGGTATCCTGCAGAACGCTTCCGGGACTGAGATCATAAATCAGGTCATGGAACTGATCATCCACCTCACGGAGGCGATCTAAGTCTTTCTTTGCGTAATAGTAGTCCTGCAGATCGCAAAGGGCAGCAATTCTCTCCCGATCTGCGTCTGAACAATTTTTTGCCGCACGGGCAGCAGCAAGACCTTCGATACGGATACGAATATCCATAATGTCCACCAGATCCTCGGCAGTAATTCCCAGCACCAATGCACCCTTGCCGGTTTCCTGAATGAGCCGCTCGTGTTCCAAGCGGCGCAGTGCCTCCCGAATCGGTGTACGGCTGACGCCTAATTCCTCAACAAGCTTTAATTCTGTCAGTATTTCGCCACGGGCATAATTACCCACAATAATATCATCTTCCAGCTTCTCAAAAATCTGATCCGCCAAAGAAACTGTCTTAAACTTCTCCATATTTCCTCCTTAAAATCTGCCGGGTGCCAGCTGGGCAATTTTTTCTTCCAGCTCACCGTGAGACATAACGGTCTGCCGTCCATCTTCGTAAAGACCATCGGTCCATTCCTTAATGGCGACAACCAGCGGGTCATTCTTTTTCAGCTCCTGCTCACCCTTAAGACCATAATGGACATTTATCCAATAAGCGATGCCCGCCAAGCCGGATGTTTTGCTGACCTGAACAGTAGCAGGACGATCCAGTAGTTTTTCCGTATCGAAAATGGAGTAGATCTCCTGATCCTTGAGCAGTCCGTCTGCGTGGATGCCGGCGCGGGTAGAATTGAAGCTCTCTCCCACAAAGGGCGTCATAGGCGGGATGGTATATCCCATTTCTTTTTCAAAATACCGGGCAATTTCCGTAATCGCTGTAGGCTGCATACCGTCCATAGAGCCACGGAGCGATGCATACTCAAAGACCATCGCCTCCAACGGAATGTTTCCGGTGCGTTCACCGATGCCCAATAGCGAACAGTTAACCGCACAAGCACCGTAGAGCCAAGCAGTAGATGCATTGGCAACCGCCTTATAAAAGTCGTTATGTCCGTGCCACTCCAACAGCTCACTTGGTACATCAGAATAATGTTGCAAGCCGTAAATGATACCGGCAACGCTTCGAGGCATAGCCGCTTCCGTATACGGCACACCGTAGCCCATCGTATCGCAGGCACGAATTTTCACAGGAATACCGGCTTCACGGGAAAGCTTTTGCAGTTCATTCACAAAAGGAATGACAAAACCGTAAAAATCCGCACGGGTAACGTCCTCAAGATGGCATCTGGGCACGATGCCTGCAGAAAAGGCATCCTTGACTGTTCCCAAATAATAATCCAGCACTTGAGAGCGGGTCATTTTCATCTTCTTAAAGATGTGGTAGTCGCTGCAGCTGACAAGAATACCGGTCTCTTTGATCCCCATATCCCGAACAAGCTTGAAATCCTCCTTACTGGCACGGATCCAAGTAGTGATCTCAGGGAAACGCAGTCCCAATTCCTGGCATTTTTCTACCGCTTCCCGATCCTTATTGCTGTAAATAAAGAACTCGGTCTGACGGATAATGCCGTAAGGACCACCCAGCTTATTGAGCAGCTTGTAAATGTCCACAATTTGCTGTACGCTGTAAGGCGCAACCGATTGCTGGCCATCGCGGAAGGAGGTATCTGTGATCCAAATCTCCTCCGGCATATTCATAGGCACCCGGCGGTGGTTAAAGGAAACCTTCGGTACTTCCCCATAAGAAAAAACATCCCGCTGCAGATTGGGCTCTGCAACATCCTGCAAAGAATATTTATAGGACTTCTGCTCCAGAAGATTTGTCTTGGAAGAAATTTCTAACATCGCTTATCTCCTTTTTTGTATTATTGTATACAATTATACAACATATCCTATATTTGTCAATAAAAAAAGCTGAGGAACAAGCATCGTTCCTCAGCAAATTATCATTCCTTCCAGCGAAAAACCGCGGGCAACAAGGTCACCTCGCCATTTTGTACGGAAAGGAGGCCGCGGCTGCAGTGCGCTCTGCGGGTTTCGCCGTCGATCATCACCCGCGCCTCACCTTCCCCAAGGGGAGAGGTAATATCAATATGCCTCGCCAGAATACCAATGTCGCCGGTAATGGAGCGCACCGTGACAGACTGGGCATCCCCATCATAGCAGACACCGTCCGGGGTCACGATTTTCAAGTGAAAGCTGTTCATTGCTGCTCACCCTTCCACTTTTCCACAACCTCATCAATAGAACCGGCATAGAGGAAATAGGATTCGGGAATCTGATCGTGCATTCCCTCGATGATCTCGCGGAAACCGCGTACAGTCTCCTTCAGCGGCACATATTTGCCCTCATAACCGGTAAACTGCTCAGCAACCGCAAAGGGCTGGGACAGGAATCTCTGTACCTTACGGGCGCGGTTAACCGTGAGCTTATCTTCGTCACTGAGTTCGTCCATACCCATAATCGCAATGATGTCCTGCAATTCCTTGTAACGCTGCAAAATCTGCTTTACAGCCAAAGCGGTATCGTAATGCTCCTGTCCAACCACCTCTGCAGTCAAAATCCGGGAGCTGGAACTCAGCGGGTCAACTGCCGGGTAAATACCCAAAGAGGCAATGCCACGGTCCAGAGCCGTTGTAGCATCCAAGTGGGCAAAGGTTGTGGCAGGCGCCGGGTCAGTATAGTCGTCAGCAGGCACGTAGACTGCCTGCACAGACGTAATAGAACCGTTTACTGTAGAGGTAATGCGCTCCTGCAGTGCGCCCATTTCCGTGGCCAAGGTAGGCTGGTAACCAACAGCTGAGGGAATACGACCCAACAGCGCAGAAACCTCAGAACCGGCTTGGGTAAAGCGGAAAATATTGTCGATAAACAGCAGTACATCCTGATGCTTTACATCTCGGAAATACTCCGCCATCGTAAGTCCTGAAAGACCGACGCGCATACGGGCTCCGGGCGGCTCATTCATTTGGCCGTATACCATCGCTGTTTTACTGATAACACCGGACTCGGTCATTTCCCGATACAGATCGTTACCCTCACGGGTACGCTCGCCAACACCGGTAAATACAGAGATGCCGCCGTGGGCCTTGGCCACGTTATTGATCAGCTCCATAATAAGAACCGTCTTGCCAACACCTGCGCCGCCAAACAGGCCGATCTTACCACCCTTTGCATAGGGACAGATCAGGTCAACAACCTTTATGCCGGTCTCCAATATCTCCGTTCCTAAGGCCTGTTCATCATAAGCAGGCGCGCTGCGGTGAATGGGCCATTTTTCCTCCGTTTCGACGCTGCCGCCCATATCGATCGGCTGACCCAACAGATTAAAAACTCTGCCAAGGCAAGCCTCGCCAACCGGCACCTGAATCGGCGCGCCGGTATCAATCGCATCCATACCGCGGCGCAGACCGTCGGTGGCATTCATGGAAATGCAGCGCACCACATTGTCGCCAATGTGCTGTGCTACCTCAGCCACAACGGTGTTATCTCCGTTGGGGATCTCAATGGCGGTCATTAACTCCGGCAGGTTTTCCGCAGAAAAGCGAATATCCAATACCGGGCCCATGACCTGTATAACTGTACCCAGATTTTTGGGCATAGGATTCAACTCCTTTGTAAGCGCGGTTTAGACACCCGCTACGATTTCTGTGATTTCCCGGGTGATAGCAGCCTGCCGCGCCCGGTTAAGCTGCAGACTCAGATCCTCGATCATTGTGTCTGCATTTTGTGTTGCTGCATCCATTGCGCCCCTGCGCGCTGCCTGCTCGGAAGCACGGCTTTCGCAAAGCGCACCATAGATCACACCGCCAAGATACTCCGGAATAATGGCGGACAGCACCGTTTCCGGATCCGGCTCATAAAGCATATCGCTCTCTGTTTCTTTCCCACCAATACCCTGAAGGGGCAAAAGCTGCAGTGTTGCCGGGGTTTGGGTCAAAACGGAGACGAAGTTTGTAAAACGGAGCGTAATGCGGCTATATTTGCCGGCAAGATAATCCCGGCAAATTCCCTCTGCCATGCGGAAGCAATCCTCCGAAGACAATTTTTCTGCAGAAATATAAGCCCCGCTTACAATGTCCATAGATCTGGCAGCGCAATACTCCACCGCCTTTTTACCGATTGGTAAAATTGCATTTTCCCGGTCAAGAGGCTTCAATACATTGTTGTTATAGCCGCCGGAAAGCCCACGGTCACCGGCAATAACGACACAAAGGGTCTTACCGCCGTCCTGCTGCGTCATAAAAGGCGAAGACATAGATCCGTTTGCTGCTGCGATTTGATTGATAGTCTCATAAAGGCAGGTATAATAGGGTCTTGTGGTAATCGCCTGGTTTTGCGCCTTACGCAGCTTAGAGGCGGCGACCAGCTCCATAGCCCGTGTGATCTGCCGGGTAGACTCCATACTGCGTATTCTGTTTTTAATGGATTTTGCAGATACGCCAGCCATAGCCTTCTCCTTTACACAGCGATCTCATAGTCAGCAAGAAGCGTTTTGATTGCCTCCTGCAAGCGATTTTCCGTATTCATATCCATCTTTCCGGTGGTGCGGATCGTTTCCGTCACATCCGGGTATTTAAGCGCAATATGCTCGATCAGTCTACGCTCAAACTCCGGAACCTGATCTACACGTAGGTTTGCCAAATAACCGCCAACCACCGCATAAATAATACAGGTCTGATGGGCAACGTCCATAGGCGAATTATTCTTCTGCTTCAGCACTGCAACAATTCGCTCACCGAGAGCAAGGCGCTGCTTGGTGTCCTTGTCCAAATCAGAACCGAACTGTGCAAAGCTCTGCAGCTCCCGATACTGGGAGTACAGCAGCTTCAAACTACCGGCAACCTTTTTCATCGCCTTGATCTGGGCAGAGCCTCCAACACGGGAGACAGAAATACCGGGGTTGACTGCAGGCATAATACCGGCATTAAACAGCTCTTCCTCCAAGAAGATCTGACCGTCGGTAATGGAAATAACATTGGTAGGGATATAGGCAGAAACGTCACCCGCCTGGGTTTCAATAATAGGAAGCGCCGTCAAGCTGCCGCCGCCCTTTTCCTGAGACATATGGGCAGCCCGCTCCAACAAACGGGAGTGAAGATAAAAGACATCGCCGGGATATGCCTCTCGTCCGGGAGGACGGCGAATAAGCAGAGAAATGGCACGGTAAGCAACTGCGTGCTTACTAAGATCGTCATAGATCACAAGCACATCCTTGCCCTGATGCATAAAATACTCGCCCATTGTACAGCCGGCATAGGGTGCTATATACTGCATCGGCGCCAGTTCAGAAGCTGTGGCAGATACAACAATGGTATAATCCATCGCACCGCCGGCCTTCAGGTTATTTACGATCTGTGCGACGGTAGAGCGCTTCTGACCGATGGCCACATAGATACAGATCACGTCCTTACCCTTTTGGTTGAGGATCGTATCTGTAGCAATGGTAGTCTTGCCGGTCTGTCGGTCGCCGATGATCAGCTCACGCTGACCCTTGCCGATGGGGATCATAGAGTCGATTGCCTTAATTCCGGTTTGGAGAGGCTCATTAACAGGCTCTCTGTCCATAATGCCGGGTGCCGGCGCTTCGATGGGACACCAGTCTGACGCGGAGATCGGTCCCTTTCCGTCGATAGGCTCACCGAGCGCGTTGACAACACGTCCAATCAGTGCCTCACCGACAGGCACGGAAACAACACGGCCTGTGCGCTTCACAAGATCGCCCTCTTTGATGCCGCTGTCATTGCCGAGGATAACGATAGATACCGTTTCTTCCTCCAAATTCTGCGCCATACCATAGGCACCACCCGGAAACTCCACCAACTCACCGGCCATACATTCGTTCAGGCCGGAAGCCTTCGCAATACCGTCACCAACCAGGATGACCGTACCGGTCTGACTGACTTCCAGTTTGTTTTCATAGTTTTTAATTTGGCTGCGAATCAGCCTTGTAATTTCTTCAGGTTTTAATTCCATATCAAGTTATCCCGCTTTCTTTTTCAAAAAGACGTGGTACCCAGCTGCTCTGCCATAGATGCCAAACGGCCAGAAATCGTACCATCGATCCGCTGGTTCTCATAATCCACGCGGATGCCGCCAATACAATCCGGATCAATTTTACAGCAGAGCTGCACATTTTTTCCTGTGCGCTTATCCAACTTATCCTTCAGCGCCGCCTTTTGTTCTTCGGTAAGCGCAACCGCAGATACCACGTTGGCGGTCAAAATGCCATTATCCTCGTTATATATTTCGCGGTAGACATCGCAGCATTTTGAAAACTGGCTGATAAGACCGCGCTCGGTCAGAATTTTCAGGAAATTCAAAAGGTAAGGATGTACCTTTCCACGAAGGCAATGATCTACCATCCCAGTTCTCTCCTCTTTGGAAAGACTGGGCAGCGACAAGAGCTTCACAAAATCCGGCTCAGCGCTGAAAATATCCCGAACGGACTCCATTTCCGTAAGCAGCAGATCAGAAATATGCTCCTCGGCACCAAGACTAAATAAGCTTTGTGCGTAAATTCCAGCATTTCCCATCACTGCACATCCCCTAACTGGCTGATAAAGCCGTCAACAAGACGTTTTTGGTCATTTCGGTCAAGGGATCTTTCAATAACCTTTTCGGCAATTTCCATCGCCAAATCGGAAATCTCTCCCTTTGCTTCAGCAACTGCCTTTTTCTTTTCCTGGGCAATGTCAGCAGAGGCCTTTTCACGAATGGCAGCTGCTTCTTCATTAGCCTGCCGAATGATCTCCATCTCCCGGTTTTGACCGCGAACAACAGCTTCCTTCACCACACGTTCTGCTTCCTGAGATGCAAGCGCAAACTTTTCCTCATACTGGGTCTGCAGGGCTTCCGCCTGTCGCTTGGAATCGTCTGCCTTTTGATACATCTCATCGATCTCATTTTGCCGGTCTTCGATCATCTTCATTACCGGCTTAAAGAGCATTTTCTTCAGCACAAGAAACAGCGTAACCGTATTTGCCAGCGTAAACAGCGCCGTCCAGGGATTTACACCCAAAAATTCTTCAAATCCCATTTCCCGGCTCCTTTCTTTGGGTAGTTGTTAAAAAATTAAACGTTGACCGCAAAGAGGATCAGGAAGGAGATCAGCAGTGCGTAAATACCGGTAGTCTCCGTAACTGCACAGCCAAGGATCATATTGGTACGCAGATCGTTTGCAGATTCAGGCTGACGTGCCATACCCTCCAGTGCCTTACCAACCGCGTGACCTTCACCGATTGCAGGACCGATAGAGCCGATACCCATACAGATCGCAGCAGCGATGGCACAGCAAGCCTTCAAAAAATAAATATTGTATTCCATAATAAATTCCTCCATTAATTTATTTTATTTCTTTACATTTGTTTCTTCTGTTACTGGCGGTGGGCAGGCTGAAGCAATATAGACCATACTCAGCAGACTAAATACAAAGGCCTGCACAAAACCGGAGAACAAATCAAAATACAGCGATAGCACCGCAGGAATGCCGTACTGGAAAATGGGAATATCTGTCATAACACCCGTATATTCCAGGATCCCAACGAGGCTTAATACACACATTGCCCCACCAAGGATCTTATAAAGCATTTTGTTTTTCTTGATGCCCTGCATAAACAGAACCGCAGCAAGCGCAAGCAAAACAAGGGGTACCACCACAGTTTTGGACAGTACACCAATGAGTGCCGTAGACAGCAGTCCCAAGGCCGTATACAAAATGCTATTGATCACACCACCACCGGCAACGTTGCCAAAATGACGAAATGCCATTGCACAGGGTTGGGCGATCTCAGAGATAATATTCATAGGCAGCATAACCGCAATTGGCTCTGCAAAGCCCTTGAGCCATCCCTTTACACCGCTGTGCTTAATGGACTGGGCCCATATGATCACACTGGTCATAATGCCCCAAGTCAGCGGCACGCTTAGGTCTGCGGTAGATGAACGAAGAAAGCCGGTCATACCAATAAGACTTCCGCAAATGGACGACAGGAAGATCGTGCCGATATAAGGTACCCATCTGGCATTGTGTTTTCCCATTGTACTGCACACCAAGTTATAAAGGATGGTAACTCCCTTTTCCGTCAGCACTTGCAGCTTTCCCGGTCGTTTTTGCAGATTCCTGCCTAAATAATAACCGGCAACACAAAGAAGCACCGTCACAACAAGCAGCGATAGCATCGTTTGTGTCACGTTAATGCCACCGAATATCGGAATGCGGAAATAAATATACGCACCGGTGACGTTTACACTATCCATTTACTTACCATCCCCCTTTCTGAAAAATGCACTCAGCATCAGCACCGGCCGCACAAAGGCAAGGGGCAAAACAAGGGCAATCGGATCAAAGAAGCCGCTAAGCCCGCAAACCAAAAGCAGACCCGCCAGCACAAGAAGCCGCAGCGGATATGAAAGCCGCACGATCTGCGTGCCTCCGGCTACATCCTGCTCTTCGGCCTTATCCGCAGCCATAGATGCGGTAACAGCCATAAAAAAGAAGTTGCCGCAAGCAAGGACAATACCTACAATTCCGCCTAAAAGCACACTTAGATCAAATAGACCTAATAGTGCATAGACGCAGAACATAACCGCAGTCAGTACCAAAACGCCGACTAAAATATATAAAGTTTCACGAATGACAATTTTACGGGATTCTAACATATTATTCTTTCCTTTTGTTTTGGTCGTCGGAACACGTCTGCTCTGCCAATTGCTTCATCGCCCTGAGGCTTGTACGCAAGCCGTCAATGGCACCGTAAAGCCCAACAACTATTCCCAAAATAACGACCCAAATACCGGTATTATATTCATTGTAAAGCCAAACTGAAAGTCCAACTGCACAGATGAGAGGTACTGCCACAGAAATGCCCAATTGTGAAAACCACATTAAAAGGCCTAAGTTTTTCATCGGCATCTCCCCCTTTTTGCATATCTTTGTAATTATACCACACACCAAATGGCAATGCAAGAAATTTTTACCAGCAGAAATTGGATTTTGGTCTTTTCAATCGGGCAATTATGATGTATGATATACAAAATGTAACGCAAAGGAGGGGCAGAATGCAGGAGCTGGAAATTTTACAGGGCACCATTATGGGTGTCGTCTACCAAAACTACGATAATGGATATTCCGTACTCCGTATGGAGTGCGATAACGGACAAACTGTTACCGTAGTGGGCACCATTCCCCTGCCCTTTGTGGGCGAGCAGCTGATGGTCACCGGCAAATGGAGCACCCACGCAAACTACGGTCGTCAGTTCGAGGCAGAGTTTTTAGAACGCCTTCTGCCCCAGACCGGACCGCAAATCCTGACTTTTCTCTCCGGGCGCGCAATTAAGGGAGTCGGTCCGAAGCTGGCTGCCGCCATCGTAAACCGCTTTGGCACAGACACCCTGAACATTATGGAAAAATCGCCGGAATTACTGACGGAGATCTCCGGCATTTCTTATGCCAAAGCCATCGCCATTGGAGAAGCCTATAGACTGCAGGTTGGTGTCCGCCATATATTGGAGTTTTTCGCTCTTCATATGCTCCCGCCGGAGCTTGCAGTCCGATGCTATAAGCGCTATGGCGACGGTATTTTGGATATGCTGTATGACGACCCCTATCTTTTATTGGAGGAGGGACTCAATGCTCCTTTCGCCATTGTGGATAAATTTGCCATCGAGCTCGGCATTTCAGGAGACGATCATCGCCGTGTAGAGGCGGGCATCCGATTCGAACTGCAATATAACGCCACTGCAGGACACGCATTTCTGCCAAAAGAGAAACTGATTCCTGCCACAGCACAGCTACTGGGGCTTGATCGCGCGATTATCACTGCGGGCATCGAAGATCTCACAGCTTCAGAACTGCTAAAGGAAGAAATCATAACAGGCATCAACGTATGCTATCTTCCCGAGCTCTATGAAGCCGAGGTAGAATGCAAAGAAAGGCTTCTTTCCGCCGCCAATTCTCCCGCCGCCCCGCCGGCCAAGCTCTCTTCCCTGATACGCCAGTTGGAAGAGGAGAATCGCATCACCTATGCCGAAAACCAAGTTGCCGCCATTACGCGCGCCATGAGTACCCAGCTTCTTGTGATCTCCGGAGGTCCGGGAACCGGCAAAACCACGATAGTAAATGCCATTGCTGCGCTGTTTCGCCGCACCGGTCTTACCTGCCTGCTGGCCGCGCCCACGGGACGTGCCGCAAAGCGTCTTACGGAAGTGACCGGTCAGGATGCGTCTACCATCCACCGTCTGTTAGAAGTCGGCATTGACCCGGAAAACGGCAATCTGTGCTTTTGCCGCAATGCGGATAATCCATTAAAAGCCGATGCGGTCATCATTGACGAAATGTCAATGGTAGATATTCTACTGTTCCACAAACTCCTCTCTGCCATTCCGAAAAATGCAAGAATTATTCTTGTTGGTGACCCGGATCAGCTGCCACCCATCGGTCCCGGTTTCCCTTTCCGGGATATTCTCCGCAGCCGCGCTATCGACTGTGTCATTCTCACTGAGATCTTCCGTCAGGCCCAAGAGAGCCTGATCGTTATGAATGCCCACGCGGTAAACAAAGGGCAGATGCCCGATCTTCATAATCGGAAGAAGGATTTCTTTTTCCTACCCGTCGATAGCGAGGAAGAAGCCGCCCAGACTATTTTAGGGCTTTGTGCCTCCCGACTTCCAAAAAATATGAACATTCCACCTGAGCAGATTCAGGTTCTGTCACCCTCGAAAAAAGGCGGTGCCGGCACAGTTCACCTGAACATCCGTCTGCAGGCTGCCCTGAACCCTTCTGCACCCAATAAAAAAGAGCGTATTTTCGGTCAGTGTACCTTCCGGGAAGGTGACCGGGTGATGCAGATTCGGAATAATTACGATATTCTTTGGAAAACCACTGACGGCAATCAGGTCGGCACCGGTATTTTTAACGGTGATATCGGTGTCATCACGGAGATCGATCCCTACGCGGAGCAGCTTCGCATTGTATTTGACGGCAAGGAGACCATTTATGAGTTTTCTCAGCTAAATGAGTTGGAGCCGGCCTATGCTGTAACCGTACACAAAAGTCAAGGCAGCGAATATCGAGCTGTCATTCTCTCCGCCTACAATAGTTCTCCCTATCTTCTCAGCCGAAGCGTATTATACACCGCTATTACCCGTGCAAAACAAATCCTCATTATTGTAGGCCGGCAGGAAACCGTTGCTGCAATGGTGCAAAATGCCAATACCTCCCGCCGATACACCGGTCTTAAACTGAGACTTCAGGAGAAAATCTGATGCTACTGGATTTAGTATTCCCCAAAAAGTGCATTTTCTGCCGCAGGCTGCTAACTGATGCGGAAACGGACCTTTGCCATAGCTGCCGTACAGAGGCACCGGATTTTTCATCTTCCAAAAATAATATTCCTTTTGTTGCAGGATGGACTGCAGTGTGGTATTATAAAGATAGTGTCAAGCATAGCATCCATCGCTATAAATTCCGTCGTGCGCTGAGCTATGCAGATGCTTATGGTCGGTTCCTTGCGATGCGGATCCAGCAGATGGAAGTTCCCTATGATTACATTACTTGGGTTCCCATCAGCATTTGGCGACGCTTTTCACGGGGCTATGATCAGGTCGCACTCCTTGCAAAGGCAGTCTCGAAGGAATTGGACGCTCCCCTGCTGTCCACCCTGAAAAAGAAACGCCACAATCCAGCCCAGTCCGGAATAGCAGATCCGGCGCATAGAAAAGCAAATGTACTCGGTGCATACGCTGTTCGTGGCGATGCGGACGTTTCCGGCAAAACAATTCTGCTGATCGACGACGTCATTACGACCGGTGCTACGATTTCCGAATGTGCAAAGACACTCCTTGCCGCAGGTGCAAAGGAAGTATACTGTGCTGCCATCGCATCGGCACATAAAAACAAGAAAAAATGATATAGGTGATAATATGTTGTTCTTTTCAAACGATTTAGGCATTGATTTAGGTACATCCAATGTGCGCATTTATGTAGAGGGCGAAGGCATTAAAGTCAAAGAGCCCGCAGTTGTAGCCGTAAGCAAAGCCACCGGCAAGATCCTGCAGGTCGGCTCCGCTGCCCGGAATATGTTGGGCCGCACGCCCGGCAATATCGTAGCAATGTATCCCTTAAAGGGCGGTGTGATCTCCGACCACGAAATGACAGTACGTATGCTCGAGGACCTGTTCAAAAAGGTCTCCAAATCCTCCATTTTCCGTCCCAAGCCCCGCGTGGTTATTACCGTGCCCAGCGGTGTGACAGAGGTTGAGGAGCGTACTGTAATCAATGCCGCCATCGAAGCCGGTGCACGACGGGTCTACCTGATCGAAGAACCGCTTGCTGCCGCGCTCGGCGCCGGTCTTGACCTTAGCGGCAATACAGGACACTTGGTTGTGGACATTGGCGGTGGCACGACAAACATCGCTGTCCTTACACAAAACGCAGTGGCAACTTCCGCCTCAGTAGGCATTGGTGGCGATGCCTTTGACGATGCCATTGCCCGGTTCGTCCGCCGCAAATACGGTGTTGTCATCGGCAAGGTAACTGCAGAAGAAATAAAAATGCAAATTGGCTCTGTCAGTATGCGCCCTGAAGTGGTTACAATGAATGTCCGCGGACGGGATGCCAAATCCGGCTCACCCCGTGAGATTCAACTAAACTCCACAGAGCTCATTGAGCCGCTGACCCGTCTTGCCCGTCAGATCGTGGATCAGGTGCTTGCGGTTTTGGACGATACCTCCCCTGAATTGGTCGGTGATATTGCCGGCAATGGCATTGTGCTTACCGGTGGTGGCAGTCAGCTTTGGGGTATGGATCTTTACTTTATGGCCCGTACCGAAATCAGCTGCTCGCTGGCCGATGACCCGGATACCTGCGCTGCCCGCGGCTGCGGAATGAGCCTTTCCTGGATCAACCATATGAACGAAGGTCCTATCAATATTGCGCGTAAGCGCCTACTTAACATTCGCTAATATGAAAAGCCGAAGGGGTCTCCCCCTTCGGCGCTTTCTTTTATATATCCGCAGTTGTCGTATAGCAGCGGCTGCAGCCGCCTTCGCTTTCGTATTCCTTCCCATCGCAAGGGTCGCAGCCCTTTGGTGTAAACTGACTTGCCGGGAACGGGATCCGACTGAACATCTCGCAAGGATCTTCCGCACAACCCGGTGCATCACAGCAGTCCTTCGTAGGCAGCGAATAGTCAAGCATCGGCACAACGATCTGGGCATCCCGTTCCAAACGGATAATGGAAAACTGTCCCAGAGAAACATACAGCCGTCTGCGCTCGCCTCCCAGCACCAGCTCATCGTCGAACAGTTCAAGGACATTCGCCGGGATCTGCACTACCGTATTCTCCCGATTCCCACAATCGCCCAGCTCCTTGACACGGGAGCTGAGGATCATGGGATCCAGGGCTTCCACGATAGCTGTGGGATAATGCTGATTCTGACACAGCGGCGCACCTCTGTCATCCGCGCTGCTGAATATCCGCGCACTGCTCTCCTCGCCGCACAGAACTGCCCGCTTAGAGAATACGGCAAGACCGTAAAGGGCTGCCGGGCGGCAGGTGCCAATGGTGGCATCTGCTAAGACCCGGTAATAAAATGTAACATCCACACAGTAATGATTTCTGTCAAATGCCACCGGCTCCACATCAACCGCTGCATACACAAGGTCAGCGCAGCGAACCTTTGCTCCCGCTGCTGTTTCCAGAACAGCCTGCGAGCTTCTTGTCAGGTAGACACGAAGACCTTCGATACAATCCTTATCCCGGCAGCTGTCCGTAATTTTCCGGGTGTGAATAGCCAGTGCATTCTGCAAGTCCTCCGGCCCGCAGCGCATACACCCCTGAATATACTCCGACATTAGATTACCTCCGAACTCATATTCAAAATAAGCACATTGCTTATAGGACATTTTATGCGGAGTCATCCGGTCTGTGCAAAAAGTTAAGCAACAAAGAAGCAGCCGCATTGCGCGGCTGCTTTTATAGCTTAATTTCCTTTGGGAAAGCTTCTTTTCGCATAATCCCCCACATCTTATCAATGTAAGACAGGGTGTAAAAATTCTCATAATAGTGGTAATAAAACGCGCCCTTTAGGGTCATCTCATAAATACCGTTTTCTTCCGTCACAAAGCCGAGAAGTTTTGCAAGCCATAATTCAAAACCATACATTTTCCGCAGCGGTACACCAAAAAACTTTTCAAAGTCCCGTATATCCACCCGCGTGCTGTATGCTGTCCAGAACAAATAGTAAACCATTCTCTGCCGTTTGGTGAAACGTATGGTAAGTGATGTGGGCAGCTCCCCCTCGTCAATTCTTTTGCAGTACTCTTCGACAGAAAATGTATTGATCTTAAACTGCTCTTTTAGCAGCGTGGTAGCGGAACAGCCAAAACCGAGGAAATTATCCCGGGTCATAGAAGAATAACCCGCCTGCGTTTCGCCTGCAAAAGTCCAAATCGAATTGCGAGTATAGCCCTTTTCCAAACAATATCGGGTAATTCTATCCAAAAGCTGCCGCTTTTCCTTTTTCGGGAGCGCCTTGACGGTACTCTTCGTAAAGGTAAAATCAATAAAGGGATAGATCGCAATATGGTTCGCGCCGCTTGCAAATGCCCCATCCACATCCGCCTTCAGGTCTTCATAGGTCTGCCCTGGCAGCGCAAAAATGAAGTCCATGGATACTGTCTCGAAGGGCACTGCCGACAAGGCTTCTGCCATTGCTTCCCGATCCACCGTTTTGCGCCCCAAAACCGACTGGTATTTTTCCTGAAAGGACTGGATGCCGATACTGATTTTCGTCACACCGGCATTTTTTAGCTTCGTCAACGTCTCCACTGTCACATTATCGGGATGAAGCTCTAAACCGATCCCCTCTGTGATCACGAAGTATGCCTTGCAGGCATCAATAATTTCCCCCAGCCGATCTGCCGCTAAAGCAGGTGTGCCACCGCCGAAATAAAGACTTGTAACGGTCTTTCTCCCCTTTTGCTGCCTGCCGACCATATGGATTTCCCGAAGCAAAGCATCGATGTAGCGGTTGCAAAGGGCTTCATCATAGCGGACTTTACAATATGGGCAGAAATTGCAAATGCTTTTGCAAAACGGAATATGGACATATAGTCCTAAATTCCGGCAATCTTCATAAGAGAGGGTTTGGTCATATTCATTTGTAAAAGTAAAGGGCCTGAACGAACGTGTCAGCCAGGCCCTTGTAAGATTTGTAATTACGCTCATAGCGCATTCCTCATATGTATTTTAGGTAGGTTTTGAGCATTTCAAAGACCACTTTCAAATTTCCGCGAAACAGCAGCGTATATTCTGCCACAAAGAAGTAGCCGCACTGTTCACAAAGTCCCGGCACATCAATACATCTGCCGCATGTACTGATCTTCCCATCCTCGATGACCAGGCACTGGTGACACGGTGTAGGAAAACGATTCTCGATCAAATATGGGAATGCGGATTTCAGGTTAAACACAGGACATCCCTCATCCATCATATGGGTGATCGTCTCGCAGCATTTCTTTTTCTCATCCTTAGATAGCGCCAGTTCCTTGGTATCCGGATAGGGTGTATGGAAATTAAAGGATACCGCACGCACGTTTTTTGTATCCCGGGCAAGACGGCAAACATGGTCCACGCAGTCCTTATTGATCTGGTTGATCGCCATATAGAAGCAGATATTGTCCGCTGTCGCCTTGCTGATATTGTGCAGGATCGTATCGTAGGTATTGCCGCGGATAGTATTATGATGCTCCCGATCGCCGTCAAGACTTAATAGGATCAGGTCTGCCTCAGGCAGGTCAATGGAAAATGTGCCGTTGGTTACTACATTGACGATCAAAAAACCCATTTTCTTCGCTTCGATGACCAAGTCACGAAGGGTCTTATCTCCATCTCGCCAAAGGAAGGTCTCGCCACCGCAGAAGAACAAAATGCGAACCCCCATATCATATAGGGTCTGCATTTCCCTTCTCACCTTGTCGTAGGGATGAATAACTGCGGTAATGTTGTTGACTGAGCAGTGCTTACACCTCAGATTACACTTATCTGTCACGATAACAGTACCCAATATAGGTGCTTTCTTACGAAAAAGGATGGTCTTTACACCAAATGCTGCAAAATGAACAAATGAAGAAAGCTTCATCTTTACACCTCCTCTTACAGCTCCCAAGTCTTGATTTGACTGCTCTTTTCATAAAGGCGAAGATAACTATCGTGTCGGGTCTGTTCGATCTCTCCGTCCCGAAGCGCCTGCAAAACCGAACAACCGGGCTCTTTTCGGTGAGAGCAATCGTGGAATTGACATTTCCCGATATAAGGAGCAAAATCAGGGAATGCGTACTGCAAATTCTCCTTTAGGATAATATCCATCTGCTCCGTATCAAAAGAAGCAAAGCCGGGGGTATCCGCTACAAAAGTATCCTCCCCAATGCAGTAAAGCTCTACGTGCCGGGTGGTATGTCTGCCGCGGCCCAGCTTTTCGGAGACCTCGCCGGTCGCAAGCTGTAGTTCGGGGCAAAGAGCATTAAGCACACTGCTTTTTCCTACACCGGTGTTGCCGGTAAAAGCCATCAGCTTACCCTTTAGCAGCGCACGAAGCTCCTCCATTCCCTCTCCGGTTTGGGCGCTGGTACACAGCACCTGAAAACCGGCATTCCGGTAAATGCGCACCAAATCCACTGCTGGATCCAGATCATACTTATTCACACAGATATATACCGGCACATCCTGATCACCGGCAATGGCCGCGACCCGGTCAATGAGAAAGGGCTCTGTCACCGGATTGACGTTCGCGGCAAAGATCACAAGTCCGTCCACATTGGCAACTGCAGGTCGTACAAAGCAGTTTTTACGTGGCAGAATCTTCTCTACCATACCTTTGCCGCAATCAACGGAAATTTCTACCATATCGCCTGTGAGTGGCAGCTGGCCGCCCTTCCGAAGGCTTCCCCTCCCACGGCAGGTCACTCTGCCGCCATCTGTCAACACATCATAAAAACCACTTAAAGAGCGCACAATGCGTCCGGTTTTCATTTCTGCCATAGCTTAACCATTCTCCGGTGGCAGTGTCTCGCCACCTGGCTCTGTGGGCGGCTCGGTCTCCGGCGGCATACCCGCAACCGTCAAGGTGATTTCCTTAGAAATATCCCAGTTCGTTCCTTCGCTTACAGACTGACTAACAACCTGCCCCTCAGGCTTTGTGCTCGTAGAATCGTATTCTTTTTTGATATTCTCAAAGCCATTTGCCTTTAGCCTTGTAAGGGCAACATCAATATTCATACCTACCACTTTCATCATACGTGCCGTCACAACCGTCTTTGCCTTTGCCACCCGCAGAACGATCTGCTGACCATCCTTAAGCTCTGCTTCTTTCTCAGGAACAGTGCTGATAACCTTACCCGCCTTGACTGTCTCGTCAATAACCTCTTCAATCTTAATGGTAAGCCGGATGCCGATTTGCGTAAGCACCTGCTGTGCCTCGGCCTGATACATACCAACAACATCTCGCATATAGTAGTGCTTAGGTGCACTGCCCTTACTGACATTGACATAGATCGTCGAGCCCTTCGGAACAGAGGACTTGGCCTCCGTCTCCTGAAAGACGATCATACCGGGTGCGTAAAAATCATCGTAGACCTCTTCCTTAAGCTTAATATCAAGTCCGGGATAAGAGGGCAAGTTCTCATAATTTCTACCGACGAGATCCGGAACCTTTACCATCTTTGCGCCACTACCAAAGGGGTTATTCATAAACAGAACCATGACCAAGCAAGCAACTAAGATTGCAACAACACAGGAAACAATGGCTATGGTTTCCAGCTTAGAGGCTTTCTTTCCTCTTCCCTGCTGACTGTGCTTATTTCTGTTATCCTCGGGAAGCTGGGCAGGTTGCTTCTTCATCTCATCTTCGCCGTCCTTGTTGGCATTTTTTGTCTCGCGGGATTTTTCGCCGGCATTTTTCCGCCGCTTTCCTACGTTTAGCATCGGATAATGAAATACAGTGGTAGGATCCTTTTGGAACTGTTCAATTGCCTGCTGCAGATCAACAGCCGCGCTATAACGGTCCGCAGGATTCTGCGCCATTGCCTTCATAATGATCTGTTCCAATCCGGTTGGAATGGATTTGTTTAGCGCAGAAGGACGCGTAGGGGTGCTGTTAATATGCTGAAGTGCTACGTTAATGGGGGAAGAACCTTCATAGGGTTGCTTGCCCGTTGCCATTTCATACATAACTACACCTAAGGAATAGATATCCGAACGGGCATCCACGTGATCACCCTTTGCCTGCTCAGGAGAAATGTAATGAACCGAGCCAAGCGCTTCTTTTTTCAGAGTATTCCCTTTTGCGATCCCGCGGGCAATACCAAAGTCAGCCACCTTTACAGAACCGTTACGCAGTACCATAATATTGTGGGGTTTAATATCCCTGTGGACAATTCCGCGGCTGTGGGCGTGCTCAAGCGCCTTTGCGATCTGATTGGCAAAGTGCAGTGTCTCCTTCCAGTTAAGAGCGCCCTTCTTTTCAATGTACTGCTTAAGGGTAATGCCCTCGATCAGCTCCATTACGATATAATCCACCTGATCGGTACTGGAAACATCATAAACAGAAACGATGTTCGGGTGGCTGAGCATAGCAACCGCCTGCCCCTCTGCGTGGAAACGGCCACGGAACTCCTCGTCCTCTAAAAAGTCGTCTTTCAGGACCTTAATGGCGACCATACGGTTAAGCTTATGGCATTTTGCTTTATAAACCACCGCCATACCGCCTACACCAAGAACATCGAGAATTTCATATCGATCTTCCAGCAAGCGGCCGATGTATTTATCCATAATCTTTTCTCCTTTCGCCTTAAAGCATAATCAAGGCACAAGTCACATTGTCCGGGGCACCACGATGCTTTGCGATCTCAATGAGCCGCTGGCAGCACGTATCCGGTGTGCCACCGTGGAGCACTTCAAAAAGAATTTCCTGATCGTTTACCACATTGGTAAGACCATCGCTGCACAGGAGTAAATACTCACCCTTCGTCAGCTGTGTCAAAAAGCCGTCGCAAGTCACCGCTTCCTCGGTGCCAATGGCGCGGGTTATGTAATTCTTGCCGGGATAGCATTTCGCGCGTTCTGCGGTAAGCTCCCCTCGCTGGACCATCATCTGCACCACAGAATGATCCACTGTAATCTGCCGAATGCCTTCAGCGCTAATACTGTAAGCACGGCTATCACCCACATTGACAATATTCACTGTCTTTCCATGGACTAATGCAGCTACCAGCGTAGTACCCATACCGTTATACTCCACAGACACTTTCGACTGTTGGTAAACAGTATCATTGGCAAGATTGACCGCTTCGAACAAAAGCTGCTCCGCGGCTTTTTTTCTTCTTCCCTTCCATGTACGCTTCACTTCCTGCGCAAAGGTATCCGCAGCCAAAGAACTGGCAACATTGCCGGACTTTGCACCACCCATACCATCACAAACAACACACAAAAGCGTATTCTTGTTTAGCTGCTGGATAAATAGCGCATCCTCATTCTGCTTACGAACACAACCTAAATCGCTTAGTCCCCAAAAATGCATAGCTTACGACTCTCCTCCGGATTCATTCTGCTTTTCTTTTGTATATTTGCGACGGAGCTGGCCGCAGGAGGCATCAATATCGCCGCCTAACGTGCGTCGGACCGTTGCCGGCACACCGCCATCCTCCAATATTTTCTGAAATTTCATAACCGCGCTGCGACTGCTGGGCTTCAACGGACTCTCTTCCACGTGATTAAGCGGGATCAAGTTCATATGGGCCGGTAAGCCCTTGAGCTTCTTTAGCAGCAACATTGCGCAGGCTTCTGTATCATTCACACCGTCGATCATGGCATACTCAAAGGAGATGCGACGGTTGGTCTGTGCATAATACCGTCTACAGGCATCCAGCAGCACATCCGTAGGATAGGCCTTGTTGACAGGCATAATTTTGTCTCGAATTTCATCGGACGGTGCGTGAAGCGAAACAGACAGTGTAATCTGCAGCTTTTCATTTGCAAGCGCATCGATCTTTGGCACAAGACCGCAGGTAGAAAGACTGATATGCCGCATAGAAATATTCATACCATCCGGACTGTTGACCAGCTCCAGAAAACGCAGCACACTTTCATAATTATCCAGAGGCTCTCCAATGCCCATTAACACAATATGGGAGATGGGAAGCCCGGATTCAACTTGGGTAAAGAGCACCTCATCGAGCATTTCAAAGGGCTCTAATCTGCGCACCAAGCCGCCAAGCGTGGACGCACAAAAAGCACAACCCATCCGGCACCCCACCTCTGTGGATATGCAGACGGTATTGCCGTAGTGGTAACGCATCAAAACGGTTTCAATGCAGTTACCGTCAGATAGCTGCCAAAGGTACTTGATCGTACCGTCCTTCTTTGACTCCTGCCGACGAACGACCCGCGGCGTCAAAATGGGATATTTCACAGCCAAGACTGCACGCAGATCTTTGGGAATATTTTGCATTTCGTCATAAGTGCGCACGCCCTTATGGAGCCAAGTATAAACCTGCTTGGCACGAAAAGCCGGCTGTCCCAATTCCTTCATTGCCTCGGTCATTTCCGGCAAGGTCATAGATTTAATGTTCATGATTCTCTCCGCATACAACAAATAAAGAAGCCATCGGTGTGATACTGGCCGGGAATCAGCCGTAACATTCCTTCCCGCTCTTGCACGATCGCCTCCGGCAACGGCAGTTTTACCAGCTTAAATGCAGGGTTGTCCTGTAAAAAAGTATCCACAACGCCTTCATTTTCGCGATAAGTAAGCGTACAAGTGGAATATAGAAGCGTTCCACCGGGTCGCACATATCGGGCTTGGTTTTTCAGGATCTGTAATTGCAGCGCCGGCAGTTCCTCCATCGATTTCGGGGATTTATAGCGAATATCCGGTTTTTTCCGAATAATACCATAGCCTGAACAAGGCACATCCGCAATCACCACGTCCATTTTCCCCTCATACTGCGGAACAAATACGGACGCATCTTGACAAATCGGGTGTATATTCGAAAAACCTAATCTTTGGGCACCCTTCTCGATGAGCGAAACCTTATGGGGGTGGATGTCACAAGAGATGATCTCCCCCGCGCCGCAAACAGCTGCTGCAAAGCTCTTGCCACCGGGCGCAGCACAGCAGTCCATTACAGAATCTCCTTTTTGGATGCCGGCACACTGTACGCTAAGCCAGGCCGCCCCATCCTGCACATAGAACAGCCCGTCCTGAAATGCTGACAGGCGCTCAATATTGCCCGTATTTTCCACAATCAAGCAGTTAGGAAGCACCGGGTGTTTCCTTACAGTCACACCCTCATTTTCAAGACTGGCGGCCAGGGTTTCCGCACTGCATTTTAATAAGTTTACCTGCACAGTCATAGGCGGTGTCTCATTGTTCGCTTCCAGCATCGGCACAAGCCGCTCTTTACCAACATAGGCCTTTAGCAGATCAATAAGTTCCTGAGGATGACTGTACTTTTCGGCGTAATCGGAAGGCATTTTCAGTTGCCCCGCCGTCCGCACCGCATTTCGCAGCACTGCATTTACCAGGCCGGGTGCTTTGGGAATCTTGCAGTACTTCTTCGTAAGCTGCACCGATTCATTGACAGCAGCAGAATCCGGGATCTTGTCCATCTTATAAATTTGGTAAAGACCTATATGCAAAATATCCCGTACAACAGGATGCAGATCCCTCAGCTTACCGGTAAGAAGCTGCCTCAGATATGCGTCTAAGAGAGCACGATTTTGAAGCACACCGTAGCAGAGACGGGAAGCAAGGGCCGCATCTCGGCTGTCCAGCTTGTCCCGCTGAATATAGGTTTTCAGCACACCGTTGGACCAGGCATCCTCCTTACGGATCGCAATCAGCGCATTTAAGGCAGTCTCTCTTGCGCCCATTACTGCGCCTCCAAGGGATGACCGCGGAAATAATCCGGAGCGTTCATCCGTTTGCCACCCTCTGCCTGCAAAGAACGGATCTCCACTGCACCGAAACCGCAAGCGATTTTAAGACCGGTCTTGGTAAGCCCCAAGATCTGTCCGGGTGCTCCGCTTCCTTCTGTAATGACGGTTTGGTGCACCTTAAAACGCTGCCCCTGCAGCTCCATCGTGGCAACGGGCCAAGGATGAAGCCCACGAACGTGGTTATGGACCTGCTGCGCAGTCTTTGTAAAGTCGATAGGACACATAGATTTATCCAGCATTGGTGCATAGGTAGCCTGTGCGCCGTCCTGCGGAGTGCGTGTGGTCTCCCCTTTCTCAACACCGGTCAAGGTCTTAGAAAGCAAATCAGCGCCCAAAACAGCCAGCCTATCCAAAAGCTCACCGGCAGTTTCGTTTTCACCAATGGGCGTTTTGGAAACATCAATAATGTCACCTGCGTCCATTTCACGGCATAAATACATTGCCGTAACACCGGTCTCCTTTTGACCGTCCAGCACAGCCCACTGATAAGGCGCAGAGCCACGGTACGCAGGCAGGACGCTTGCGTGGATGTTGATACAGCCAAATTTTGGAATGTCCAGCACTCTCTGGGGCAGGATTCTTCCGTATGCAACCACCGCAACCACATCCGGATGCAGCGCCCGAAGCGTCTCAACATCCCCATCCTCCCGGAAATTCTCCGGCTGATATACCGGGATACCTGCTGCCAATGCAACCTCCTTCACAGGAGAAAATGCCAGCTTCATACCGCGGTTTTTCGGTCTGTCCGGCTGCGTGTACACACCGACCACCTGAAAACCGTCTGCTATGATCTTTTTAAGACAAGTCGCCGCAATGTCCGGTGTTCCCATAAACACAACACGCATCGAAAAGACCTCCTTTATTCTTCTTCGTCACCCAGCAGCTCTTCTTCTGTCAGGAAACGTTCCATAACCTCAGTATAGATAATGCCATCCAAGTGATCCAATTCGTGACAGAAGCACCGGGCAATAAGTTCCTCGCCCTCTGCTTCATACCAATCGCCGTTCCGATCCTGCGCACGAACCTTCGCATAGTAAGGACGCTTTACGATGCCGTATTTTCCCGGCACGCTCAAACAGCCCTCAGCGCCAACCTGCTCGCCATCGGTGGCGATCAGGCTGGGATTTACCAACTCTAAAATCTCTTCTCCGGTATCCACAAGCACCACTCTGCGTAAGATGCCTACTTGGGGCGCTGCAAGGCCGACGCCGCCGGACTCAATCAAGGTTTCCCGCATATCATCCAGCAGCTTCCAAAGTCTGCCATCAAAGTTTACCACAGGTCTGCACACCTTATGCAGCGCGCTCTCTGCATCTGTCAAAATTTTTCTAAGTCCCATTTTTTCCTCGATTTCTATTCGTAACCGTTCACATCCACAAAGGCTGTTACGCCGCGATTTTCCTTATCTACAGAGAACTGGCGGAGCATATAAGCGATCAGCTGCCGCAGCTGCGGTGTAAACTTGCACTTCAGTGTCAGTCGGTAACGAAAACTATAATTGATCTTCGGCACCGCGCAAGCCGCAGGGCCGAGAATTGTACACACTTCCATACTATAAGCGGCATCGCGCAAACAGCCCTGAATGCTGTCCCTGAGCTTTGCAGCACCGTGGATCACCTGCCGTTCGTTCTTGCCGGTTACCGTTATAAAAGCAAGATCACCGAACGGTGGATGCAGCAGGTGCTGACGCAGGCCGATTTCCATTTCGTAAAAGCTATCGTAATCCTGTTGAGACGCCAAAGTAATCACTTTATGTTCCGGTGTCATGGTTTGGATAATAGCCCGTCCGGGGGTGTCTCCACGACCGGCACGGCCAACTACTTGGGTCAGCATATTAAAAGTGGTTTCTGCGGCACGGTAACTGCCGCTATAGAGCCCCATATCTCCGTCCAAAACACCAACCAGTGCCACATCGGGCAAGTTCAGCCCCTTCGCAACCATCTGCGTTCCTAATAAAACCGGTGTCTTTTCACGCTGGAACTCCTGCAGAATTTTATCATGGGTATTCACCGCATTGACTGTGTCTGCATCCATTCGTGCTACCTTCGCATCCGGAAACAGCGAACATAGCTCCTCCTGTACCTTTTGGGTACCGGTGCCGATGGACTTTAGGCTTCCTCCGCAATGGGGACATTTCCGGGGTACATCCCTGGAAAAACCGCAGTAGTGGCACATCATACGGTTATTGGCGCTGTGGTAGGTTAGCCGCTCCTCGCAACGAGGACATTCCGGTGTCTGCCTGCAGTCAATGCAAACCAGCGCACGGCTGTTGCCGCGGCGGTTGAGAAACAATACCGTTTGCTTTCCCGCCTCCATCGTCACTCCCATCGCGTCCTGTAAAGGATAGCTGATAGCGCTGTCATTGCCAAGCTCCATCTGGCGATGCATATCCACGATTTCTACAAGAGGTAGGCTTCGTCCGTTATAGCGCTTATTTAAGCGGTAGAGGCTATAAATTCCGCTTTTTGCATAGTACATCGTCTCCACAGATGGCGTAGCAGAACCAAATAGTACCAACGCATGATTCTTCATTCCTCGCCAAAGCGCGACCTCTTTGGCAGAGTATCGGGGTGCATTTTCGGACTTATAGGAATGCTCCTGCTCCTCGTCCAGGATCACGAGACCTAAATTGGGACAAGGTGCAAAAACCGCGGAGCGAGTCCCAACAATCACGCCTGCATCCCCGCTGCGTACACGGTTCCATTGGTCGAACCGCTCACCGGTTGCCAAGCTGCTGTGCAGAACAGCAACCTGATCATCAAAATAGGTCGCCATCAAAGAAAGAAGCTGGGATGTCAGTGCGATCTCCGGCACCAGAAGCATCGCCTGCTTTCCGGCTTTGATCGTGTGCTCGATAAGCTTAATATAGACAGATGTCTTGCCGGAGCCGGTAACACCGTACAGCAGCGCTGCACCGGGCTTTTCCCTATCAAATTGGGATACAAGACCCTCATAGGCCAATGACTGTTCTTCGTTCAGCACAAGCGGTCCGTGAATCTCTGCCTTTTTGATCTCCCGGCAGCGCAGCACCTTCCGCTTAGAAAGGATAACATACCCCAACTCGGCCAAGCGATAAACCGTTGCCGGCTTTGCACCGGTAAAATAGCAGATCTCCTTCACCGATACAGAGCCCACACTGCATAGCAGCTCCAGTACCGTTTTCTGCATCTGCGCAGATTTCGGGCGATTGGACGCATATTCCATCGCTTCCTCCACAGAGGTGGCAAGCGTTGCAACCTGTTCCGTCTTTTCGCCGGCTTTGTGCAGATAGTCTGTATCTGACGTGATCCATTTATTCCGCAGAAGATAGGCAACGGCCTTCGTAAATGCATCCTCGTCAGGAAGTACCTGCCGGAGGGCATCTCCATCTGCACTGCCGCCAAGGGCCTCCATATGTTCCAGCAGCCGAAGGGCATCTGTCTGACGGAGCTTCTTTTCCTTCCAGCTGCGATCCTCAGTCAGTGCGTATGTATCCTTTGTCCGATACCAAAGTCCGGCTGGCAGGATGGCACGAATCGCATCATAGAATGTGCAAAAATAACGTGTACGAAGCATCCCGGCCATACGAAGCATTTCTTCATTCAGGACCGGTGTGGTATCCAGCGCAGTCTGGACCGTTTTGAGCCCGGTCTGCGAGCCCTCCTCCAGAGAGAGAACAACACCTTCTGTTCGGTGATTTCCTCTGCCAAAAGGCACGATCACCCGAATACCGGGTGCAAGGTGCATTTCATCGGGGACAAAGTAGGAATAGGGCTTATCAATGGCAAAATTAGCCGCAGATACAGCAATTTTTGCGATCATAATACCCTCCTCCTTAGAAAGCTTATTTGTACTCGTCCTTCAGTTCAGCAGTCAGGCGGCCTTCTGCCACCTCATAAATAGCCATCGTGACAGGCTTTTCAGGAAGCTCCTCCTGACGCTCGTCCGCTTCTGCAGCGATCTGTCTTGCACGCTGGGCAACAACATTCACCAGCAGGTAACGGCTCTCAACATTCTTAAGTAAATCAGCTACGGGGGGGTAAAGCATTTTTATTTCCTCCTATCATTCGTCCGCCGTATTGGCGATAATTTCCAAAATCTTCTGTGCGCAGGTATCCACCTGATCATTTACAACAATGTGATGATAACGGGGGCTCTGGCTAATTTCCCAGTCTGCCCGTTTCATTCGAATTTCAATTTGCTCCGGCGGTGTATCGCCACGACCGTTCAGCCGACGGGAAAGCTCCTCCATAGAGGGCGGCATAATGAAGATCAGGATCGCATCGTCTCTGACCTTCTGCACCTGAAATGCGCCATTCGGCTCAATATCTAAGATCACATCGCCTTTTTGGAGCTTTTCTTCCAGCTGTGCCTTTGGTGTGCCGTAATAATTTGCCGCGTGGGCGCTGTGCTCTACAAAAGCGTCCTCTGCAAGCATCTTTTCAAAGGTTTCCTTGCTTACAAAGAAATAGTGTACACCTTCCTCCTCGCCCGGTCGAGGACTCCGTGTGGTGGCTGATACAGAAAACTGCAGGTCATCCCTTTCGGAAAAGACCTTTTTCAGCACTGTACTCTTGCCAACACCGGAAGCACCGGAAATCACAAACAGTCTTCCCATTTACATTTCCTCCTGCTGTGCTTTGTCTGCCAATCGGGCGCTGATGGAATCCGGTGCCACAGCAGACAAGATCACGTGATCTGTATCCATAATAATAACGGCTTTCGTTTTTCTGCCATAGGAAGCATCCACAAGCATTGCCCGTTCCTTTGCTTCCTGAATGATCCGCTTAATCGGTGCAGAATCGGGATCTAAAACCGCCAGTACCCGCTCGGCAGCAACCATACTGCCAAAACCAATATTGATCAGCTTCATTTTATCCCCTTACTCAATGTTCTGCGTCTGCTCACGGATCTTCTCCAGCTCAGCTTTAATGTCCACAACGATTCTCGCCAGTGCCACATCTGTGCACTTGGAACCGATGGTATTGGCCTCCCGGTTCATTTCCTGCAGAAGGAAGTCCAGTTTCCGTCCCATAGCACCACCGGCAGTAAGCATTGTATTCATCTGCGCAAGATGGCTGCGAAGACGAACGGTTTCTTCATCGACCGCAACCTTGTCCGCAAAGATCGCAACCTCAGTAAGAATCCGGCCCTCGTCCATATTCTTATCTGCGAGCATCTCACGCACCTTGGCTTCCAGCCGTGCACGGTAATCCTGAACAGTCTGTGCATTGCCCTTTTCCACCTGAGAAACAAAGTCCAATATCGTGTTGCCACGGCTGCGAAGGTCCTTATCAAGGGCAGCACCCTCGGCAGTACGCATCGCATTATAATTTTCCAAGGCAGCATTCAGAACGCATAACAGATCTGCCTGCAGCTGCTCTTCATCAGCCTTCGCCTTTTCCATAATAAAGACCTCAGGAAGTCTGGAAAGCGTGGAGGCGCTGATGTCATCACTGACACCGTAGAGGGATACCATCTGCCGCATTGCATTTAAGTAACCCTCTACAACAGGTGTATTAAGGGTCAGCTTCGTGTCCTCGGCTGCCTCGCTGCGCACCGAAATGTGTACCTCGACCTTGCCGCGGGATACATATTGCTTTACAGTCTGCTTCACCGCCTCTTCAGCAAAGGACAGCATTCTGGGAAGCCGGACAGAGCAGTCAAGATACCGGTTATTTACTGAGGAGATCTCCACCGTAAATTCACGGTTATGAATTGTTTCTACTGCACGGCCATAGCCGGTCATACTTCTAATCAAGTCTCTTCCTCCTTATTACTTACGCTGCATATCCGCCATAAGCGTATAGCTGCCGATTGCACCGGCACGAGTAAGCTCTCCCGTAACGATAATTACCCTTGCAGGCATTCTGGAGATACCCTCGCGGGTAGCACTAAAGTCTACCTCCACAACGATATTGCTTGCGGTAATATTACTCAGCTCTTCCTTTTTGCCACGGATCGTAACTTTCAGCTTACTTTCCAAAAAGACGGCACGCATATCGCTGGGTACATTTACAGCCTTAAAATTCGAAACAGTAAGCGTCTTAGTCTCAAGTCCGGTAAAGGTAATTGTAACGATCACCTCGTGGAATCCCGACTCATTGCTTACGCCTTCCGGCAACACAATAGGAAGCGAAACCTCACAGCTTTCCATATACTGCGTAAGATCGATTGTACCAAGATTAATTTTCGTAATATCCTGCAAAACATTCTTATGGCCCGCAATCAAAATCGACTGAATGTTGCTTGCGAGCGTGGTATTGCTGGTGTTGGATCCACTGCCGTAGATCACATTATAGGTCAGATCCACCTGCTTGAGCTGCTGGATCTGCAGAAGCACATGAATATTGGAAACATCCGTAACAATATCCTCTTCCTCGATCACACTTCCGTCTGCTCCCAACAAAATAATGGGGTAGGTTTCCGAAATGGTTTCCGTGCGATTCGTGAGGTCCACCATTACCTTTGCACCGGTCACCATATCCATAAACGCTTGGGAACCGGAAACAGTAACCGTCTTTGCACTCAGCTGGATATTTGCCTCATCTGTCATATAACCGGAGGGTACTGCACCGGTATATTCCACCATTACATCCAGCTTTTTGCTGATTTTCTTCTCTACAGTCACCCGAATGGAATCAGGAGACCGGGTTTGGGTCTCAATGGCACCGCTTGCAACCGAACCAGGGAATGTAACCGTATAGTATATCTCGTGCACGCCCGGCTCACTAATGCTGGAAACATCAGCTACTACGCGGATATTTCCGCTGTTGATCTGGATCAGATCTGTGCGTTTACCAAAAAGCTCCAGAGAAATATTGGTGTTGCTGATATCCGTAATAACAAACCCTCGCTCTTCCAAAAGGGCGATATTTTGCATTTGCACCGGAACGTTCTCAAAAGTACCAACCGATTCCGGACTGACAACAGTAATTACATAGATCCAAATACCGATTGCAAGCAGAACAGACAGAAAAAATGTAAATATCTTACTTTTCATAACGTCTATCCTCCTTCTTATGGTACTTCTGCCGCAGCTTCAGGCCGCGTTCTTCCTCTTTGCTGCCTGCCACGTGGCAAAGCTCGTGCCGCAGAAGCTTCTCCAAGGTTTGCGGTGCAAGGTAGCGCTTCAGCACACCTCCAACCGCTACCGAGATCGCGCCGGTCTCCTCGGAGACAATGACAACTACAGCATCAGTAATTTCACTCAGGCCCACACCTGCTCTGTGCCGCGTACCAAGATCGGAACTGATACGGGAGCTGTTGGAAAGCGGAAGCACACAGGATGCCGCCGCAATTCTACCCTTGCGCACAATTATTGCACCATCGTGAAGGGTTGCTTTCGGGAAAAACAGATTGCGGATCATAGGATCGGACAGCTTGCCGTCGATGATCGTACCTGTTTTGAAGTACTCATCCAGTCGCACATCCCGTTCAAAAACGATTAGGGCGCCAACGCGCTCACGGCTCATATTCTCACAGGCAGAAACCGTCTGAGAGATAACGGAAAACATCTCCTGCTCCGGTTTTTCGCCGCCCAAAAGCCGCTTCAGCCGCACACTGCCCAGCTGATCAAGCATACGGCGGATTTCCGGTTGGAACAGGACAATGACCGCAATCAGACCGACCGCCAAAAATTGCGTCAAAATAAAATTGAGCGCATGCATATTCAGCAGATCCGTCAGCCAAGTAACTGCTAATATGCCGGCAATGACAACTACGATCCGCAACGAGCCACTGGAACGCAGCAGCGGAAACAGGGCATAAAACAAGTATGCAACAACGATGATGTCCAAATAATCCGTCCACTGCATCCTGGCAAATTGTTCTATAATCATTTGTATGACACTCATATTTTGATCCCTCTTATTCCTGCTATTTCCGACGCATTTCGAAAAATGCGTATAACAAACCTATTATCTTATTCATTATAACGGACAATCAAAATAATAGCAAGAGGAAAAGACACTTTTTACAGCTTATCAGCCACTTTTTCCAGAATATTTTTTGCCTCAAGAAGCTTAGTATGGGTCACACCAATGCCAAAGCTGAGCCGTACCGTGCCGGTTTCCAAGGTGCCGGCACTTTCATGCGCAAGCGGTGCGCAGTGGAGACCTGCCCGTACTGCGATTCCATGCTCGGAGAGTTTTTTCGCTGCATCCTCACAGTCGCAATTCGACAAAAAAGACACCGTTCCAATTTGATCAGCTCCGGTAAATACCCGAAAGCCTTTCCGACTTAAAAGTGCAGCGATTTGCCCGGCAGCATTACGCTCCTTGGCAATAATATTCCCAACTCCCCTATTTTTAATATAGCGCAGGCCTTCACAAAGGCCTGCAATACCGGGAACATTGAGCGTGCCAGCCTCTCCCCTGTCAGGCAGGAAATCCGGCATGGACTGCTTTGCGGAAATACTTCCGGTTCCTCCATACAAAAGAGGCTGCGGCAATTGTGCACAAAGCAGTATTCCTGTTCCCTGCGGGCCAAGCAGTCCCTTATGACCTGGCATCGCAATAAAATCAGCCCCCAATTCCCTTAAGGACAGCTGCAGTTTTCCCGCAGATTGGGCTGCATCTATAATAAATGGAACTGCATATTTTTTGCAAAGCTTTGCCATCTCATATACCGGCAAGACATAACCGAAGACATTGGAGCAATGGGTAAATACAGCGGCATCCATCCCATTACTTAAGGCTTTCTCAAAGGCATACAGTGTGTCCTCCTGATCAAACAGTTTTCTGCCCGCGATGGTTATTTTTGCATCCAGTGCCCATAACGGACGTGTAACAGCATTATGCTCAAAACCAGAGACTACAACACGGTCTCCCGGTGAAACAACGGTTCGAATTGCTAAATTCAGCGCCTCTGTGCAGTTCTTTGTAAATATCACCTGCTCAGGTTCGCAGTCGAATATTTCAGCCGCCATACAGCGGCAATCAAATACCGTCCTTGCCGCATAATCCGCAGCCAAATAGCCCCCGCGACCAGGATTTGCGCAGGTTCGCAAGGCATGGATCATTGCCTTTTCTACAGCAGGTGGTTTGTAAAATGAGGTAGCGCCATCATCCAAATAGATCATAACGTTAATTCCTCCATGACCCCATTCTCTTGCCGCAGGTAAGCTCTGTTGTAAGAAATTCGGCTTCCCCGCAATATTGTAATTGCCTGCGTAAGATCCTCACAATCCACCCGCAAGCCGTTTCCGCATCCCTGTTCTTCCATCCAACGTGGCGATCTCTGCAACATACAACGAATCCCGCTACGTCTTAGCGCTCTTTCCGCTCTTTGGGCAGCTGTCAGTGATCTAATCGTAATAAAACAGTATCGCATATCAAAACCCTCCCGAGCATTCTATGTCCGGGAGGGTTTTGGGGTTATTTCAATTCTTCCAAAAGACACACACAGTGGCAGGCCATTCCGGAACCGTCTCCGGTAAACCCCAACTTTTCCTCTGTTGTTGCCTTGATATTTACCTGATTTGCTGCAATTTGCAGATCTGCAGCAATATTTTGGAGCATTGCGGGAATATGTTCTTTTAGTTTTGGTCTTTGGGCGATGATCGTCACGTCAATATTGCCGATACGATAACCGGCATCCGCAATTTTTGCGCTAACTTCCCGAAGCAATTTCCGGGAATCCGCGCCTTTATAGGCAGGATCCGTATCCGGAAAATGGTAACCAATATCCCGCAGTGCTGCCGCACCCAGTAGCGCATCCATCACCGCATGCAGCAATACGTCCGCGTCGGAATGGCCCAAGAGCCCCACCGGATGTTCGATCTTTACACCGCCCAATATCAAATCTCTGCCTTCTACAAGGCGATGCACATCATAGCCGTGTCCAATTCTCATTTCTTTTCCTCCAAAAGCAGTTCCGCAATCCGAAGATCCATAGGTGTGGTAATTTTTATGTTCCGTTCATCACCTTCCACCATTCGGACGCGCACTTTCATACGTTCTACCGCTGAACAATCGTCGGTGACCTGTGCGCCGTCTTTTACTGCCTTTTTCAGTGCTCCGCGAAGTATATCAAAGTCAAATACTTGAGGTGTCTGCACCGCCTGCAAAGTCTTTCTCTCCGGTGTGGACGACACCAAACCACCTTCGACGATCTTAATGGTATCTTTTACAGGTATTCCGGGCGCAGCCGCACCGTAGGTATGCGCCGCCCGCACCGTACGATCAATGACTTCGTAAGACACAAGAGGACGTGCACCATCGTGAATGGCTGCAAGGCGAACTTTTGAAGAAAGTGCATTCAGTCCATTTTGTACAGACTCCACCCGATTCTCGCCCCCAACTACAACAGCGGTGACTTTTGGAAACTTATGGCAGAGGCTCGACACCTCCATCAATAGATCGCTGCGGGTTACAATTACAATTTCCTTAATTGCTTCGCAGTCTTGGAAGGCACGGACAGTATGCACAATGACGGGCTCATTACCTAAAAGCGCCATTGTCTTGTCAATGCCGCCCATTCTGGTTGCATTTCCAGCCGCGACAATGACAGCACCACAATAATCCAGCGGCAAAAAGCGTCTTATTGCCCTTGTATATCGGGAAATACCCATATTAAAGCTCCTTAATGATCTTCTTAAAAAATGCACCGCGAACTGCAAAATTCTTAAACTGGTCAAATGCAGCTGAAGCTGGGCTCATAAGCACGACATCCCCTTCTGTTGCTGCTGCAGCCGCTGCCCGGACAGCCGCCTCAAAATTCTCACAATCCACGATCTCAGGCTTATCCTCCGGGCAAGCCTCCACCGCCGCGCGGATCTGCGGCCCGGTCGCGCCACCGAGGAACAGTTTCTTTACATGCTTACAAATCTCAGGACCCAGTACATCATAAGGGATTTTCTTGTCATAACCGCCGGCAATGAGAATTACCTTCTCCGGGAAGCTCCGTAAGCCCGCAATGGTACGGCTGGGAGAGGAGGCAATGGAGTCATTATAATAGCGAACACCGTCTTTTATCCGCACAAGTTCGATCCGATGCTCTACACCGCCAAAGTTTTTCGCAACCTGACGAACCTTTTCATCGTCCACGAGGCCCTCAACCGCCAAAATTGCGGCCATATAGTTTTCGATATTATGCACACCTGGAATCAAAATATCGGTAACCGGCAAAACCTGCTGACCGTCACGGGTAATTACATCACCGCACAGACAGACATCACCTTTTCCTAAACGGGAGAACGTGCGGGTGATACCGCATCCGCGCAAGGTCGAGGTGATCCCGTTATCGTTGTTGATCACAAGGCGGTCAGTCTCCTTTTGGAAGCGGAAAATAGCTTTCTTTGCCTCTACATATTCGTCCATATCCCTGTGCACATCCAAATGATTGGGCGCAATATTGGTGATGACAGCAATTTCAGGGCTGTGGGTCATATCCATCAGCTGAAAAGAACTCAGCTCCACCACCGCAATGTCGTCTTGACACATCACACCGCACAGCGGTAGGAGCGGTGTACCAATATTGCCTCCCAGCCACACCTTCTTACCTGCCGCTTTCAAAAGCTCAGCGATCAAGGTAGTTGTTGTAGTCTTCCCGTCAGAACCGGTAACCGCAATTTTTCTGCACGGACAAAGATCAAAAAAAACATCCATCTCACTGGTGATTTGAATACCCTTTTCGCGCAAGGCACAAAGTGCAGGGTTATTGGGATGCATACCGGGGGTGCGGAAAACAAGGTCGGCAGAAATATTCTCCAAATAGTCGTCTCCGGTCTTAAGGATACAGCCCATCTGCTCCAGTTCCAGCACTTCATCATCCAGTTTTTCTCTGGGGGTTTTATCACAGCCGGTGACAATACAGCCGCTATTGAGCAGCAGACGCACCAACGGTCGGTTGCTGACACCGAGACCAATCACTGTAATGCGCTTCCCGGCAAGGGAAGCAAAATAGGTATTAAATTTGTTGGACATATGGCCCTCCAAAATATGTTTTTCTTATAGTATAGCCGCAATCGCACCATTTTGCAAGAAAAGTTTGACATTAACCGAACATTGCTGTAAAATAGCTAAGCAACCAGGTCGGACAGCCGCGGATGGAAGGCGAAAGCCTCCAGATGAGGAAAGTCCGGGCTCCACAGGGCAAGGATAACGGGTAATGCCCGCCGGGGGTGACCCCAGGACAAGTGCAACAGAGATATACCGCCCCGATGATTTTTACCTAAATCACCGTGGTAAGGCTGAAAAGGTGGGGTAAGAGCCCACCCGGCCTATGGAGACATAGGTTTTACGATGTAAACTCTATCCGGAGCAACACCGTGTGTGGGACAATAGGCTTGCCCGGCCGTCCCCAAGAGGT
>SVLZ01000063.1 GCA_015067665.1 Oscillospiraceae bacterium | reverse complement strand
GGGATCCAGGGAGAGAGCTGACCCGTAATGCCGCGCAGCAGATAGTGCAGTGTAAATACGGAATAGCGTTCTTCTGTTTCATTAAATGCGCCCCGGATCTCGTTCATTCCGCACCAAAGCGCAAGGCAGGGATGGTTTCTAAGCCGCTTAACCTGATATTCTGCCTCCCGTGTGATCTCCTGAATAAATTCCAGATTGTCCTCTGGGATCTCCGAGCAGGCAAACATAAATTCCTGCCATACTAAAATTCCCATCCGGTCACAGTATTCATAGAAGCAGTCCTTCTCATAAATACCGCCGCCCCAAATACGCAGCATATTGAAATTGGCATCTGCCGCACTTTTTACAAGCGCGAAGTACTTTTCATCCTTCAATCTGCCGGTCATACAGTCAGCAGGCACCCAGTTACTGCCGCGGCAGAAGATGGGCCTGCCATTGACCCGCACCGTAAAACGAAGATTGTCCCCATCAATAACGGATCTGTCTATCTCCACTTCCCGGAAACCAAAGGTTCCGCGGTACTCCACTACCCCATCGGCAAAATGCTGGCGCAAGGTGTATTCATAAATTGGCTGCTCGCCGTAGCCATTGGGCCACCAAAGCCGAGGCGCATCAATATGTAAATTGGTCAGCAGCTTCTTCGCGGACACCGTAAGGGTTTTGCCGGCAACGCACTGGCCATCCAAGGAAACCAGCAGCTCCAGCGCGCCTTGGAACTTTTCCCCAAAGGCGATCCGGAAGGTCACATCACCGCAGATCCGTGCATCCACCGCCACGCTTTCAAAGGAAGCCTTCTTTTCCGAGATCAGCTTTACATCGCGGTAAATGCCGTAGCCAGGAAATCGGGGTGCCCAATCCCAACTAAAATGACACTGGGCCTTGCGAACAAGGATGCGGTTGGCATGGAAAATACTGTCGTACTTTTCCTGCTCCTCCTGTCCGATTGCATCATACACATTATGTAGATGAACAGACAGCAGGTTTTCACCATCCCTCAGCAGGCCATCCACGGGAAAATCATAAGCAAGGTGCATATTGGCAGTACTGCCTACCTTCACACCGTTAACATACACGTCAGAGAAAGTATCGACGCCTTCAAAACGTAGGTATGTACGCTCATCCAGTTTGGAAAGGCATACGTTGAAGGTTCGTTCGTAGCACCAGTCAGTGTGGGTAATCCATTGCGAATCTTTATAATTGTCATGGAAATAGGGATCCCCAATAAGCCCTGCCTGAATGAAATCATCCGACACGTCACCAGGCACATTTCCGCTCAAAACGTACTGATCATTCTTCAGTGTCCATTTTCCCGACAGGTTGATAACCATAAGCCCACCTCCTCATTCTCTTTACCTATAAAGCATACCAAAAAATTGCGCTTTTTTCTTCCTCTGTTTTGCCTAAAAATAGTGATTTTAAGCCATAGTAATCCAATTCGCCAGTGCACCGCTCACGCTTTCCGCACAGTCCGTGTCCATTTTTCTACATTCTTCCGTTTGCATTCTCAGCAAAGGCAACCTCTTTTGGGCAAACTCAACAAAACAAGAGTATTGGAATATAAACATGGGTTTTTTATATCTTTTTGCGCATTTTTCGCGCAAATTAGTATGCCATTTCACAGATTTTGTTGATATAGCACCAACGCAGTCCCTCTTTATCTGGCCTGTTTTCGTCATTTTGCCATACGAATTACTGGACACGCAGAGAATGTTACTGATTGCTTTGTCATTCCTTACAGAAAACAGTATGCACGCAAATGGTTATTATTTCCGCCTCGGCTTTTGCTCGCGATCGTAATTTTGCATTTCTCCTCTCCCATTGTCCCTCTTTTAATATGTATGCACCTTATCCTCTTTCCTCACAAATGAGAATGGTCTAATAACGTTTTTAGGACATCCCTTTTGTTCTCCTTCGCCTCTTTTCATACTATATCGCGCTTCCTATTAAATAGTTCTATGATGGGCAAAAAAATGCCCAAGAGAAACTCTTGGGCATTTTGCATATTCCATTATCTATCTTCGTATGCTGCGCATCCTATACCGGTCTTAATACGCCTTGCAATACAAAGCGGGCATCATCGATCTCATAGGTGCATGTGGACATCGTTAGGACTTTATCTGTGACCTCCGGTGAAACAGAACTCTTAAAGCTGGAACGGTCTTTTGCTTTCTTCAGCCATGCGCCGTATTCCTCGTCAGATGTAAACTCCAACCGCCAAGCATCCTCCTCCGCACTAACAACATACGCTGCAAAAAACTCTATGAGATAGGTTTGTTCCGGCGTGACAAGATAGCCGGTAGGATGGGCTTCATAATAGGACTGTCTTTTATACTTTGTAATGCCGTGGAACATTTTACCATTCTTCAGGCGATGTCCGTAAAGAATGTTGTGACGCCCGGATATATCCGCACTGGCTCGGTAGTCCATAAAAATGGACCCTCCACCATTCCACTTTTTATTAATGAGATGATTGAGATAATAATCGTTGTCTTTCCCCTGCATTACCGGGTAATTGATAGGTGTGTCTTCAATATAGATCCAAGCAACACATTCCTCATTGATTTCCTTCAGCCCTGCAAAGTCAATTATGGGACCAACCTGAACCGGTTCTGTATCCTCCGGTTCTGTTTCATCAGGACTTATCGGCTTTGTTTCCTTTTCATCCACATCCGGTATATGGACAAACTCTTCTAATTCTGCGTGGACATTCGCACTCTCGATCTGCGTTTTCAGCTCCCGGTAAATCTGAAAACCGGAAAATGCCATAACGCAAGCCAAGAAAACAATCAATACTATCCGTATACTTTTCTTCATAATTTATTCTTTATTGCTACGCAGGCAAAGATCTTTTTACGACAGCACAACCGATTCACCGTTTAAGATATAAAGCGAATGGTTCTCGCCATTTTCTGCATATGCCGCATAGTACGAAGACGTGCCCCAGTTTGCGCTGAAGGAGACTTTTGTGGTATTTGTTACTGTTAAGGTAAATGTAATGGCCTCTGCGCCAAGCTGTTGGGTATGATATACTGTATCATCGTCGCCTAACGCGGAAATCTTACAAAAACCAGTGGTAGCCGTGCCGGTCTTTTGAATTGTCACGTTATATGTGTTTCCCGCAAGGAGCGTCACTTTCTGTACTTTTTTATCCGTCTGCTCAATTTGCACAGGTTCTTGAGCGGGGTCTGCATTTTGAATGGATATATTTGTCCCAAAATCCGCCGTCTTAATAGCATTCTGACTGGAGGTCAAGCTATGCGAAAAGTAAGCATAAGCAGTAATTCCCATAGCGGACAAGCACACAAGAATAACAGCTACTGTAAGCACCGCTCGTGTGAGCATAACCTTCTCAGGAACATTTCCGTCCTCTGGGATGGCAAAAAACTCTTCGTAAAGCTTCTTCACATAATCGACCTCCTTTCCTAATCTTTACCGTAAGGTCACTTCTGCTGGTCAGCCTTGACAATAAGACCAAGCTCTACTACCGGGGTATCATCAATATAATTCGCCTCATTGCCCACTTCTTCCGGCATACGCACCACCAGTGCAAGATACACCTTATCTCCTGCTTCAAGAGATGCCACATCAGTAGAATAATTCTGCAGCTTCATTGTGGACAGGGCAACGGCTTTTTGGCGGGTAGAGACCGCCTCATCCATTTCCGCTTCGGTATCAGCAATGGCAATACCGAACTTCAAATACTCGTGGAGCCAGAACAGCTGGCCATATTTATTGGTGGCGGTAGTAGATCGAATCACACTGACCGCTGTGTAGAAATCAAAGGCAACATCGCCGGCATTTTCCACCTCTAAATAAATGACCTGTACATAGCCGGGCTCATAGAGGGCTTCGTTATTAAAGACAGGTGTGTTCGCATCTACTTCCACCCACTTACCCGGCTCTACGCGATGCCGGACGATCAGATCAAATTCCGCTGCATGGAAAATATTGGTCACTTCATTAGACACATCCACAAACCAAGCAAGCGAGGCACCAGTACCAAGAACTCCCCAGAGAATAAGTAAAAATAAGCTGAGGGCTAAAGCGAGTTTTTTATAGGTTTTCTTATCGTTCTTGTTTTTCACGCTTTATTCCTCCTTTTTAGAAATCTGCGCTCTTATTTTCCTCTTCCTTGTCTCTCTTACGCCAAGGTAAGAGGATGATAATAAACAGAATACCAGCGCCTACAAACATTACTGTCCACAATAACAGATTTGAATTATCACCGGTCTTCGGGGGTTTGGGATCGTCCGGTCCTATGGGGAACTCTTCGATCATAAATTCCCAGTTCAAATAACCCGCTGTATCTTGGAACGAATTATCCAATTCCACAGGGACTTCCAAAACAAGATCAAGATCGACCTCACCACCGGAATAAAGAACACCAAGGCACACCCAGTCCGAAAGCTGCGCAGTTTCACTGGCTGCAGCATCAAACATATATGCCATCGTATTACTGTTGCTCTTTTGCACCTTCAAGCGCAGCTGAGACAGAAATCCCTCAGAATCTTCATGGGCGCCAAGGGAACGGAGATAAATTTTCACCTTTGATTCGTGGGAAGAGTCATTTTTAACGGTGATCTTTTGCCGCAAGGTATCTCCGGGCATAACACCTTTATACTCCGTAAAAAGGTCTGTAGGAGAATAACCCATACCGGCATCGTAGATGTACACCTTGGAATTGCCATGGTACACGACCTTACCGCCCTCTATCTCTTCCTCTCCCCACTCCTCGTCGGCATATACAGTGGTTGCAAAGGAAAACAGTGTTAACAGGGCAAGGAAAGTAACGAAAAGCTTCTTCATCATCTATACCACCCTCCTTATTCCTTAGGCCAACCGGAGGCGGTGTATGTGTTTCCATCTTTGATGGGATTATTTTGGCTCTGTACAGCCTGTGCCTTGACCGTCAGTTTCAGGGTCTTGCCAAGATAGCTGTTATCTACCTTGGAACCTACGATCTCCACATGGGAGAAGATGTGCTGCGTCATATCGCCGGGCTCCACAACGTCCTTATAGTAGTACCAGCCGTCATGCAGTTCCCAGTGTTCCTCATTGATATTGAGCTTGAAGCAATCCTCTGCGGTCAGCTCCGTGGAATCAATACCGTAAACCATTTTAACGCGCAGATAAAAAGGATGGCCACAGTCGCTCTCAATGGTGACCTTCTTGGACACCACATCACCGGGGACAATATACACACCCTCTTGGGGGAATTCCTTACCCTGATCGGTGGTTTCGTGAATAATGAATTGGATGTTACCGGAGGTAACCACGCTGGTTGCCTTACCGACAGTGGTATAGTATGCAAGCGTATTATAGCTAAGCAAGGACATAACGATTGCGATCAGCGCAATGGTTGCCATTCTAATTTTTATTTTTGTTAGCATAATGTCCTCCTATTAATATATTTTGCATTTCAGCAATCAAAAGACACATTTTCGTTGTCATTGCGAGGCGCGAAGCGACGCGGCAATCTCAAGAATGACTTATAGATTACCACACCAGTCTGCGGACTGGTTTGCAATGACAGAAATAGGAATATGTCCTTTGATTGCCGCCTAACCCCCGAAGGGGTTAGGTCGGACTTAAAACCTAAACTGTTGTTGAAGACCTTAAGGTTTCCTTCTTAACAGCACTGACTTAACCGCCAAAGGTGTTGCCAGCTTCATCCAGAGTAGGTGCATAGCCGGTGTCACCCTGAATATATACTGCAGTATCCAAGGAAGCCTTTGTCTCAAAAGTGTTGCCCTTTACAACAATGCCTTCGCTTGTTTTCAGTCTGCCCAGATAGATCGCACAACCGCGGCACGCACTTGCAAAGGTATTGTTCTCAACGGTAAAGGTCATACCGGTAGCGCCGGTGTAATAACCGTAAATATCATAGTTTGCGTTTTCGGTGTCGAATACGCAATTCTTAACGGTAACATTAGCCGTCATGCTGGTAGTGCGGCTTCTGTCGGTAAAGGCAATCGCAGCACCTGCATTTTCGAACTTGCCGGTGAAGGTGCATCCGTCGATTACGATATTGTGTGCGCCGTTATTTGCGCCCTTAGAAGCGCCGATGATATTTGCATAGGATCTGAGAGTACCGCCTTTGTGTGCATCGTATGCAGGCTGTGCACCTGCAGCATCAAAGGTAATACCGGTCAATGTTGTACCCTCGGAGGCGTTTAGGTTGATGCATCCAACAATTGCACCGGGAGCACCCTTGATTGTAACATTCTTAGCATTCGGATTCATAACCAAGGTGCCATAGTGTACTCCGGCAGTCAGTTCGATTACTGCACCATCAGCTGCATTGTCAAGTGCAGCCTGCACAGCAGCAGGAGACATACCGCTTACTACTTTCCAAGTGCTATTACCATTATCAGCTATACAATAGCCATCGGCTACGATATTATCATTAATGGAACCGAAGGTGCCGCCTGTTACACATTTCTCAGCAACGGTCATACCGAGTCTGGTAGCGAAAGTGCCACCGGTAACGGTGAGCGCAACGTCGTGAGCGTTATTTGTTACAAAAACAGAGGAACCGTCGTTTCCATGCGTTGCGGGCTTGAAGGAACCGCCACGAATGGTCGTAGTAACATCAGCCATCGCCTGAACCCATACCTGACCGTCAAAGGTTCCGCCCTCGATGGTCAATGTACCTTGCCACTGACGAACAGAACGGGAATACGGAACATTAAAGGTACCGCCCTTAATGGTGGTGCTGCCTGCATAACTGAAAACTGCATTATTCGTATTGCCACTGCTATTAGGAGCAATATTTTCAATGGTTCCGTTCTCTACAACGAGGGTACCATCGTTGCGGATAGTATAAGCACCCCAAGAAGATCCGCTATTTGCACCGGTATCGTTCAAGGTGATTCTACCAGTTCCTACAGAATCAAGGATCGTAAGATTGCCGGAATTGGAAATCATCGAATAAGAAGCAGTACATTCCTTGGTCTGCTGAATTGCGTAGCCAGCCAAATCAATTGCAATCGTCTTGCCGGAAGGAATGGTGAGGGTATTGCTCAAAGTAATATCCGCGCCGAGAGTGATCAAGTCATAGTCAGCAGCAAGCGCAGCAGTCAGCTCGTCGATATCATCAATGGTTGCCATCTTGTCATACTGATTGTCGAAGCTGTCGGACTCGGAGGTGAGCTGCGTAGCATATACAGCGATCGAAATGCCCTCAACTGTCAAGCCCTGATACTCGTTTCCAGCCTCCTCTTTCATATGGCCGGAAAGAACAATTGCATCCGTTTTAGAAGCGCCTAAAGTAGAACCATCGGGATAGAGCTTGCCTTCCAAAGTAGAAAGCTTATATTCCTCAGTGCCGATCGTTACAGTCCACTCAATCGCTTCAAGAAGCTTTGCATCGCCGTCGATGCCATTGATACCCATTTTGTACTTGAGAGCGAGGTTGCCATTGTTTACAATGTAAACAGGCTCGGTCTTGTAAGTACAGCCGGGCTCCCACAGGATCTGATCCTGCGGGCGGTTATCTGCAGTCACAAACTCGATGACCTGACCGGCCATGGAGTTGCCGTCTGCATCAACCATATCCACATCCAGCGTACCGGACTGGATAATATTACCTGCAGAGGTAACGGAGTCGGTAAACCATGCGAAGGTACTACCGACCAGCATACTGACGCACATCAGCAGGGACAGTGCGCTCAGCAGCAATGCGCGCTTGGTGCTTCCTTTTTTTGTCATTAAAAATGACCCCCCTTTCTAATTCACCGACATAATTGCATTACCGAAAGTCCTTCGATGTCGGCACGGCAAAGGACTGCAGTTTCCTTGCCTTTCAGCAATCAAAAGACACATTGTCAGTTGTCATTGCGAGGCGCGAAGCGAGGCGGCAATCTCAAGTATGCCTTATAGATTACCACACCAGTCTGCGGACTGGTTTGCAATGACAGAAATAGGAATATGTCCTTTGATTGCCGCCTAACCCCCGAAGGGGTTAGGTCGGACTTTTAGGTCGGACTTTTTAATTACCGGGGATTAGCCGGCATAACCTGTAGTCTTAATTGTTGTGTTATCTACGAC
>SVLZ01000006.1 GCA_015067665.1 Oscillospiraceae bacterium | reverse complement strand
TTCCAGTTACCGGCAATGACGGTCTTACGATATTTTCTGTTCATAGTTATTTCTCCTAATTATATATGCATCGATAAACGATGATTATTTACAAATTTGATACAAGCCTCCCTTGTGCAAAGGGAGGTGGCGGCATTTGCCGCCGGAGGGATTGACAATCCCCCAGTTACGCTGACCGCGTGACAGCCCCCTTTACACAAGGGGGCCGTTTACACGGTTTTATAATTACTTATCCTGCAGACAAGCAATACCGGGCAGCTCCAGGCCTTCCAGGAACTCAAGGGAAGCGCCGCCGCCGGTGGAAATGTGGGTGATGGCATTTGCGAAACCCAGCTGCTCGCAAGCGGCAGCGGAGTCGCCGCCACCAACGATGGTCACAGCGTCGCTGTCAGCCAGTGCCTGTGCAACAGCGATGGTACCCTTTGCCAGAGTGGGATTCTCAAAAACACCCATAGGTCCGTTCCAAACAACGGTCTTGGCGCTCTTTGCAGCAGCGGCGAAGATTTCGCAAGCCTTGGGGCCGATGTCCAGACCCATCTGGTCGGCGGGGATTGCAGTGCAGTCTACATAGTCTACGGCGATTTCAGCATCGATGGGAGAGGGGAATGCGGGAGCAATGGCGGTGTCAACGGGCAGCAGCAGGTTTACACCCTTGGCTTCTGCCTTTGCCAGCATCTCCTTGCAGTAGTCCAGTTTCTCGTTGTCCACGAGAGACTTGCCGACGCTGTAGCCCTGTGCGGCCAGGAAGGTATAAGCCATACCGCCGCCGATGATGAGGGTGTCTACCTTTTCCAGCAGGTTGTTGATAACGTTCAGCTTGTCGGAAACCTTAGCGCCACCCAGAATAGCCACGAAGGGACGCTCGGGGTTCGCCAGCGCCTTACCCATAATGGAAACTTCCTTCTGTACCAAGTAACCGGAAACAGCGGGCAGGTAATCAGCAACACCTGCGGTGGAAGAGTGGGCGCGGTGTGCGGTGCCAAAGGCGTCGTTTACAAAGATGTCGGCAAGATCAGCCAGCGCCTTACTCAGCTCGGGATCGTTCTTGGTCTCGCCCTTGATGTAACGGGTGTTTTCCAGCAGCATTACGTCGCCGTCGCGCAGAGCAGCAGCCTTTGCCTTGGAATCCTCGCCTGCAACATCGGAAGCCATAATCACTTCCTTGCCCAGCAGCTCGGAAAGACGGTCAGCAACGATCTTGAGGCTCAGCTCAGGCTTCCACTCGCCCTTGGGCTTGCCCATATGGGAGCAGAGGATGACCTTAGCGCCCTTTTCGATCAGGTACTGAATAGTGGGCAGAGCAGCTACGATCCGCTTGTCGGAAGTGATTTTGCCTTCCTTGGTGGGAACGTTGAAGTCGCAGCGGCACAGAACGCGCTTGCCGGCTACTTCAATGTCTTCAATAGACTTCTTGTTGTAGTTCATTGTTATTTCCTCCATATTGGTGATTTATTTTTGAATGGACAATTGATAATTGACAATTGACAATGAAGGTATCGCCGATTAAAACTCTTTCCCAAGGAAACACCGTAATTGTCTGTTGTCCATTTTCTATTGTCAATTTGCTTACTTGGCCATTTTGCCGTAATCTTGCAAATGTGGGAAGTCCAGCTGCCGGAGCGCCTCAAAGACGGTGATCGCGACAGCATTGCTTAGGTTCAGACTCCGGGCCTCCGGACGCATAGGGAGACGGATACAGCTTTCTCTGTGCGCTTCCAAAAAATCCTCCGGAAGACCTTTGGTTTCTTTTCCAAAGAAAAGATAGCAGTCCTCTTCGAAATTTGCCTCCGTGTAGCATCGGGGTGCTTTGGTGGTGAGACACCACATTTGTTTCACATCGTTTTTGCTGAAAAAATCCTCTAAGTTATCATAGTCGTGCACATCTAAAAGATGCCAGTAATCAAGACCTGCTCTTTTAAGGGCCTTGTCCGAAATATCGAAGCCCAAAGGACGGATAAGATGCAAACTGCAGCCGGTGGCGGCGCAGGTTCTTGCAATATTTCCGCAGTTACCGGGGATTTCCGGCTCCACCAAAACGATATGAAGCAATCCTTTCACCTACTTAAAGTATTTCCTAATTTGCTCGCCGACCTATTATACGGCAAACTTCCAATAAAAGCAATCAAAAAATTACGAAAAATGCAACTTTTCTTACAATATACATAAAAATTCCACCAATCCCGATAAATTTGTGAAAAATGCAGAGGCTTTTTCGATAGCCTGAGAGAATCAGATGCCCACTTGGGCGAGTTTGGGTTATATTGCTCAGGCTAAATAGCTCAGGCTAAAATTGTAAGAAGTGATTGACTTTTTTATAGGTTTGTGAGAAAATAAGCGGTGCAATATGAGAAAAACGAGGGGATATTTTATGTTCCAATCCAGAACCCATACCTGCGGAGAGCTGCGGCTTTCTGATGCAGGCAAAACTGTTACGATTTCCGGCTGGCTGGAGAATGTTCGTGAGGTCGGCGCAAACTTTGCGTTCTTGGTTCTCCGCGACTTTTACGGCACTACGCAAGTAGTGGTAGAAAATGAGCAGATGATGCAGATCATTAAGGGCATCCACAAGGAGAGCACCGTTTCCGTTACCGGCACTGTCCGGGAGCGTGAGAGCAAGAACCCCAAGCAGGCCACCGGTGAGATCGAGGTGGTTCCTACCGATATTAAGGTCTTGGGTAAGTGCATCCACAACTCCCTGCCCTTTGAGATCAATAAGTCCCGGGATGCAGACGAGAATGTGCGTCTTAAGTACCGCTATCTTGATCTGCGCAATCCTGCAGTCAAGCAGAATATCATCCTTCGCTGTCAGGTGGTTGCAGAGCTGCGCCGGCTGATGACCGAGAAGGGCTTCTTGGAGATCACTACACCTATTTTGACCGCTTCCTCACCTGAAGGTGCAAGAGACTATTTGGTGCCTGCCCGGAATCATCCCGGTAAGTTCTATGCGCTGCCACAGGCACCGCAGCAGTTTAAGCAGCTGCTGATGACCTCCGGCTTTGACCGCTATTTCCAGATCGCACCCTGCTTCCGGGATGAGGATGCCCGTGCTGACCGTACACCCGGTGAGTTCTACCAAATGGATATGGAGATGGCATTTGCTTCTCAGGCGGATGTGCTGCAGACGCTGGAAGAAGTGATCCGTCCCGTATTCCAGAAGTTTGGTAAATACGAGCGGGTAAGCGCGGCACCCTTCCGTCACATTCCGTTCAATGAGGCAATGGAGCGCTACGGCTCCGATAAGCCGGACCTGCGTATCGACCTTGAAATCACTGATGTAACTGATGCCGTTGCAGGCTCAGAGTTTGGTCCTTTCCAGAATGCAGTCGTAAAGGCAGTCAGCGTGGATAACTTTAACGAGGGCCGCAAGTGGATCGATAAGCTCCTTGCCGATGTAGAGGTACAGACCGGAAATAAGGCCTGTTGGGTAAAGGTTGACGAAAACGGCAATCTAACCGGCGGCGTATCCAAGTTCCTCACTGAGCAGACTGCTGCACTGACCGAGAAGCTGAATCTCAAGCCAGGCAGCTTCGTCTGTATGGCAGCCGGCAAAAAGGCCACCGCCCAAAAGACTGCCGGTGTCATCCGCACGATGATGGGTAAGCGCATCCCCGGCCACTTTGACGAGGAGCAGTATGCAATGTGCTGGATCGTGGACTTCCCCATGTATGAAATGGGCGAGGAGTCCGGGGAGCTGGAATTCTGCCACAATCCCTTCTCTATGCCCCAGGGCGGTATGAATGCGCTGCTGGCGGCTGAGGGCGATACGGAGAAGCTTCTCCAGATCAATGCGGATCAGTACGACCTTGTTATCAACGGCTATGAGTCCGCCTCCGGTGCCGTCCGTAACCACGATCCTGAGATCATGGTCAAGGCCTTCCAAATGGTTGGTTTGGGCGAAGAGGATGTAAAAGCAAAGTTCCCGGCTATGTACAATGCCTTTACCTACGGCGCGCCTCCCCACGCAGGTGCAGCCCCCGGCGTTGACCGCCTTGTGATGCTGCTGACCGGCGAGGAGTCTATCCGCGAGGTCATCACCTTCCCCATGAACAAGAACGCACAGGATTTGATGATGGACGCACCTACCACGGTTTCTCAGAAGCAGCTGGACGATGTGCATATCCTGATCAACGAAAGTCATTTATAAGACAAACGCCCGGTGGATTTCCACCGGGCGGTTGCAATTTTATAATTACAAATTGCGAATGATAAATTGTAGGGGGCGGCGCCTACGACGCCCCGTTTTCCATAGTTGTTTATGCGGTAATTATTGGCGGTTGCGGATATTGGCAACGACCCGGTCGCCAAGATCGAAAAGCCGTCTGAGTGCCCAGTAGACAGGGGGTGTTGCCACCAGCAGGATACCCAAAACGGGCAGATTGGCAAGAGAAACCGACTGCAGCTGCAGGATGCCGCCTAAGAACAGGAAGGAGAAGACCAGCGCAATTGCCATCATCACCCAAATGAACAGACGGAATTTATCAAAGGGTTTGGAGGCAGACAGCAGCACCAAAAGACCGGTCACTGCTAAAATAGCAGTGCAGATGGTCTGTACCTGCGCCATAGGCGCACCCAAAATGCCGAGGACGATCTGGGCGGTGACGACCATAATAATATTGGTAAGACCGCCGGGGAAGGCTTGCCGCAAAACGCTGACGATGAATCGACCCTTTACCCGCTCGTAGTTTGGCTCAAGCGCTAAAAAGAAGGAGGGAACACCAATGGTCAGCGCGGAGATCAAGCTTAAATTGATGGGGGCGAAGGGATAGGGCCAGTCTGCCAGCACGGCGATCAGCGCCAAGAACAGAGAGAGAATATTTTTGACAAGGAACAACGCGGCAGCCCGCTGGATGTTGTTGATCACACGTCGACCCTCATCCACAATGCTGGGCATTGCAGAAAAGTCTGCGTCCAAAAGTACAAGCTGGGCAATTTGACTGGCGGCTTGGGCGCCCCCTGCCATAGCGATGCCGCAGTCCGCTGCCTTCATAGCAAGCACATCGTTGACGCCATCACCGGTCATTGCCACCGTGTGCTTTTTCTGCTTCATTGCCCAAATGAGCCGCTTTTTCTTGTCGGGCGTCACCCGACCAAAGACAGTATATGCTTCCGCGGCCTGCAAAAAGTCCTTGTCGGTCTCCAAGACGCCGGTGTCGATATAACGGTCTGCGTTTTGGATGCCTGCCCGACGGGCAACGTCGGAGACAGTTGCCGGGGTGTCGCCGGAAATGACCTTGATGGTCACGCCTTGCTTTGCGAAGAAAGAGAAGGTCTCCGGGGCTTCCGGACGGATGCGGTTGGTCATCAGCACCAGCGCTTCCGGGTGAAGCTGACTGGCAAAGAGCTTGCCGGGTTGCGGTGTGCCCTCATAAGCGGCAATGAGCAGCACCCGATAGCCAAGGGAGGACCAATGGTTTGCGGTTTTGGAAATTTCCGGGAAGAAATTACCTAAAATAGCATCCGGTGCGCCTACAACGAATGCGCCTGTATCAGCAAAGACAGCGCCCTTCCACTTGTAGTCCGAGGAGAAGGGAATCTCCATATTCTTTTTCCAAGTGGGTTTTCCGGGAAACAGCGCCTGCAGTGCGCGGGCAGTTTCGTTTTCCGGATCCTCGTCGCCATAGAGGTTTACAATGATCTCTTCTAAGTATTCAGGCGCTTGATGGGAAAGAGGAAGGACATCCTCTACCTGCATCACAGGCTCGGTGATCGTGCCGGTTTTGTCCACGCACAGTACATCCACCCGCGCAAGGGTCTCTACGCAGTGCATATCCTGCACCAAGACTCGCTTTTGGGTCAGCTTAAGGGAAGAGACAGCCAGTGCAATACTGGTCAGTAAGTACAGTCCCTCAGGAATCATACCAACCAGCGCCGCAACGGTGGCTTCTGCGCTGGCCTGCAGCCCCAGATTCTGAGATTTATACTGGTTATAAAAGAGTAAAAGGCCGATGGGCACCAAAGCAATGCCGATAAAACGGATCAGAAGGTCCAAAGACCGCATCATCTCCGAACGGGCGGCACGGGGATTTTTCTTGGCTTCCAGCGCCAGCTTTGTGGCAAAGGCTTCATCGCCTACCCGTGTCAGCTGCATTTTGCCGCTGCCGGTGACCACGAAGCTGCCGGACAGCAGGGGATCTCCCGGATGCTTTTCCACCGCATCTGCTTCACCGGTGAGCAGGGATTCATTGACGTAAATATGTCCGTCGCGGAGTACACCGTCTGCACTGATCTGATCACCGGGACCGTAGAGAACGATGTCGTCCCGCACCAGCTCGTCAAAGCGGATCTCTGTGAGCTTACCGTCGCGGAGGGTCTTGACGGTATGGGCGGATAGGAGGGACAGCTTGTCTACCGCCCGTTTTGCACGGATCTCCTGAAAACAGCCGATAATGGCGTTGATAATGACGATGACCATAAAGGTCATATTCACAATGGAGGAGCCGGCTAAAAACAGGGCGACTGCCATAATGACAAACACAAGATTAAAGAAGGTACATACATTTTCTCGGATGATCTGCCCTTCCGTCCGTCCAGTTTTGACGGTGGGTTTATTTGCGAGTCCTTTTTCTGCCCGAAGGGAGGCTTCCGCGGAGGTTAAGCCGTATTCCGGGTCAGCATTGATGACCGGGACTTTATTTTCTTCGTTCATAGGTTTTCCTCCTGTTGGGGCAATCCGTTTTCTCTGTCATAAAGGAGCAACAAACTGCCGTTATTTGCAGCAATGGTAGCTTTTTTGCCGATAAAATGATTGCTGACACCCAAGGGAAAGCCGGCAGTCAAGGTGCCGTTTTCCAGTTCATATTTAAGACCTGTCAGGGTAATGCCCTCTGCATCCTGCCCCATACAAAAGACGGAAAGAATGCCGCGGGCAGTTTCAGGGAAGGAGAGTCTGCCGTTTTTTAGCACGGTGGCAATATATTTCTCACCGATCAAATAGCCCACTGCACCCCGGTCTGCAAGGAATTGGAGGGTTTGCAGGTTGGCAAGGGTATGGTCCAGCCGCGGACCGTCCAGCGCACCGTAAAGAAAAACCTCCCGATAACCGAGGGAAAGTGCCTGCCGGATGGCAAGCATACTGTCGGTATCGTCCTTTTCTACGGGAAAAACGGTGGCATTTTCCGGGGTGTAGCCAAGGGAATCAAAATCGCCGAGGATGGTATGGGGAGTCAGTCCCAAGCGGTCGCTGTGCCGCACACCGCCATCAGCGGCGATAAGATAGTCGTCTTTTTCTATAGGGGAGAGCAGCTGTGTAAAGCCACCGGCGCACAGAATAATGCATTTTGCCACGGTCGTTCACCTCTTTTTTCTGTATTTAGACCCATTTTATATCAAAAACGCCCTGCTGTAAAGCAGGGCGGCAGAAATTTACAGAAGATTCCACAAATTCATTGTGTGGGCATCTGCCATGTTTTGGATGGCAGAGGCAAGCTGGGCACAGCAGGCGGCAAAATGGGGTTTTTCTTCCGCTTTTGCATAAATCTCCGCTTCTGTGAACAGCAGGTCGACCTCCTCCATAGGGGTGTGGTCTGCCACAATGGCGGTTTTGCTTTTACGTTTTTCCCAGAGAGTACGGGCTTTTTCCGCCTGTTCTATAGCCTCAGCAAAAGAACCGTGCAGAGTAGTGTCAGACGCTTTTTCTAAAAGGGTGGCGATTGGCTCGTAGGCCTGCTTTGTGGTGCTTGCCACAAAAAGACTGACGAAAAAAAGGAAGGTCAGGGTCACAAGTCCGATGACAAAACGTTTCACTGCGCGCCCTCCTTGGGTAAAAAGAGAATATGGTCCCGCCCATCTACGGTCAGGAGCCATGTGGTTTTTAAGGTGGCATTGTGACTGCGCAGCACCCGGTCCACCCAAGACAGGTCTTTTCCGGCTTTTTGAAGATTGTCACGGGAGAGATAGCCGTCAGAAATAATGGTAAGGGGGATAAATTGGCGCGCCGCCTGCACACCCGCATCCTTTGCGCTGGCGGGTGCGTATTTGGGATAGGGAAAAACGGAAATGTTGCCGTTGGTCTCCAAAATGGCATACTGCACCGTTTCCAGATCCAGCACTCCTTTTTCCCGGAGATGGCCTGTAAGCTCATCCAAAGTCACACCGGTTTTTCGCAGGTTACCCTGCAAAATATTGCCGTTTTCCATAAGGATCACCGGCTTTCCGCACAGCAGCTTTCGGACAAAAATGCTGCGCAGCGATAAATAAGTCAGCGTCAGTTCCACACCCAGTACCGTGAGAATGGGTACAAGACCGGAGTACAGCGGAATGGACCCGTCCTGCATTGGGATGGAAGCAAGGTTTGCCACCAGCATCGTCACTACAAATTCCGACGGCTCCATCTGCCCGATCTGCCGCTTGCCCATCAGTCGGATCACGAGGATCAGGACGAGATATAAAATAATGGTACGAAAGTAAGATAAAATCAAAACTGCCACCTCTTATGGTGGCAGTTTGTGCATAACAATGCAGATTATGCAATTAACCTAATTGGTTTTCGAAAACGTCACCGGTTCCTAAGGAGCCAACTTCGAAGAATTTGTCAAGGACGGCCTTGGCGACCTTGGACATTTGGGCACCGCTGGCGGTCTTTTCTCCGTAAACGGACATAGCGATTTGAGGGTCCCGTGCAGGTGCAAAGCAGACAAAAGAGCCGTTGGCGGGCATATTGTTGCCGATCTGCGCAGTACCGGTTTTGCCGGCAACCTCTACGGGGTAATCCCGGAATACGCTGTATGCAGTACCACCGCTGACGGAGGTAACACGGGTCATACCGTCTAAATAGGTTTCGTAAGTGGAATGGGAGATGTTTAGATGGTTGGCAATTTCTGCCTGCTTCTCCAGAATAAGACTGCTAAAGTCGGAGGAGATTACCCGCTTTAAGAAAGTCGCTTTATAGCGGGTACCTTTGTTTGCTAAGGTGGCGGCATAATTGCAAAGCTGAATGGGAGTAAACTGATTGTCGTCCTGACCGATGGCGGCAAGGATCTGATTGCCTTTATACCAGTACTTACTGTCGCCTGTGTGCAGCAGTTCCTTGGTGGCAGCGTTGGCGCGGTAGCCTTCCCGCTCCGATAACTCCACACCGGTCTTGATGCCAAGACCCAGCGCAGCGGCAGTTTTATCCATATCCTCCAGGGTCATATGGTCTGCCATTTCATAGAAGAAATAGTTACAGGAATATTGCAGTGCCTCTGCTGCGTTGATCGGACCGTGGGTCTGATGCTGGTTGGTCCATTTCAGACAGTTGGCGTGGAAGCCCGGGTACTTTGTAAAGACACCCTTATCCACAATGATAGACTGGGCATTGTAGAGCTGGGCTTCAAAGCCGGCGATCAGGGTAGACATTTTGTAGGTGGAGCCGGGGGCATAAAGACCGTTCAGGGCGCGGTTAAACAGGGGATTGAAATCCGCATCCTTTAGCTCTTCGTAATTCTCAAAGTAGGTGGAGAGGTCATAGGTGGGATTACTGGCGCAGACCAAAACCTGACCGGTTTTCGGCTCAATGGCTACCACTGCGCCGCCTTCCGCATCCTTACCTGCATCGCCGCTGAGACGCAGCTCATTGAGGAGTGTGTCCAAAGTGTCCTCGGCAATGCCCTGCAGCGTAATATCGATGGTCAGCTCCACGTTAGAGCCGGCTTTCGGCTCTGTGAGATACCGGGAGGAAATGAGGGTGCCGTCCTTTGCCACAACGTCCTCTCGCCAGCCGTCGATGCCATGGAGGTATTCCTCGAAGGCAAGTTCGATGCCGGACTGACCGACCAGCGCGTCCATTTCATAGCCGTCCACATCTTTGTAGTGTTCCCATTGCTGAGGGGTTACTGCACCGATATGGCCGAGAATGTGGGCAGCGTATTCTGTGTGGTACTGCCGCACCACAGAATTTTCCACCTGCAGGCCGGGGATATTCAGCTCCAAAATAGCAGCCTGGGCTTCGTCGCTGGCATCGGAGAGCACCACAAAGTTGGAAAGATTGTATATACATCGCCGCAGATCCAGTTCATATCGCAGACCGATGACCTGCCGCGCCTCGCTGTCTGTCCATGTGGCGGGGATCTTATAGCGGGTTCGGAGGGTCTCAATCAGCAGCGGCGCGGTAATATCCGAGTCGATCTTGCCCATAAAGGCGATATATTTTTGAAAATTATTTTGCCAAGAGGAATTATACTGATCCATTGTATAGACAAAGGGACGTTCTTTGGAAACCGGGAAGTGCTCTGTATATTCGATGTCCAATTCCTCACAGCGTTTGACGAGCTGATAAAGGTATTCATTGGTGCCTTCTGCGCTGATAAGCACATAGTGGTTCAGCACCAAATCAAAGGTGGCCCGGTTGCTGACAAGCACTTTGCCGTTTCGGTCCAAAATATTGCCGCGGGCAGCCTTTACACGGGTTCGGGTAGTAAAGGTAGAAGCGTTGTCGATGCTGCCACCGGTTTGGATCAGCTGCATATCGTAAAGGGTCAGAGTAAAAATGCCTAAAATGAGTGCAAAGATCACAAGCACCCAGCCCACGCGGATGCGGGTTATTCGTTCCATATGGAACCTCCAATCGAGCCGATGAATAAAACGATGGGGTATAGAAAGGGTATGCTGATCAGGGTCAGTCCGCCGGTGATCAAAAAGCCCGTAATTCGCTCCGGGTAGGTGACGGTAAGGAAAAGACCGAAGAGGAAAACCAGCAGCTCATAAATAAAGAAAGCACCTGCGGTGCAGAAAAAGGCAGCACCGAAGCCCTTTTGTAAATAGCTCTGCCGGAAAATGGCGGCAACCACAGACAGCAAGGTAATAAATACCATAGCATACATACCCGGTGCAGAGCCGGAAAACTGGTAAATGAGAGAAGCCACGAGGGCAAACACAGAGCCGTTTTCCACACCTTCCATAATGCAGATGAGGATAATGGCGCAGGGAATCAAATCGGTGGTAGCCCCAAGGAGCCGGAAGCGGCAAAGCACCACGTCCTGCAAAACGGAAAGAAACAGCAATAAAAGCCCAATAAGCACCCACTTAAAGATGGCAAGCCGCTGCTTGTTGGTAATATAGAGCTTGCTGAGCAGGCCCGAATGGGGCTTGTCTGCCTGAAAATCCTGTTTTTTTGCCATAGGATCACCCGTTATCGTATGCAGTCACGATAAACACCTGCTCCAAAGAGCCAATGTCTGCCGCCGGGCGGAGGAGGGCATACATCGCGATGCCGGTTTCCTCATAACCGGCATCCATCACATAGCCCAAAATGAGACCTCGGGGATAGACAGTAGAGCCGGTGGTGACTACCTGATCGTTATTGTGAATGACAGAGTCGCTGGGCAGGTAATTCATACGCAGAAGTCCCGAAAGCCCGGAGGCATAAGCGCCTTTTACCATACCGTTGTAGCCGGTACCACCGGTGGAGGAGAGGGTGGCACTGATCTCAATGGAGGAGTCCAGCACGGTTTTAATGACGGCATAGTTATAGCCTACCTGACTGACAAGGCCCACCACCTGACCGTTTGCTGTGATGGCGCACATACCTACGTCAATGCCGTCCTTTGTGCCCCGGTTAATAGTGACGGTACTGCTCCAGTCGTTGCTGCTCCAGGAGATAATGTAGCCGTCCACCAATGTGAAATCTTCGTGGGCAGCCTTTAGCTCCAAAAGCTGACGAAGCCGTTCGTTTTCACGGGCGATGGCACCTGCTTTGCGGGCATCGTCCTCCATTTTGGCCAGCTGCTCCTTAAGGGATGCATTTTCTGCAGAGATGATCTCAAAGCGGAACATATAGTCGTATAGCTGCTGGGCGCTGTCTGTTAAGGAACTGATGCCGGTGCGGATGGGGGTCAGCACGCCTTGTACCAGCATATCGGGCAGATTAAACCCGGTAAGACCAATGGCAACACTCAGACCCACAGAAAGTAGCAGTACCAGCGCCACAACCACACGAACCCGGGTGGTAAATAAATGCTTCATTGGGTTTCCTCCATAAATCTCCGCAGTACCGTATAAAGACGGCAAACGGGCAGACCCACGACGTTATAGTAATCACCGACAAGCTTTTCTACAAAGAGACAGGCACCGCTTTGAATGCCGTAAGCACCGGCTTTGTCGAGGGGGTCTTTTGTGCGGATATAATCGTTGATTTCGTTTTCTGTCAGGGTACGGAAATGCACATCGGTGATTTCTGTGAAACTGACGCATTTGTCACCTTGCAGCAGAGTGACACCGGTCATCACCTGATGGGCGCGACCGGAGAGCATAGAGAGCATCCGAAAGGCATCGGTTTCATCCTTGGGCTTTCCTAAAATCTCCCCATCACAGACCACGATGGTATCTGCACCGATGACGATATCATCCGCATTTCTCTCAACACCATAGGCTTTATTCCGGCTGATGCGGGCTACCTCGTCTTGGGGCAGGCAGCGATCGTCCATTCTTTCGTCAGCCTGAGAGACCCGGACAATGTACGGGTAGGGCAAAAATCCCATCAGTTCACGACGGCGGGGGGATTGGGAAGCAAGAATGATGTCCATAAAAGAGTCCTTTCGGGTGATGTTGCTCGGGCGAATTATTCCACACCCCGCAAATACAGACCACGGGTGCAAGCACCGGGATCAAAGGGGGCGGGATTCTGAAGGGAGGAGAGAATGTGGTCCACCTCCCGGGGGTTCTCGGTGGTGAAGTAAAGACGGGTCGCCCAAAGACCAAGGGGTTCCAGCTCCTCCCGACGGTCCAGGAGGCTCAGCTTTTTGCCGTTTAATAGAACGCTGCGGCAGGAAGCACCGTCTTTGATAATGGGAAAGTCTGCACCGGTCTTATCGGTGAGCTTGGTGGGGGTGTGGCAGGTGCATTGCCCGTTCCGATTGCGAATGAGACAGTTTTCTGTCACCATCAGCGGCAGTCTGCCGTAAATGAGCATTTCACAGGGCACAGCCTTACTAATGTCCCGAATTTGGGGCAGGGTCATTTCAAAACTGAGGCAGGCGGAGGAAAGCTCCAGCTCCCGGGCGGTATTGACGGCACCGGAATTGAAAAGGTTAAGACCAAAGTCACCACGGACAGCAAGGTCACATTCCCGGACAGGCAGCAGCTGACCTAAGTTGCCGCACAGAGCGGAGGCAACACCTAAGCTGCGTACCAGCCGCAGGGCAGCGGAAATTTCAGGCAGTTCGCCATCGTGTATGATGCGGGGCATAACAGCGCAAATATTCTGATTGCGGCACAGCTCCCGGAAAAAGGTGGGGTCTGCTGCCAAAATGTGCAGCGGAATGTACAGCACCGCAGGACGGAGGCGCAGAAGCTGGGGTGTCAGTTGCTCCCGCTCGGTGATCTGCACGGTAATGGCCGGGGCGCGACGGCTTCCGGGGAAGCGCGTGGGGGCTTTGGCCTTTCCTAAGGTTACATTTTCCCGACGCGCCCGCTGGGCAGTGAGCATATTCAGCACATCCCGGCGCATACCGTTGATGGTTGCGGCGGAAAGGGTCAGTCCGGGGGAGATGTCTGCCTCCACGGCCTTACAGTAATAAGGGGTGCCGCCGGTTTTGCTGAGCCGGGCTGCCAGCGTGGCCTTGTCCAGCGGCAGATTCCGTGCCACCTCCGGGGCAGGACCGGAAATGGTGCATACGTGTCCTTCCGGGTCGGTGGCGGAAAGGGATACACTGCTGGGCAGTACCGTTGCCCGGAAAATAACGGGTACTAAGGGATTTTCGGCAGTTTCATAGCTTTGCTGCATTTCCTTCAGCCAAGGCTTGTTTTCCGGGGTTTCCTCCCGGATGCCAAACATATCTTTCCCCAAACGCTTGTCGTAATAAGCGTCTGTAAAGCCTTGGCGGTTAAAGGCTGTAAGAAGGGTCTCCTCCATATCCCGACGGACGAAGCCCCGATCCATTGCCTGCCGATAAACACCGGTGACAGCAGCCACATATTCTGCCCGCTTCATACGGCCTTCTAACTTGATAGATGTAACACCGATGGCCTCCAAGTCGGACAGATGGTAAATAAGGCAGTTGTCCTTTAAGCTTAAGGGATATTTATTTTGCCAGTTGCCGTAGCCATAACTTTGACGGCAGGGCTGGGCACAGCGACCCCGGTTGCCGGAGCGAGAGCCAATGGCGGCAGAGAGATAGCACTGACCGGAATAGCTCATACAAAGGGCACCGTGAGCGAATACTTCAATTTCAATGGGGGAATTCTCGCAGATATGACGGATCTCCTCCCGGTTCAGCTCCCGGCTGAGAACCACCCGAGAAAGACCCCAGCCGGCACAAAGCTGCACACCGGCTAAAGAGTGGATGGACATTTGGGTAGAGCCGTGGAGAGGAATATGAGGGGCGATTTGTCGGCAAAGCTGGATCACACCCAGATCCTGAACGATAAAGGCATCCACACCGCTTGCTGCAGCGTGGCGAATCGTCTCCATCACAGACGGCAGCTCCAAATCAGAGACCAGTGTATTGAGGGTAAGGTGTACTTTCACACCCCGGATGTGGCAGTATTTGACCGCCTCGGTCAGGGCTTCGGGGGAAAAGTTCTTGGCACTTTGCCGGGCGTTAAACTGCCCGCAGCCAAGATATACGGCATTTGCGCCATTTTGTACAGCGGCCTTCAGGGCATCCATAGAGCCGGCAGGCGCTAACAGTTCCAGCATAGCGATCTCCTTTTCGTGCATAGTCCGTAACATTATAACATAATTTACATAAATCCGCTACCCCGGAAAGAAAAGTTTTTGTAAAAAAATAAAAGGCTTCGCAACCATTGCGAGGCCTTGCCTACCTCCTTGGGGGAGGTGGATTTTGCGAAGCAAAAGACGGAGGGAGCGTCGTTCTGATAGCAGTACACTCCCACCAGTCAGTCTGTTCGGCTGACAGCCCCCTCAAAGAGGGGGCCGAGACGTTAATTATTGCTTATACGCTTACCTTTTCTTTTTCCCAAGTCAGATCCTTAGGATAGAAGAAGCGGATTTTGTGAGGGGAGACGGAAAATTCTACTTCCTTTGCGACAAGTAACTCACCGTCTACATTGATGCTGGAGGGCTCGTCGCAGGTGATCTTTAAGTGGTTCGTGCGGATATGGCGCACCAGATGGGGGAGCTCTTTGTATCTGCCGTCCTTATACTTGCCTACGACCGTTGCTGCCTGCAGGCGGGAGACCTTTTTTACCAGAAGTACATCTAAAAGACCGTCGGAGGGGTCGGCTTCCGGTACAGGATTGAAACCGCCGCCATAGTACCGGCCGTTGCAAACGCTGATCATAGTAAAATCGTCGTCGATCTTTTCTCCCTCAATCTCCACCACGAAATGGCGGGCAATGCCCCGGATCACATTGATGACTGCAGAGATCGCATAGGCCCTAAAGCCGCTAAGTAGGGGAAGACGCTTATAGTTTGCCACATCGGTGCCGATGCGGGCGTCCAGGCCTACGGAGCAGATATTCAGGCTATATTGGTCGTTGCAGCGAATGAGATTAAATTCCGCTTCCTTGCAGTCTGTCAGCCGGGAAAGATCCCGGAAGGCTTCCGGATCGCTGAACAGACGTATAAAATCGTTGCCGCTGCCGCCTGCGTACATAGTGACAGATACATTTGGGAAGCCTGCAATGCCGTTGATGATCTCATTCATTGTCCCGTCGCCGCCACAGGAGTAAATCCGGTATTCCTCACCGGACTTAGCGGCCTCCCGGGCAATCCTGGCGCATTCGCCCGGCGCGCCGGAGACTTCGATGCGGTAGGGAAGACCGGTGCCGGCAAAGACACTTTCGATTTTTTCTTTATACTCGTTTGTCCGGTTACGGCTGCCGGCGGCAGGATTGATGATAAAAAGATGGGTCATAAATTACACTTTCTTTCTTTGGGTATTCGTGTACATAAAGTAATCGCACTTGATCATTCCGTTGTAGAGTTTTCGCTTTTTGTCAGCGCGCTTGCCGAAGTAATGCTCAAATTCCGGCTCGCTGGTGATGATAAATTTCTGCCAGTTGTTCGCAAATTTCAGATGACGACCAAGGGCGCTGTAGAGCCGTCTTGCGCTGTCCTGCTCCATAAGCCGCTGACCGTAGGGCGGATTGCAGATAAGAATACCGCCATCTGCCGGGAGCGACATTTTGGTAGCATCGCCATCGGCAAAGGTGACGCAGTCAGAAACACCTGCTTTTTTGGCATTGGCAAAGGAGAGAGAAACGCATTTAGGATCGTTATCCGAGCCTAAAATGCGGTACTTGCCGGAAAATTCTTTGTCTTTGGCTTCCGTGCGTGCCTGCTCCCAAATATCCTTTTCTACCCAAGGGAAGCTTTCTGCCCCAAAGTGACGGTTTAAGCCGGGAGCGCGGTTTTTGGCGATGAGGGCGGCTTCAATGGGAATGGTGCCGGAGCCACAGAAGGGATCCCACAAAAATTCTCTGCCCCGGTAGCGGGTCAGCATCACCATTGCGGCAGCTAAAGTCTCTCTCAGCGGCGCTTCGTTGCCGATTGCCCGGTAACCCCGCTTGTGGAGACCCTGACCGGTGGTGTCCAAATAGAGAGTGACCTTGTCGTTCATAATGGAAAACTGCAGCGGGAATTTATCCCCGGTTTCCGGCAGCCAAGAAATGCCGTACTTTTCGCCCAGCCGCCTGGAGGCAGCCTTTTTGATGATGGCCTGACAGTCCGGCACGCTCATAAGTTTACTGTTGAGGCAGTGTCCTTTTACGGGAAAAACACCGTTTTTGGGGATGAAATCCTCTAAATTGGTGCGATACACACCTTGAAACAGCTCTTCAAAGCTGGTGGCGGTAAACTCCGCAAGGACAAGCAGCACCCGCTCGCCGGTCCGCAGGCAGATATTTGCCTTTGCCATCGCGGTGGTATCTCCCGTAAAGAGGACTCTGCCGTTTTCAACCTGTACATTTTCGATTTGCAGCCGGCGCAGCTCGTCACCGGCAATGCCCTCCAAGCCAAAAAGGCAGGGAACAGCAAATTTAAGCTCTGTCATAGGATTTCCTTTCAGCGAATGATCTGGTGGGGCTTGCGGTAGCGCTCTTCTTCGGAAAAGACACAGCCGCAGTATTTTTGCATATAAAAGCCTTCCGCACGGGCATATTCCTGTCCTGCCTTAAACAGCGGGCGGAAATCCCGGTAGAGAAATTCTACACCGAAAAGCTCTGCGGCTTCCTCGGCAGTTCTTTTCATTCTCTCGTGATCCTGATAGGGACTGATGAAGAGGGAGGAGGTGAAGCTGTCAAAGCCCAGCCCCTTGGCGGTTTTCGCTGTCTCAAACAGCCGCATACGGTAGCATTTGCCACAGCGGTCATTTAAGTCCTCGGCCACTTCCCGGACAAAGGGACGCAGCGCATATTCGTCCTTCAGGACTAAGGGAAGGTCGATAGCTTTGGCATATGCCTGTACGCAGTTTCTTCTTTCCCGATACTCGGTGTAGGGATGGATGTTGGGATTATACCAAAAGCCGGAAACCTCCACACCCTCCGAGCGGAGAAGCTCCACGCATTGATTCGCGCAGGGGGCGCAGCATATGTGTAAAAGGGTTTTCATAGAAACCTCCTAAAAATGCCCATAATATACCTATTATAGCACCTATAAAAGGAACTTGCAAGGGGAAAACCCATAATATACCTATCGGGTGATATGAAAGCAGTACTTGACGGCAGGAAATGTTTAGGGTATGATATATAAGTTAAAAAAGGGGGCTGTTTTGTGACAGATACAGAGTTTATGAAAGCTGCGCTGGAGCTGGCCCATGAAGCGGGAGAAGCGGGCGAAGTGCCCGTTGGCTGCGTGATCGTCCGTCGCGGCGAGATCGTAGGCCGTGGCCGTAACCGTAGAGAAGGGGATAAGACTGCCCTCGGTCACGCGGAGATTGAAGCCATAGCCGATGCCTGCAAAAATTTGGGTGGCTGGCGGCTTTGGGAATGTACCCTTTATGTAACAATGGAGCCTTGCCCTATGTGTGCCGGCGCCATTATCAATGCCCGGATACCCCGTGTGGTTTTTGGGGCGGAGGATCAAAAATGTGGCGCTTGCGGCAGCGTATGCAATTTGTTTGAAATGGATTTTAATCACAAGCCCCAGGTAGAAAAAGAGGTTTTGGCAGAGGAAAGCCGCGCCCTTTTAGAGGGCTTTTTCAAAAAACTGAGAATTGAACTTCGGGAGAGACCTAAATGGAAAAGCAATTGACCACACCGGAAAAAGAAAAAACCCTCCGCCGCAGAGCTATCTATGTAGGTGTGGCAGTGATCCTTTGTGCTGTTGTTATTCGTCTGATTTTCGGTGGCGCTGCCCTGATGGAAAATGCCACCGTGGCAGACTGGCTGACCTATTTATACACCGGTGCGCTGCCGGTGCGGCCTACTGAGCCTCCTGCGGAGCCGCTTACCGAGCCACCTACGGAAGCGCCTACGGAGCTACCTGTATATAAGCCTGATCCCTTGAAGATCGTGCTACCCGGAAGAATAGAAAAGCTCTATTTGAACGATTCGGGTATACCTTTTAGCTATGAAAAGCTCCTGAAACAACCGCTGAACTGGAATTTGAGCTTAGAGGAGCCTACTGTGCTGATCGTTCACACCCACGCTACTGAGGCTTATCAAAATAACGGACAGTTTAAGGAAAGCGACCCTTACAACACCCTCGATAATAACTATAATATGATCGCAGTTGGCGATAGATTGGCGCAGCAATTGCGGGCACAGGGTATTTCTGTGATCCACGACCGTACCAATCACAATAAGGATTACTTGAAGGCTTATGCCAGTTCCCGAAAGTCTGTTTCCGATTACTTAGAGGAATATCCCAGCATTCAGCTGGTGCTGGATCTCCACCGTGATGCCATCGGCACTACGGACGAAGAAATCCGCAAAAACGCTCTGACAGCTACCTATAACGGCAAAAGAGCGGCAAAGATTGCCTTTGTCGTCACCACCTCCGGCGGCAATATGGCGCACCCCAATTGGCAGGAGAATGCAGCGGCAGTTTTCAAATTCCGCTTGGCGGTGGAAAGCGTTTTTCCCGGCATTACATATAAAACGTGGATCAAAACCTTAAAAGCACATAATTATAATCAGCATCTGAGTACCGGTTCTATGCTTCTGGAAATCGGCGCCGTGGGCAACACCCTGCAGGAGGCCTTCAATACAGCGGATGTTCTTGCTAAGGCCATTGGGAAAATGCAAGGCGGCGCAATAGTAGTGGACGGTTAAAAATGACAGGTTACAAATTATAAATTTGTCTGCGTAGCAGACACCGAAATTCTGCATTTTGCATTAAACAGCACCTCCAATTCCATAATAGCATAAAAATAATGGTAGGCACTTTCGTGTCTACCATTATTTTGTCACCTCACGCAATCGAGGGTGCTGTTTTCTCCTTCGTCTTTGTCGTTTTCTACAAGGCGGTCGTCCATTACGGCACGGGGATTCTGCCAGAACAGCTTCTTAGCGATCCGCTCCCCGTATTTTTTGCACACATAACTGTAGCAGGCGGAAAGCTTGGGCGGGCGCTGCCGTTTGTCGTGGGCGTCCGAGGCGATAAAGTGGGCTTTTTCTGCCAAAATCAGGCGTTGGCAGAAACGCTTTACACGAATACCCCACTTGCCCATTACACTGTCGGCATTGAGCTGAATAAGCGCGCCCATTTCCAGTACCTCATCAGTCAGCGTCCGGTCAAGGCGGAAAATGTCGTAGCGTTCTGCGTGGGCGAGAATGGGCACATAGCCTGCGTCGATGCAGTCCCGGATGCCGGCGATTACGTTGGGACGAAATACGGTGGTGGGGAATTCCAAAAGCATATACCGGGAGTTTGCCATAGGTGTCAGCAGTCCCCGTTGCACCTGCTTGGGAAAATCCGAAAGATATCGAACTTCACTGCCCAGTACCAGCTTCATTTTGATGTCTTCCTTACGAAGCTCGTCCCGGAAGGCGGAAAAAACTTCCTCCAGCTTCTCCGGACTGGGTTTGTAAATGGCGCGGTAGTGAGGGGTCAGGAACAGCACACGGGTACCGTCCTCCCAGGCCATTTTCACAAGCGCCAAGGCCTCTTCCATATTTTGTGCACCGTCATCGATGGGTAAAATATGGCTGTGGATGTCTGCCAACTTCGGGAGGGGCTCTTTTTCCTTCTTGATCTTCTGCAAGAATGCCTCTGTCTTTTGCTTTCGTTCTTCCTTGGAAAGCTTTTCCTTCTTGGGCATTGGTGCTTTCTTAGGAGGCACTTCTTTCTTAGGCTTCGGCTCCTTTTTAGGCTTCGGCTCTTTCTTAGGTTTCGGTTCCTTTTTAGGCTTCGGCTCTTTCTTAGGCTTCGGCTCTTTCTTAGGCTTCGGCTCTTTCTTAGGTTTCGGTTCCTTTTTAGGCTTCGGCTCTTTCTTAGGTTTCGGTTCCTTTTTAGGCTTCGGCTCTTTCTTAGGCTTCGGTTCCTTTTTAGGCTTCGGTTCCTTCTTAGGTTTCGGCATTTTCTGCAAGAGCGCATCGATCTTATGCCAAAAATCTTCCTCGGGAGTTTTTTCTTTCTTGGGTATTGACGCTTCCGTTGGGGGTGCCTCTTCTGCAGGCGTAGCATTCTCCACCGGGAATACAGTTTGGAGTGCCTCTTCTACAGGTGCCGCCTCTTCAATCGAAGGCTCTTCTGCAGGACGGGTTTTGCGTGCGGGCTTTGGCATTTTTTGCAAGAGCTTATCGATTTTTTGCAGAAGATCTTCCTTGGAAAGCTTTTCCTTCTTGGGTTTCGGTTCCTTCTTGGGCTTCGGCTCTTTCTTGGGCTTCGGCTCTTTCTTGGGCTTCGGCTCTTTCTTGGGCTTCGGCTCTTTCTTGGGCTTCGGTTCCTTCTCAGGCTTCGGCACTTTCTCCAAAAGCTGATCGACCTCTTGCCACGAATCTTCCTTCGGAGGCTTATCCTCCTTGGATACCACCTCTTCTGTCGGAAGCACCTCTTCCACTGGAAGCGCTTCTTCTGTAAGAAGAACTTCAGCCATAGGTATTTCCTCTTCTGTGGGCAGGATTTCGGGTTCAGGCTTCGGCTTTTTCTGCAGAAGCTTACTAAGCTTTTTCCGGAAATCTTCCTTAGGGGGCTTTTCTTTTTTTGGTATCTGCTCCTTCTTTGGGAGATCCTCTTTTTTAAGCTTTGGTTCTTTTTTGGGCGGCTTCTCTTTCTTAGGAATCAGCTCTTTTTTAGGCTTTGACTCTTTCTTGGGCTTTTCGTCCTTCTTCGAAGGTTGCGCCTTTTTGTTCTTCAGTTCTTTTTTGGGAAGCTGCTTTTTCTTTTTCTTCTTCGACATAGGCCGCTCCTTTCACTTTTTTGTGATTATAACACAGCAATGCGCAAAAAACAAGAAAAAAGCGAATGTAGGTAAAATCCGGTATGCGGAATGGAGGAAACCCGGTGCTCAGGCACCGGGTTTTTGATAGATCACCAAGGCATTGGTTTTTTTGTATTCTGTGTAGCCATTCTCCTCCAAAAGCTTCACTATATTTTGCAGACCGTTATTCTGCCCTGCAGTCGCGTACTTTTTATAATCTGCGGCGGAGGTGTTTTTCAGTACTACGTACTCCGTTTCCAGCAGATGCGCTTTTGTGCAGTAGCGAATGTCGTAGAGAATATCCCGCTGGGAGAGATAGGTGGTATAGAATGTGGTGGCAGTGACCGATGCACCTTCCGGAATGGTATCCAAAGCGGCGCGGACACTGTCGTAGTAATCCTTGTAGGTGCTGGCTGTTTCCCGATACTGCTGTACTCTCGGTAAAATGTTTGCGGTGAAGAACGCAAAGGCAACCACTGCCGATACTGCCAAAACACCGATCCGTTTCCAATTGATCCGCAGATCTGCCACGTTGACGGCGGTCAAATAAATGAGAAAAGCATTGGATCCAAAGGTATACTGGAAGAAAATATCGTGCTGGTACTGATAATCGGACATTAAATTTACCAGCACATAGGGGATCAGCAGCACAAAACGCTCATACCGCCGGGTGATAAAGGGCAGACAAAGCAGAGGAAGCAGGGTCAGGTTGATAAAGGAGAGCTTCTCTGGGTCGACACATTCGTACAGCACCTTCATTGGGTTCATCAGTACGGCCTTGATGACCGTAAAGAGAGAACCGGAGCCGTCGTAAATGAAATTGTTGTAGCGATATGTCATCACACCGTCACCGCTATTTGCCAAATACCCGGTGACAGCAAAGAACCAAATAAGCGAGGCACCCAGCAGTGCACTGCCGGTGATGAGATTTTGCTTTTCTGCCTTTTTGCCTTGCAGCGCTGTTTTTACCAAAAGATAGAGACCGATCACTGCTACATAGACCGCTGCATCCTCCTTGACTGTCAGGGTAAGAAAACCGGAAACTGCGGTGATGGGGATATTCTTTTTTTCGATCCCGTAGAAAAGCCACAAAATAAGGGGCGTTAAGAAACAATTTTCGTGGAGATCGTAGCTTGCGCCACCGGCTAAGGCGGGCATGAAGAGGAGTACTGCACACAGCAGCATCCGGGAAAGCCCGGAAAGACCTTTGCGCTTTCCAATGAGCCACAGGGGAATGACGGAGGAGGCCATTACCGCCGCTTGCAGGACCTGCAAGGTTTCCGGCTTGGGATAGATGCAGTAAAAGGGCAGCATCAAATAATAAACCGGGGACACGTGGACGGCAAAGTGAGAAAGAAGTCCATCCCGCTCCAAAGTGGTCAGCGGCAGTCCTGTGGTCTTCATATAGTGAAACATTTGGGAGAATAGACCGAAATCAAAGGAGGGGGTACTCATACTTTCTACCCTTGCTACCGTCCAAGCACTGACGATCAGGAAAAAGAGGGTTGCAAGCACTGCCGTTGCGATGACATAACCCCAATGGGCTTTCTTTTCTTCCGGCTTGGTTTCCTCTATGCCGTTCCAACCGCGGATGCCAAAGAAAACGAGAACACCGAGCACCATCAGGCACAGTATGGTAAACGGCTCTGCGCGACTGGCCTCCATGGCAGAAAATGCCAAAACGCAAAAGCTGCCGACCATACACCAGCGCCCGACTTTTTGGGTATGGAAGTACAGTCCAAGCCCGGTAAATACACCGGAAAACAGAACGGTCAGCACGATTACCCGGAGGAGGGACATCTCCTTAAGACCTTCCAGTCCGGCAAGATTCTGCAGTGCCTCCGGCAGAAAAAGATATTCAAGTGTTGCCGACAGCAGCCATGAGAGCAAGATACTGCGCACAAGATCTGCTGCGGCAGGCTTATGTTTTATTGCAGGCATTGCACCACTTCCTTATACATTGTGGGGGTATTGATCGCCTCTACGAGATAATCGTATTGTAGCGTATTATTTTCACTTACGCAAGTTTTTTCAAAAGAGAATAGAGAAATTCACATTTCCTCTATATTTTTCCGCCCATCTGTGTTATAATGATTAAAATATTGCTTAAAGGAGATTCTTATGGGTCTTTTCACTAAATTATTCGGAACACGCTCCGAACGGGAGATTAAAAAGCTCCAACCGATCCTCAATAAAATCCTCGCTTTGGAGGAGGAATACAAAAAACTTTCCGAGGAGGAACTGCGCGGCAAGACGGCACAGTTCAAGGCGCGTCTTGCAAAGGGCGAGACCTTAGACGATTTGCTGCCGGAAGCCTTTGCGGCCATTCGGGAAGCATCCGACCGTGTGCTGGGTATGCGCCCTTATCCCGTCCAGCTGCTGGGCGGTATTGTCCTGCATCAGGGCAGAATCGCAGAAATGAAAACCGGTGAGGGTAAGACGCTGGTGGCGATCCTGCCCAGTTACCTCAATGCCCTCTCCGGCGAAGGTGTCCACGTGGTCACCGTCAACGATTACCTTGCCAAATACCAGTCCGAATGGATGGGTAAGGTCTATCGCTATATGGGTCTTACCATCGGCCTTGTCATCCCCGGAATGACCCCTGCCCAGCGCAGAGAGTCCTATAAGGCGGATATTACCTATTGCACCAATAATGAGCTTGGCTTTGACTACCTGCGCGACAATATGGCCCTTTATCAGCAGGAGCTTGTCCAGCGGGGACACGCCTTTGCCATCGTGGACGAGGTGGACTCTATCCTCATCGACGAGGCCCGTACACCGCTGATCATCTCCGGCAAGGGCGAAGAATCCTCTCAGCTTTACACCATGGCGGATAACTTTGTATCGGGTCTTCGCAAGCAGGTCTTTGCAAAGACCGAGGATAAGGAAGTCCATGACGATTACGACTGCGATTATTTCGTAGACGAAAAGTCCCGCAGCGTTTCTCTCACCGCCGGCGGTATCGCCAAGGCAGAAAAGTATTTTGGTGTGGAAAACCTTGCGGATGCGGAAAATGCCACTCTATCTCACCACATCAATCAGGCAATGAAGGCCCGGGGCCTTATGAAGAAGGACATCGACTATGTGGTCAAGGACGGGCAGATCATCATTGTTGATGAGTTTACCGGCCGTCTTATGTACGGCAGACGGTATAACGAGGGCCTCCATCAGGCCATCGAAGCCAAGGAAAAGGTGGATGTGGCCAGCGAAAGCAAGACCCTTGCCACTATCACCTTCCAGAACTTTTTCCGTCTTTACAAAAAGCTCTCCGGTATGACCGGTACGGCACTGACGGAGGAGGAAGAGTTTAATGCCATCTATATGCTGGACGTGGTGGAGATACCCACCAACCGTCCCGTTATCCGTGAGGATATGCCGGATGTGGTCTATAAGACCGAGGCGGGCAAGTTCCGGGCAATCATCCAGCAGGTAAAGGAATGCTACGAGAAAGGACAGCCTGTACTGGTCGGTACGGTGTCCATTGAAAAGAGTGAGATCCTTTCCAAGCTCCTGAAAAGAGAAAAGATCCCCCACAATGTTTTGAATGCAAAATACCACGAGCAGGAAGCGGGCATTGTTGCCCAGGCCGGTAAGTTTGGTGCGGTCACCATCGCCACCAATATGGCAGGCCGTGGTACGGATATTATGCTGGGCGGCAACGCGGATTTCCTTGCGAAAGCGGAGCTCCAGAAAATGGAATTGCCTGAGGAAATTCTCCGGGAGGCAGATTCCTACGCAGAGACCAGCGATCCGGAGATCCTTGCCGTTCGGGAGACCTACAAGAACCTCCTGAAAAAATACAAGGATTCCATTGCAGATGAAGCACAAAAGGTAAAGGCTGCCGGCGGTCTGTTTATCATCGGTACGGAGCGCCACGAATCCCGTCGTATCGACAATCAGCTCCGCGGCCGTTCCGGCCGTCAGGGCGACCCCGGTGTGAGCCGCTTCTATCTGAGTCTTGAGGACGATTTGATGCGTCTGTTCTCCTCCGGACGGGTGATGGCGATGATGGACACTTTGGGTTTAGATGAGGATACCCCCATTGATGCAAAAATCCTTTCCGGCGCTGTGGAAAATGCCCAAAAGAGCGTGGAAAGCCGGAACTTCCGTTCCCGTAAGAGCGTGCTGGAGTACGATAACGTGATGAACACCCAGCGTAAGGTCATTTATGCCCAGCGGCAGAAGGTTCTCTTCGGTGAAGATCTGCGGCAGAATATGCTGGGGATGCTGCGCTCTGTGGTGGAGACTACGGTTGCGCCGATTCTCAGCGAGTGCGGCGGCAAAGTAAACGAGGAGGCCATTTCCCAGATTGCCGTCCAAATGGAGGGCGTGTACTTTGCAAAGGGCACTCTCAGCGGACGGGAAAATCAGCTTTTGGGAATGGATGAAGCCACTGTCACCCAGGAGATCTACGATATCGCACTGCACACCTATGAAGCAAAGGAAGCTTCTCTGACCCCATCTGTTATGCGGGAGCTGGAGCGGGTAGTCATGCTTCGCGTGGTGGACGAATACTGGATGGACAACATCGATGCGATGGACGACCTGAAGCAAGGCATCGGTCTGCGGGCCTACGGTCAGCACGACCCGGTTATTGCCTACAAGGAGGAGGGCTATCAGCTCTTTGAGGCGATGAACACAGCCATCCGGGAGGAAACGATCCGTCGGATGTTCCTTGTGCAGCTGCGTGCCAATCAGGAGGTAAAGCGCGAGAAGGTTGCCCGCGAGACCGGCACCAGCGCGCCCGAAACCGTAAAGAAGCAGCCTGTCCGCGTTGCCCAGAAGGTTGGTCCTAACGATCCCTGTCCCTGCGGCAGCGGCAAGAAATACAAGAAGTGCTGCCGGGATAAAGAGCAGGCCTGATATGCAAACAGTTATTAACGAGCAGCTTTGGTATCAGGTGGCAGAGAATATCTCCGCACCCCATATGTTTACCACACGAAGGGGTGGCGTGAGCGCTGGGTACCTTGGTTCTATGAATATCGGTACCCGTCGGGGAGATGACCGGGAAAATGTTCTAAAAAACTACGACATTTTGGGAAAGACTCTTGGTTTTGACCCTAAAAAATCTGTCCACACCAAGCAAACCCATACGGACATTGTCCGCGTGGCCAACGAAAGCCTTTGGGGTGCAGGGCTCTATACTCCAGAGCTTTCCGACTGCGACGGACTCATTACAAACACCCCGGAAACTGCCCTTGTGATCTTCACGGCAGACTGTACACCCCTCCTTTTTCACGACCCGGTAACCGGAGCGGTGGGTGCTGCCCACGCAGGCTGGCGAGGCACTCTTTCTGATATTGGTGGAAAGACTGTCCGGGCGATGGAAAAAGCATTTGGCTGCTGCCCGGAAAATATCCGTGCCGCCATTGGACCGAATATCGGGGCATGCTGTTTTGAAACGGACCGGGATGTGCCTGATGCGTTTTTCGCGCGTTATGGGGTGGATATCGGTGCATATATCACCCCAAAAGACCATAAATTTCACGTTGACCTGAAAAAGATCAACGAATATTTGCTGCGCCGTGCCGGTGTGCAGTGTGTGGATGTTTCGGACCATTGCACCGCCTGCAACCCAGATTTATATTGGTCTCACCGGAAGGTGGGGGGCCAGCGGGGCAGCCAGGGCGCCATCATTCTTTGTAAGGAGAAAGAGAAATGAAGCGGCTCATTTGCATATTTCTCGCAGTTTGCCTGCTTCTTTCTGTGGGCGGCTGCAGCTACGATTATTCCGATTATGTGCCCACCGGCGGCGGTCTTGCGGACGATCAGTCCCAAATGCCCACCCAGCCCGATGGGAATGAGGATAAGATCGTCACCTTGACCTTCTATAAGGAAAAGGGACTAAATCCCTATCTGTGTACCGACTATACAAACCGGGTTTTGATGTCCCTTATGTATCAGGGGCTGTTTACCACGGACAGCAGCTATAAGACCACACCGGTGCTCTGCGGCAGCTATGCACCGTCGATGGACTATATGACCCACGTTTTTACGGTTGACCCCAAAGCAAGATTTTCTGACGGTACAGCGGTGACTTCTCAGGACGTTGCCGCCAGCCTTTTGGCGGCCAAGGAGAGCCCTTACTTTTCCGGACGGCTGAGCCATATCACTGGTATTTCCCTGTCCGGTGCCGGGGAAGTGGTCATAAATACTGACACGGAAATGGGAAATCTGCCTATTTTGCTGGATATTCCCATTGTGCCGGCGGAGCAGGTGGCAGCGCATGTGCCTGTCGGCTCCGGGCCCTATACGTTAGAGGATACGGTGGTTGGCTGCTACCTGAAAAAGCAGAGCAAATGGTGGTGTCAGGCAGCCTTGCAGATCTCCACACCGGCCATTCCTTTGATGGAGGCTGCCTCTGTTTCCGGTATTCGGGATGATTTCCAGTTTAACGGACTGAATTTTGTCCTCACCGACCCCAGCTCCGACAAGTATGTGGATTACCGCAGCGATGCGGAGATGTGGAACTGCGAAAGCGGATTGTTTCTCTATATCGGCTGTAATCAGGACAGCAAGATCTTTGATACCCCGGAGCTGCGCGCAGCTCTGACCTATGCCATCGACCGGGACAGTCTCGCAAGCAAATTCTACCGGGGCTTTGCCCAAAGTGCCACACTGCCTGCATCTCCCCACAGTCCCTATTACAACAAGGCTCTGGCTGCCAAATACGGCTACGATGCCGCCAAATTTGCAGAAGCCGTAACGGCTTCCGGCAAGCAGGGGAGTACGCTGGTGCTGCTGGTAAACAGCGACGATTCCCTCCGTCTCCGGGCGGCACGTGCGGTGGGAGATATGCTTACCGCCGGCGGTTTTGTGGTGGAAATGAAGGAATTGGGCGGTACAGCCTACGAGAATGCCATCAAAAAGCGGCAGTTTGACCTGTATTTGGGCAAAACAAGGCTCTCTCCCAATATGGATCTGTCTGCGTTTTTTGACACGTGGGGCGCACTGAGCTACGGCGGTTTGGATGATTTGGCAGCCTATGCTCTGTGTCTGGATGCCCTTGCCGACGAAGGGAATTACTATAACCTCCACCGCACGGTGATGGAGCAGGGACTCCTTTGCCCGGTGCTGTTTTGTAATTACACAGTCTATACCACGCGGGGAATGTTCACACAGTTAGCACCTGCCCGGGACAATGTGTTCGGCTACAGCATTGGAAAGACGATGGAAAGTGTCATGAAATAAGAAAAAGACCATCCGTGAGGATGGTCTTTTTTAATGCACAGGTAGCAACGTGGCAATTTCCCGGAACAGGCTTCTGTATAGAATAAAACCATCCCATCAAGTGGCGATGTTATTTCGGGTCGATGTGGGCATTGCCCTGACGATTAGAAATGGAGAATTGTCAATGAAAAAGCACCCGGGTGGGTGCTTTTTTATTAGAGTGTTTTGATATACTCGGCAGCTTCTTCTCGCATCTTGTATTTGAGAATCTTGCCGGCGGCATTCATGGGGAAAGAATCCACAAAGCGGATATAGCGGGGGACTTTGTGCCGCGCCATACTTGCCATAATATAGTCGGTCATTTCCTTTTCTGTGAGGCTGCCTTTTTCTTTAAGGATGATACAGGCCATTACCTCTTCGCCGTACTTCTTATCCGGCACACCGATGACCTGCACGTCCTGAACGGTGGGGTGGGTGTAGATAAATTCCTCGATTTCCTTGGGGTAGATATTTTCACCGCCACGGATGATCATATCTTTTAATCTGCCGGTAATGCGGTAGCAGCCGTTTTCATCCTTACAGGCAAGGTCACCGGAGTGGAGCCAGCCTTCCGCGTCGATGGTGTCACGGGTGGCATCGGGCATTTTATAATAGCCCTTCATCGTATTATAGCCACGGGCACAGAACTCACCGTTTTCTCCGATGCCCACCTCTTCGCCGGTTTCCGGGTTAATGACTTTGCACTGCACATAGGGGAAGGCATAGCCCACCGTATTGGTGCGCACATCCAGAGAGTCTGTCCAGGCGGACATGGTATTGCCGGGTGCACATTCGGTCTGTCCGTAAACAGAAACGATGCCATACATATTCATTTCGTCCGGCTGGGCGGCACGGCGCATCAGCTCCGGAGGACAGCCGGCACCTGCCATAATGCCGGTACGCATATGGGAGAAATCGGTTTTCCGGTAGTCCGGGTGGTTGAACATAGCGATGAACATCGTGGGCACACCGTTAAAGCAGGTGATCCGTTCCTGATGGATGCAGGCAAGGGATGACTTTGCGGAGAAATAGGGCATTGGGCACATAGTGGCACCGTGGGTCATCGACGAGGTCATAGACAGCGTCATACCGAAGCAGTGGAACATAGGCACCTGGATCATCATCCGATCAGCAGTACTCAGTCCCATTCGGTCACCGATACACTTGCCGTTGTTGACCACGTTATAGTGGGTCAGCATAACACCCTTGGGAAAGCCGGTTGTGCCGGAGGTATACTGCATATTGCACACATCGTCGGGCTTCACAGCGGCGGCAAGGCGATGGATTTCTTCAATGGGGGTTTTGTGGGCTCTTGCCATTGCCTCCTCGAAGGTCAGACAGCCCTTTTGCCGATAGCCAACGGTGATGACATTGCGCAAGAAGGGCAGGCGCTTTGCGTGCAGGGGCGCACCGGGCTTGGTATTTTCCAGCTCCGGGCAGAGCTGGGCGATGATCTCTTTATAGTTGGAGTCCAGACAGGAATCAATGGTCACAAGGGTATGCGTATCCGACTGGCGGAGCAGGTACTCTACCTCATGGATCTTATAGGCTGTATTCACCGTTACCAGCACCGCACCGATTTTGGTGGTCGCCCAGAAGGTGATATACCAAGCGGGCACGTTGGTTGCCCAAACTGCCACCTTACTGCCCGGTTTTACACCTAAGCTGACCAGCGCCCGGGCAAAGGTGTCCACGTCGTCACGGAACTGGCGATAGGTGCGGGTATAGTCCAAGGTAGTATACTTAAAGGCATACTGGTCGGGAAATTCCTCCACCACTGCGTCCAGCACCTGCGGGAAGGTCAGGTCGATAAGGGTGTCCTTCTTCCAGATGTACTTGCCGGTATGGTCGTGGTTGTCATAGAGCGCTTTTTTGTTGGAGCGGGGGTTTTGAAACTGGGACATAAAGCTGACAAAATGGGGGAAGATGACCTCCCGGTCCTGCAAATCCGGCATCCACTCCGGTTTCCATTCAAGAGAGAGAAAACCGTCGTAGTTGATGGAGGACAGTGCACGCATCATATCGCACACCGGGAGCGTACCCTCACCGATGAGGTTATAGCCGCTTTCATCGGAGTCCCGAAGGTGGACGTGGCGGACATAAGCGCCTAAGTTCTTGATGGTAGCATCCGCGCTTTCGCCCATATCCCGGTAGGGATGGTGCATATCCCAAAGAGCGGCCAAGTGGTCGGAGGCAAAATCGTCAAGAAGCCGGCGCAAACGGGTCGTGTCGGCAAAAATACCGCTGGTTTTTATGAGCAGGGTCACCTGCCGATGCTCTGCCATTTGCAGCAGCGTATGCAGATTCTCCCGCACCTGTGCCTCATTTTCCTGCTGTGCACCGGCACAGACATAAGGAATGCGTAAAGTTTTCGCGGTGTCGAAAAGGGCTAAGAGGGGTTCAATGGCGGTAATGCCGTCGGACAAGTCAAGGGAGGTGTCCAGACAGGGGATCGTAAGCCGCTTGTCACGCAGCTGCCGTACAGTGGCGGCAGCGCAATGGGGGTGCAGCGGTGCGTTTTTCTCCTGCAGGTGGGGGAGCTTGTGGAGATCATAAATCTCAATGCCGGAAAAGTCCATAGAAAGGGCGGTACTGAGCCATTCTTCCCAGGAAAGCGCTCCCCAGCCCCGGCTCGAAAAGGAGAGCTTCATACCGTTTCCTCCTCGTAGACGATCTTATTGAGGGCGTTTAAGTAAGCGTGGATGGAGGCACCGATAATGTCGGTGGAAATGCCTCTGCCGGAGTAGACCTTACCGCCGGCACGGAGCTTGACGATGGTTTGACCCATGGCCTCCCGGCCTTCGGTAACGGCTTCAATGCGGAAATCGTCCAGCTCAAAATGACAGCCGGTAATTTGCTCCAGCGCGTGGAAAGCGGCATCGATGGCGCCGTCGCCAAGGCTCACGCCCTCCAAGGTGCTGCCTTCGCGGGAGAGCTTCATATGGGCGGTAGCAGAGGTAGCACTGGCGGCAGTGATGACGTAATTGTCCAGTGTGTAGGTGGAAGGCACTTGCATTGCGGCAGTTGCCACGATGGCATCCAGCTCTTTAAGGCTTACCTCTGCCTTTTTGGCGGCAATGGCGGTAAAGGCGGCATATACACTGGCGGCATCCTCCGGGCTCAGGTCATAGCCCAGCTTCTGCGTTGCCTGCAAAACCGCTGCCATATCGTCCCGGACGGTGAGGATCAGTTCTTCCGCGTGGAGCGGCAGGGGCGGCAGTGCGGCGGATTTTGTCTTTTCAGTCCGGCAGAGCCGGGCGATCTGGTCACAAAGGCGGGAAAGCTCCGTGGTGCCAACGGGGCAGGAGATAGAGAGCATATCGCCCTTTACGGAGAGAATTTTTGCAATATGGGAAACAGAGGGCGCGCCCATAGGATAGGCGGCAGCCTTTATTTCTGCTGCACCTACCTTCATTGCGGAAATGGCACAGGCATCGGAAAGAGAAAGGGCATTGCTGCAGGAGACACCCAAGTTGACATCGGGCAGCTTTTCCCGGATATTTGCGATAAAGGCGGCAAATTCCTCCGGCAGCAGATCACCGGCGGCGTCTCGGACGGTGACGATGGTGGCACCGGCAGCAATGGCGGCTTGCAGCGCGCAGAGGAGGAAGCTCTCGTCACTGCGGGTGGCATCGTCAGCGATAAATTCCACCTCCGCACATTTTTCCTTGCAGAGCTTTACGGCTGTTTCAATGGCGGTGAGCATCTTCTCCGGCTTCTTGTGATAAAGGTATTCCATCTGCACGGTGCTTACCGGGGCACAGATTTGCAGACGGGGAGATCCGGCGGTCTTCAGCGCACCCCAGACCGTATCCAAATCGTGCAGATCCAAGGCCACCGGCACAGCAAGGGTGCAATTTACAGAAGCAGCGATGGATTTAATGAGCAGACTGTCGGTCTTGGCATTTTGCACCGAGGGCAGCTCAATGGCGGAGACAGCCAGCTTGTCCAGCAGCTTGCTTAGCTCCAGTTTTTCCTTAAAGGAGAGGGAAAGACCCTCCTGCTTCATAGTAATGTCGGTGATGCGGATACAGTTCATAAAAAACACTCCTTAAAAATTGAGAGTTGGTAGTTGAGAGTTGAAATCCCTTCTCCCGGGGAGAAGGTGCCCCGGAGGGGCGGATGAGGAATGCGGGCGGTAATTTAAGTTGTTGTACACCGAACAGGCATTCTGCAATGTTTCAGATTTCGCCGTTCCTCACCCGTCAGCTTCGCTGACACCCTCCCCCCGGGGGAGGGGATGAGAAAGCGGTCAATTAAAAAGTCCCCGAAGCCTTACGGCTTCAGGGACGAAAAAATCGCGGTACCACCCTGATTGCTTTGGTAGCCAAAGCCACTTTCGGACTCTGTTAAGTCCATAGCCGGTAACGGGGCGACCGTGCTTCATTACTGCCAAAAGGGTTCACAAAGCCGACTCGGGAAGCAGTATGCCCAAACTTAATCGCATCGGTTCGCACCAAACACCGACTCTCTGCAGCTTTCCGTCTGGGTATGATTTCCGTCAAAGTCTTTGCCATATGGCCATATTTAACCACAAGACACGGTTGTTGTCAACGGGCAAATGGGGATTTTGTAAAAAATATTTGTTTTTAGGAGAAAAACATTTGACTTTTTAGGGAGGCCGTGCTATTCTCTTATCGTATAGTGCAATAGTGTTGGAAAGGCGTTGACGAAGACGGCCGGAATCGGAATTTTGCAGAGAGCCGACGGTAGGTGAAAGTCGGTAGGTTTTTATTCCAAGTGCCCATCCCTTCTGAGCCGGAGCCCGAAAAAATACTATGAGTAGGCGTTCCCGTTTCTCCGCGTTAAGGGGTATGGCTTGTTAGAGCCGGAAAGTGGCGACCTTAGATCGCAATTTGAGTGGTACCGCGGATATTTTTATTCGTCTCAAGACTTTCTTGAGGCGATTTTTATTTTGAGAAAGGAAGGAAGAATTATGAGAAATCAAGAAACCGTTACAAGCCCGCTGATGGATGTGGCCCTGCGAATTCGGGAAATGCGTCAGATCGTTGGTTACAGCATTGCCGAAATGGCAGAAAAGACGGAAATATCTCAGGAGCTTTACCGGGAGTATGAAGCCGGTACGGCAGATCTGCCTTTTTCCTTTATGCATAAGTGCGCCAAGGTCTTTGGCTTGGAACTGACAGAGCTTTTGGAGGGCAGCACTGCAAAGCTCTCCGGCTATACCGTTACCCGCAAGGGCGAGGGTATGATCACTGCCAGCGAGGATGGCATTACCATTCAGGATATGGCCTCTATGTTCCGGCAGAAGCTCGCAACGCCCTACTGGGTTACCTATACTTATTCCGAGGAGCTGCAGGATAGGCCCATTCATACCTCTACCCACGACGGCCAGGAATTTGACTTAGTGATCAAAGGCGCGATGCGCATCCGGGTGGGTGACCACGAGGAAGTCCTTCGGGAGGGCGACTCTATTTTCTACAAATCCTCTGTGCCCCACGGTATGATCGCTATCGAGGGAAGCGACTGCGTGTTCCTCTCTATGATTATGGCGGGCGACAAGCGGGATACTGCGCTGACACTCTCTCCGCGGACGGAGAGAAAGGTACAGACCGATTCTCTGCTGTGCAACCGTTTTGTAGAGGGTCTGGAGAATGAAAACGGCGTTATGACCGGCATCCGCTATACCGACACAGATAAGTTTAACTTTGCTTTTGATACGGTGGATGCCATCGCACGGAAGGATCCGGATAAGCTGGCAATGGTGCATATTGCCGGTGATATGACCGAGCGTCGCTTTACTTTTAAGGATATGAAGGACGCATCCTCTCAATGCGCCAATTACTTTAAGTCTTTGGGTATCCGTAGGGGTGACCGTGTGATGCTGGTGCTCAAGCGCCACTATCAGTTCTGGTTTGCCATTTTGGGTCTGCACAAGCTGGGCGCCATTGCCATCCCTGCCACCAATCAGCTGCTGGAGCATGATTTCACATACCGCTTCGAGGCCGGCGGTGTTTCTGCCATTCTCTGTACCGCAGATGGCGATACTGCCCATCAGGTCGAGCTGGCGGAAAAGAGCTGCGGAATGTCTCTTACCAAAGTGTTAGTCGGTGGCAATCGGGAGGGCTGGCACGATTTTAATGAGGAATACGGTTTATTTAGCCGCCGGTATGTCCGCACCGAGGATGCGCCCTGCGGCGACGACCCGATGCTGATGCTCTTTACCTCCGGTACTACCGGCTATCCCAAGATGGCGATGCATTCCTATAAGTATGCCTTGGGTCACTATGTAACGGCGCGGTACTGGCATCTGTGTGAGCGCAACGGTCTGCACTTTACTATCTCCGAGACCGGCTGGGGCAAGGCCCTTTGGGGCAAGCTCTACGGTCAGTGGCTCTGCGAGGGCGCGGTCTTTACCTATGACTTTGACCGTTTTGATGCTGAAAAAATCCTGCCAATGTTCGCAAAGTACAATATCACCACCTTCTGCGCACCGCCTACTATGTACCGGATGCTCATTAAGCAGGATCTAAGTAAATACGACCTTTCCTCCATCCATCACGCTACCACCGCCGGTGAGGCGCTGAATCCGGAGGTCTTCTATCAGTTCGAAAAGGCGACGGGTCTTCGTATCCACGAGGGCTTCGGTCAGACGGAGATGACTTTGGGTATCGCAAACCTTTACGGCACGCAGATCAAGCCCGGCGCTATGGGCAAGCCCATCCCCGGCTACGGCATCGATATTGTGGATGCCGACGGGAAGAGTGTACCGGACGGTGTTTCCGGTGAGATCGTCATTCATACTGACCCGGCACCTACCTGCGGTGTATACTTGGGTTATTACTTAAATCAGGAAGCTACCGACAGCGTATGGCACGACGGTATGTATCATACCGGTGATGTGGCTTGGCGGGACGAGGATGGCTATTACTGGTATGTGGGCCGGGCGGATGATGTCATTAAATCCTCCGGCTACCGGATCGGGCCCTTTGAAATTGAGTCTACGATTATGGAGCTGCCCTATGTTTTGGAGTGCGGTGTCTGCGCTGCGCCCGACGAAGTCCGCGGTCAGGTGGTCAAGGCCTGCATCGTGCTGGTGCCCGGCACGGAGGGAACAGAGGAACTGAAAAAAGAGATCCAGACCTATGTCAAGACCCACACGGCACCCTATAAATATCCCCGGATCGTGGAGTTCCGCACAGAGCTTCCCAAGACCATCAGCGGAAAAATTATGCGAAATAAGCTGTAAACGGTTGACAGGGGAGAAGAAAAGAAGGATAATGGTAAGATAAAGCCTCCCTTTTACGAAGGGAGCCTTGGCCCCCTCACTGAGGGGGCTGGCAGAAATCTTTGATTTCTGACCGGGGGCGTGTACTTATTTAAGATAGGACACTCCCTCCGACGCGGCATATGCCGCGCCACCTCCCTCAAAGAGGGAGGCAAGGCCGTAGGCAGAGAATTTGAGGTTAGTTTATGGATAACAGTATCACCGGGATCGATTTTAAGACCAAACAGGTGGCGGCGCGTATCCGGGAGCTGCGGGAGGCCCACGGCTTTACCCCGGAGGAAATGGCCCGGCAGACCGACCTGACGTTAGAAGAATATCTTCAGCACGAGCAGGGTAACCGGAACTTAAATATCGCCTTTTTATATCGCTGCACTCTGCTGCTGGGTGTTGACTTTGGTGACCTTTTGGAGGGTCACAGCCCCAAACTGCGGTCTTATGCCCTTACCCGAAAGGGGGACGGTCAGCGCATCGAAGAAGCCCACGGTATGATCGGCTATAACTTAGCTGCCGGCTTCCGTAACCGTATCGCCCTACCCCTTTATATGGAATTAAAGTATCGGGCCGATGGCGATACCCGTCCCATCGAGGTCACCACCCATGTGGGACAGGAGTGTGACATCGTCATCCGGGGGCATATGAAGATCCAGATCGGCAGACATACGGAGATACTCCACCCTGGCGACTGCATCTATTACGATTCCTCCGTGCCCCATGGTATGATCGCTGTGGACGGGGAGGACTGTGCGTTTTATGCTATCGTGCTGAGTAACTCCGCTGCCCGTGAAAACGAGGAGGCAACGGCAGTTGCCACAGTAGAAGCGGTACATACCAAAGCCGATGATGAAAAGCGTATTTATCATAAATTCATTACCCCCACTGAGGAAAATGGCAAGCTGACTGCCATCGCGTTCCAAAATGAGGAGAAATTCAACTTCGCCTTTGACATTGTGGACGCGCTGGGTCGCAAGAAGCCGGAAAAGCTGGCAATGCTCCATATTGCAAACGATGGCGCAGAGCGCCGGTTTACCTTCCGGGATATGAAGAAGGAATCTGCAAGAGCTGCAAACTACTTTAAGTCTTTGGGTATTCGCCGGGGCGACCGGGTGATGCTGGTATTAAAGCGCCACTATCAGTTCTGGTTCGCGATGCTGGGACTTCACAAATTGGGAGCGATTGCCATCCCGGCAACCAATCAGCTTCTTGAAAAGGACTTTACCTACCGTTTTGCGGCGGGCAACGTAAAAGCCATCCTTTGCACTGCTGACGGCGATACTGCTGATGCGGTAGATGCGGCGGCTGCAAAGACGCCCGGTCTCACCTATAAGATCTTGGTGGGCGGTAAGAGAGAGGGCTGGCACGATTTTGACGAGGAATATACGATGTATTCTTCCCACTTTGCAAGAGGGGAAGATGCGCCCTGCGGCTCAGACCCGATGCTGATGTTCTTTACCTCCGGCACCTCCGGCTATCCCAAGATCGCGGCGCACAATTATAAGTACCCCTTGGGTCACTTTATTACGGCAAAATACTGGCACTGTGTAGACCCGGACGGTCTGCATTTGACCATTTCCGATACCGGCTGGGCAAAGGCGCTGTGGGGCAAGCTCTATGGGCAGTGGCTCTGCGAGGCGGCAAACTTTGTCTATGATTTTGACCGCTTCGATGCGGAAAAGATCCTGCCTATGTTTGCAAAGTACAAGATCACCACCTTCTGCGCACCACCGACCATGTACCGGATGCTCATTAAGCAGGATATTTCCCGTTTTGATCTCTCCTCCATCCGTCACGCATCTACGGCCGGCGAGGCGCTGAACCCGGAGGTTTACCGCCAGTTTAAGAAGCACACCGGTCTTGCGGTGAAGGAAGGCTTCGGGCAAAGCGAGAGTACCATTATTATCGGTAATTTGACCGGTGACAGCCATAAGGTCGGCTCTATGGGTAAGCCTGTGCCCCTTTATAATGTGCAGCTTTTGGACATTGAGGGAAAGCCGGTTGCCCCCGGTGACACCGGTGAAATTTGCATTGATATTTCGAAGGGACTGCCCTGTGGCCTTGCCTATGCCTACGAGGGAAGCCCGGAGATCACCGCAGAGACCTGGCGGGACGGTTACTACCATACCGGCGATCTTGCGTGGAAGGACGAGGACGGTTTCTACTGGTATGTGGGTCGCGCCGACGATGTGATCAAGTCCTCCGGCTACCGGATCGGACCTTTTGAAATTGAAAATGTCATTATGGAGCTGCCCTATGTTCTGGAATGCGGTGTTTCTGCCGCTCCCGATGAAATTCGTGGGCAGGTGGTTAAGGCAAGTATTGTCTTAGTGGGCGATATGCAGGGTACTGACGAGCTGAAGAAGGAAATTCAGAACTATGTCAAATCCCGCACCGCGCCCTATAAGTATCCCCGCATTGTGGAGTTTCGGGAGAGTCTCCCCAAGACTACAAGTGGTAAGATTATTAGGAAGCAACTGTAACAAGACGCGCGGCGTACAAAACCCTTCCCCCGGGGGGAAGGTGCCCCGGAGGGGCGGATGAGGAATGCGGGCGGTAACTTGTGGATTTGCGTATTGTGTACACATTTTGCAATGTTTTACATTTCGCCGTTCCTCTCCCGATTTTTGCTTTGCAAAAACCACCCTCTCCCCGGGAGAGGGGATATAGGGCGGTAATTTCCGCCCCTACAATGTTATACGATAATAGGAGTAAACTTTGGAACACAAACGATTAACCCTATTTGCCGGGCATTACGGCAGTGGAAAAACAAATATTGCCGTTAGCTACAGCCTGCACTTAGCAGATTTGGGGTTTCCTGTAACAGTGGCAGACTTAGACATTGTAAACCCCTATTTTCGCACTAAGGACAGTGCCGAGGTGCTGCAAAGGGCGGGCATCGAGCTGATTTCCTCCCCCTTTGCTAACAGTAACTTAGATGTACCGGCAATGCCGCCGGAGGTTTACCGTCTGGTGGCGGACAGAAGCCGATACGGCGTACTGGACATTGGCGGTGACGACCGTGGCGCACTGGCGTTGGGACGGTATGTGCCGATGATATTGGAAGAGAATGACTATGAAATGCTCTTCGTTATCAACAAGTCCCGCCCGCTGACAAGAGACGTAGCCGGAACGCTGGAAGTTATGGAGGAGATCGAGACCGCCTGCGGTCTTAAATTTACCGCCATTGTAAACAATACCAACTTGGGTAAGCACACTACCGCTGAAGATATTCTCGCAAGCGATACTTATGCGAAAGCGGTATCCGAAGCGACTGGATTGCCCATCAAAATGACAACGGTAAAGCATGCCCTTTTGCAGGAACTGCCGGAAGGAAATTACTTCCCCCTACACCTGCAGGAGCTGTATTACGAAATAAAAACGGAGGACACTTTATGGCAAAACTGACATTTAAGGAAGAGCTTTGCAAGGGCTGCGGTCTTTGTGTAAATGCCTGCCCTAAGGGGATACTTACCCTCTCCCGGACAAGGCTCAATCAAAAGGGACACGCCCCTGTGGAGCTGACAAAGCCGGAGGATTGCGTAGGTTGCGCATTTTGCGCCACTATGTGTCCCGACTGTGTGATTAAAGTAGAAAAGTGAGGAGAAGCTATGGAAAAGGTACTGATGAAAGGCAATGAAGCCATTGCCGAAGCTGCCATTTTGGCCGGCTGCCGCCATTACTTTGGCTATCCCATCACTCCGCAGACGGAGGTTGCCGCCTATATGGCAAAGCGGATGCCCAAAATCGACGGTGTTTTCCTGCAGGCAGAAAGTGAGATCGCTGCCATCAATATGGTCTATGGTGTTGCCGCCACCGGCAAGCGCTGTATGACTTCCTCCTCCAGCCCCGGAATTGCGCTGAAGTGCGAGGGTATTTCTTATCTTGCGGGTGCTGACCTGCCTGCGCTGATCGTTAACGTCCAGCGTGGCGGTCCCGGACTTGGCGGTATTCAGCCGTCGCAATCCGACTATTTCCTCGCTACCCGGGGACCCGGACACGGTGACTTCCATGTAATCGTGCTGGCACCTGCTTCTGTGCAGGAAATGGCAGATCTTACTTATAAGGGCTTTGACTTAGCGGAAAAGTACCGTATGCCCGTTATGCTGCTGGCGGACGGCACCATGGGACAGATGATGGAGCCGGTGGCTCTGCCCGAACCCCAGGCAATCAAGGAAGCGCCCGAATGGGCCACTGTGGGCACCAAGTGCCAGCGGAAGCACAACATTGCAAACTCCCTCTACTTATCGCCTGCTGAGCTGGAGCAGCTGAACTTCCAGCGCTTCGAACGGTATGCAGAAATTGAGAAGAACGAATGTCTGTGGGAAGAATATAGGATGGAGGACGCGGAGTACTGTGTGGTTTCCTGCGGTATTACCGCCCGTGTTGCGAAAAATGCCATCAACGAAGCCCGGGCAAAGGGTATTCGGGTAGGAATGATCCGTCCCATCACCCTGTGGCCCTTCCCCGTTTCTCCTCTTGCAGCAGCGGCAGAGAAGGTGAAATCCTTCCTGACTGTGGAGCTGAGCATGGGACAGATGCGGGAGGATGTGCTTCTCGCTACCGAATGTAAAAAGCCGGTTTTCGCCTGCAACCGTGTGGGCGGTATGATCCCCGCCCCGGAGGAAGTGCTGGCAAAGATCGAAGATATGACAAAGTAAGGAGGCACAAAAGATGGTTGTATTTGATAAACCCAAAGCGCTGACCGATACAGTGCTTCACTACTGCCCCGGTTGTACCCACGGCATTATCCACCGTCTGGTTGCCGAGGTTATGGACGAACTGGGCATCGAGGGCAAGACCGTTGGTGTTGCGCCCGTTGGCTGCTCCGTTCTTGCTTATAATTATTTCGCCTGCGATATGGTAGAAGCCGCTCACGGCAGAGCTCCCGCTGTTGCCACCGGCATTAAGCGGTCATTGCCTGAAAATGTGGTCTTTACCTATCAGGGTGACGGCGACCTTGCCTCCATCGGTATGTGTGAGACGGTTCACGCTGCCGCAAGAGGCGAAAATATCACGGTTATCTTCATCAATAATGCGATCTACGGTATGACCGGCGGACAGATGGCACCTACCTCACTGATTGGTCAGGTGACCCAGACCTCTCCCTACGGAAGATCTGCGGAGACCCAAGGCTATCCCATCCGGGTCTGCGAAATGCTCTCTACCTTGGACGGTCCTGCTTATTTGGAGCGCGTTACGGTCAATAATGTTAAGAATGTCAGAAATGCTAAGAAGGCTATTAAAAAGGCATTCCAGAATCAGCTGGACGGTAAGGGCTTCTCTCTCGTAGAGGTGCTTTCCTCCTGCCCCACCAACTGGGGCATGACACCCCAGAAGGCGCTGGAGTGGATCGATGAGAAGATGATCCCTCAGTACCCCTTGGGCGTATACAAGGATAAGGAGGCGTAAGCAATGCGGGAAAATCAAATTGTGATCGCCGGTTTTGGCGGTCAGGGTCTGCTGTTTTCCGGTAAGGTATTGGCCTATGCCGGTATGGTGGAAAACCGCTACTTAAGCTGGCTTCCGTCCTACGGTCCGGAAATGCGCGGCGGTACGGCAAACTGCAACGTCATCCTCAGCGACCGGGAGATCGGCTCTCCCATCGTAAACCACCCGGATATTTTGATGGTTATGAACGGTCCCTCTTTGGATAAGTTCGAAGGGGATGTTGTGCCCGGTGGCAAGATTTTTGTGGACAGCTCGCTGGTTACCCGTAAGGTAGAGCGCACCGATGTGGAAGCCTACTACATACCGGCATCCGCTATGGCAAGAGAAATGGGTGCGCCGAATCTTGCCAATATGGTGCTGTTGGGCGCGCTGGTAAAGAAAACCGGCTGTGTCACTGAAGAAGGCTTGGACGCAGGTCTGCAGAAGGTGATTCCTGCCCGTAAGGCAGATATGCTGGACGTTAACCGCAAAATGCTGAAAGCCGGTATGGATGTACTGTAAGAAAGAAGGATGCAAGATGATTTACGATATTAAGATCGAAAAGACTGCCACGCCCAAGGCAAAACCGCAGGACGAGAGCAAGCTGGGCTTCGGCAAGATCTTTACAGACCATATGTTTATGATGGACTATGCCCAAGGAAAGGGCTGGTACAACGGCCGCATCGTGCCCTTTGGACCGATCCCTCTGCATCCCGCATCTACCGTGCTGCATTATGGTGCGGAGATCTTCGAGGGTATGAAGGCCTATCGGGCTGCGGATGGCTCTATCCGTATGTTCCGTCCTATGGAGAATATTAAGCGTCTTAACACCAGTGCCGAGCGGCTGTGCCTGCCTCAGTTGGATGAAGAGGGCGCATTGCATATTCTCAATACCTTGGTAGAACTGGAAAAGGACTGGGTGCCCCACAGTGACTGCACTTCTCTGTATATCCGTCCCTTCCTCTTTGGCAATGACCCCCATCTGGGTGTCCACGCGGTAAAGGAGGCCACCTTTGTGGTCATCTGCTGTCCCGTTGGTGCTTACTATGCCGAGGGTATCAATCCTGTGAAGATCGCAATCGAAGCACAGGACGTTCGCGCAGTCCGCGGCGGCACCGGTTATGCCAAGTGCGGTGGCAACTATGCAGCTTCTCTCCGTGCCGGTCAGCGGGCAGAGGAGCAGGGTTATACCCAGGTTCTGTGGCTGGATGGCGTGGAGCGAAAGTATATCGAAGAGGTTGGCGCGATGAACGTTATGTTCAAAATTAACGGCACCATCGTGACCCCTGCGCTCTCCGGCTCGATTCTCCCCGGCATCACCCGCAAATCCTGCATCGAGCTGCTCCGGGATTGGGGTTATGACGTAGAGGAGCGTCCCATTTCCGTAGATGAACTGTTTGCCGCTGCGGCAGACGGCACACTTGAGGAAGCTTGGGGCACAGGCACTGCTGCTGTTGTGTCGCCCATCGGTCAGCTGTTCTACAATGGCACAGCCTACACCCTTTGCGACGGCAAGATCGGCGAGGTGGCGCAGAAGCTGTACGACAACCTCACCGGCATCCAGTGGGGCAAGCTTCCGGACAGCTACGGCTGGAGTTATAAAGTATGTGAATAAGAAAAAGCCACCCAGTCGGGTGGCTTTTTTAATGCAGAATGCAAAATGCGCAATGCAGAATTACGATGTCATTCTGAGCGGAGGGCGATAGCCCGCAGTCGAAGAATCTTCGCAGTTTTGTTTTTATGGTTCATCTTGAATGGAATTAGAGTAGATTACGGTGTGGGGAAAGTCTTCGCTGTCATTTTGGAAAATTCTCCATTGTTCAGAATCTTCTACGTAATGAGGAGAACTATTGGAAATTAACATTTGTATCTGTATGTTGTTTTCCAGCCAAATAAACAGATCATTCGTATCCATAAGCTGTGCTTTGCTAACCCTATTGTTAATGATTAAATTCTTGTGTAGAGACAGATTGTACCATTCATCATTGTTTTTGTCATCTGTCTCATCCCAATTTTGATAATCCAAAGTTGTGAGCAAAATCTGATCCCTATACAGAATTCTCGTAAAACATTGTGAATGAATAGCGATATTATCAAATGTAAACATCATCATTTCACAAGCCAAGCTCAAATTGCTAAGCGTCTTTCCGTTCAGCAATTCCAAATAGTCTTTGATTTTTTGCCTAATCATTACTTTTCTCCTACTCTTTTATAAAAGGGCGGTCAGGGACGGGGAACCCGTCCCCTACGTTATAATTTAAAACTGTGGGGGAGAATGGCAGACAAGGGTTCTGCGATGATGCCGCCCTTTCCATCGGGAAAATAGACCATAAAGTCCGGGCCGCAGAATTCGCCCATAACCTGCCGGCAGACACCGCAGGGGGCGCAGGCGGAATCGGGCGTGTCCTTGCCGCCTACAATGGCGATGGCGGTAAAGTCCCGTCTGCCGTCGTAGACTGCCTTAAAAAAGGCGGTGCGCTCGGCACAGATGGTGGGGGTAAAGGAGGCATTTTCAATGTTACAGCCGGTATATACCGTACCGTCGCTGCAAAGCAGCGCTGCGCCTACCTTGAAGCCGGAATAGGGGGAGTAGGAGTGCAGCCGCGCTTCTTCCGCTTTTTCAATCAGCTTTAGGGGTGTCATTTTAAGATCTCCTTTGCAAAGCTTTCGCCGGGGGTGTCCAGCTTTACGTTTAGGACTTCTGCCACGGTGGCGGCAATGTCTGCAAAGCTATGGCGTGTACCCAAGTTTACATTCTTTACTTGCTTGCCTAAAACCAGCAGGGGAACATACTCCCGGGTGTGGTCGGTGGTGGCGGTATAGGCCGGGTCACAGCCGTGGTCGGCGGTGATCATTACAAGGTCGTCGTCGCCAAGCTTTTCCAGCAGGCTGGGTAGCCAGGTGTCAAACTCGTTTAGCGCCAGCGCATAGCCGTCAATGTCCCGGCGGTGACCGTAGACCATATCAAAGTCCACAAGGTTCACGAAGCACAGACCTGTAAAATCTGTGTCTGCATAGCGGAGCGCGTGTTCCATACCGTTGGCATTGCTTTGATTGTAAACGTGCTCCGTGGTGCCGATACCTGCAAAAATATCGAAGATTTTGCCAACGGCAATGCTATCGAGACCTGCGGCCTTGACAGCGTCCAGCAGCGTTTCCTTGGGAGGCTCCAAAGAAAAGTCGTGGCGGTTGGCGGTGCGCTTAAAGGCGCCGGCTTTTTCGCCAATAAAGGGCCGGGCGATGACACGGCCTACGCCGTGCTTTCCTGTGAGTAATTTCCGGGCGATGCGGCAGTACTCGTAAAGCTGCTCGGGAGGAACAACATCCTCGTGAGCGGCAATTTGAAATACGGAATCTGCAGAGGTGTAGACGATGAGATCGCCGGTTTTTATATGCGCCTCACCGTAGGCGTCCAGCACGGCTGTGCCGCTCCAAGGGGCATTTGCCAGTACGCCCCGGCCTGTTGCCGCCCGGAAGGGCGCGAGGATTTCTTCGGGGAAGCCGTCGGGATAGGTGGGCAGGGGATCGGGGGACACAAGACCTGCAATTTCCCAGTGACCGATAGTAGTGTCTTTACCCATAGACTTTTCCGCCAGTCGGGCGTATGCGCCGGTGGGGACGTCTGCTTTCGGCAGACAGGAAACACCGTCAATGTTGCCGAGACCTGCAGTAATCATATTGGGAATGTGCAGCTTTTCAGAGGTGGCGCAGGCGGCAAGGGTATTGACGCCTATATCACCGAAAGCGGGGGAATCGGGCATTGCACCGATTCCGAAAGAATCCAGAACAATTAAAAAAACGCGTTTCATAGTTAGTCACCTCAGTGATAGATAAATCCCTTCTCCCGGGGAGAAGGTGCCCCGGAGGGGCGGATGAGGAATGGCGAAATGTTATTTATGGGAAGAAGTACGATCGTGTGCATAATTTGGTAGATTTTCGCCCGCATTCCTCTTCAGTCACCAATCGGTTCCGAAGTGCCGATTGGTGACAGCTTCCCTACCGGGAGGATTTATATCGATTTACTTATTGTCCATTGCCACGGCAACGTCCAAAGCGACCTTCATCATTTGCGTGAAAGCGGTCTGACGCTCTTCGGCGGTGGTCTCTACACCCTTTAAGATGTGATCGCTAATGGTGCAGATGCAAAGACCCCGCTTGCCGTAACGGGCGGCGTTCATATAGAGGGCGGCAGCCTCCATTTCCAGCGCCATAACACCCATCTTCTTTTGATTATAGAGGGTGTCGAGACCTGCGGGCACTTCTGCATGGTCGCCATAGAACACGTCGGAGGAGTTGACATTGCCCACGTGATAGGTGGCGCCGTTGGCCTCTGCAGCCTTGACTGCCTCACTCAGCAGCGTATAGTCCGCAATGGGAGCAAAAGTGCCGGGGAAGTGGAACTGATGGGCAAAGTTAGAGTCGGTGCAAGCGCCCTGGGCAATGACGATGTCGTAGAGGTTGATATGCTCCTGAATAGAGCCGGCAGAGCCAACGCGGATAATGTTTTCCACACCGAAGAAATTGAAAAGCTCGTGGGAGTAGATACCGATGGCGGGCATACCCATACCGGAGGCCATCACGGAGACCTTAACGCCCTTATAGTAGCCGGTGTAGCCGTGGACACCGCGGACATTGTTGACCAGCACGGGATTTTCTAAAAAATTCTCAGCAATAAACTTACTGCGCAGCGGATCGCCGGGCATCAGCACGGTCTTACCAAAACCGATCTCATTTTGTACATTGATGTGGGGAGTAGAGGGGAAATTGCTCATAAATATATCCTCCAGTTATTATTTTTAATTGACAATTGACAATGTACAATTGTCAATTTTTAATTGTACATTTAATATGTTCCGTCGTTTTCGAGGCCTTTCGCGATCTTTACGATACGGGAGGTGCCAAGACGGTCTGCGCCTAAGCGGATAAATTCCTCGGCATCCTCAATAGAGGAGATGCCGCCGGCGGCCTTGATCTTTACGTGGGGCGCGACGTGCTTTGCAAACAGCTCCACATCGTGGAAGGTGGCGCCTGCCTTGGAAAAGCCGGTGGAGGTCTTAATATAATCTGCGCCGGAGTCGGAAACACACTTGCAAAGGGCGATCTTCTCCTCGTCGGTCAAAAGGCAGGTTTCGATAATGACCTTCAGGAGCTTGCCGTTGCAGGCTTTTTTGATGGCGGCGATTTCTTCGGTGATTTCTGCCCATTTGCCGTCCTTCGCCCAGCCAATATTGATGACCATATCTACTTCGTCTGCACCGTTTGCCACAGCATCGGATGCCATAAAACACTTGGCGCTTGTGGTAGCATAACCGTTGGGAAAGCCGATAACGGTGCAAATTGCCAATTTGTCACCTACATAGTCCTTTGCCTGCTTTACGTAAGCGGCAGGAATACAGACAGAAGCGGTGCTATATTTAATGCCGTCGTCGCAAATTGCCTGAATTTCTGACCAAGTGGCGGTTTGACCCAGCAGGGTATGATCACATTTTTTGAGAATCTCGGAAAGTTCCATAATAAAAACTCCTTTCAGTTTTTGTTCATTATAACAGAAATTTAGGAAATATGCAACTGTAGGCTTTCTTTACAGTCACAGATTTTACTTGCTTTTTTTGGGGAACTTACTATAATGATAGCATAATGTGTAGAAAAAGAGGTGAAACTATGGGCGGAAACCCCTCTTCCTATAAAGGATGCCTTCTGGGTCTTGCAGTAGGCGATGCGATGGGCTATACCATCAACGATCGGACTTGGCGGCAGATTTGTGAGGATTACGGTCCCAACGGTCTGCTGGGCTACGATCTTGTCAACGGTTTTGCGGAAATCACCTCCTATACCCATATGGCGGCTTACGTCTGCAACGGTCTGCTGGTTGGCATCACCAGAAGCAGAACAGATTTTTCCTTGGATTTTATCCGTCTGGGACTGCGGGAGTGGACTCGCAGCCAGCTGTTTCACAGGGACCCGGAGCCTTCTCAATGCTGGATCTCCCGGGTGAGCAATATGCGCCGGGGCAACTGTCAGGACATCCGTATGCTGGATAATTTGCGGCAGGATATTTTCGGTACGATGACCCAGCGGACAAAGTATTCTCTTGTGCCAAGTGCGCTTACGGTGCCGGTGGCAGTCGGTATGTTTTTTGATGAACGCTGGCTGACGCCCCGCGGTGTGGGCGCGTTGGGCGCAGAAGCAGTGGCACTGACCCACGGCGCGGCAGAGACTTTCCTTTGCGGTGCGCTGGTGGCTTATATGACGGCAGGTATTCTGCAAGATAAGGAGACACCGTTCATTGACCAGTTTTCCTTTGCCACTTCTGCGGTTTTGCGGCAGTTTGGCGGTACTTATCCATGCACGGAAACAGTGATCGACGGTGTGCGCCGCGCCATTTCTATGGCAAAGGAGGGCATCGATCCGCGAGAAGGTATGGAGGTGCTGCGCTGCCATACGGCACCGGAATGTGTTGCAGGTGCTGTATTTGCCTGCCTTTCGAATCCGGAGGACTTCGACAGCGCGATCATTACGGCAGTGAACCACTCCGGACAGAGCGCGGCAGTCGGGGCGCTTACCGGTGCGCTGATGGGTGCAAAGCTGGGGGAGGAGGCGCTTCCGGAGTTTTATCTGGAGTGCTTGGAGCAGCGGGAAACCCTTGCAACGCTGGCAGAGGATATGGCAAAGGGCAGCATTATCCGAGGCTTGTTTGACGACGACTGGGATCAAAAATATACCCGCGGCATGCCGATTTGACGAAAAATAGGAGATTTTGGTGAGAAAAACGAAAATAATTCCCCTTTTTCATCAAAATAACCCTTGCATTATTCGCTTTTGGGTGCTATAATGCATACGTAAGATTTGACACTTTAGGAGAGAGGGGCGCGCCCCTCTCTCTTTTCAGTAGAAGGAGGGATTTTTTTGAAGATCACAGAACTGGTTGCTTCCTTTGCCGAGCCTATCATCCGGGAAAAGGGCTGCAGCCTTTGGGATGTGGAATACGTCCGGGAAGGCTCTGAACGCTTTTTGCGGCTTTATATCGACAAGGAGGGCGGTGTAGACATCACTGACTGTGAAAATGTACACCGTGCTGTCGATCCCATCCTGGATGAAAAAGACCCCATTCAGGAGAGTTATCATTTCGAGGTCTGCTCCGCGGGCTTGGAGCGGGTGCTCAAGCGTCCCGAAGATTTTGCACGCTTTATGGACAGCCCGGTGCTTGTAAAGCTCTATCGTCCCCGCAACGGACTGAAGGAAATTCCCGGTGTGCTCCGTGGCTATGAGAGCGGCAAGGTCACCGTAGAAGCTGGTAAAGAGACCATTACCTTTGAAAAATCGGAGCTCGCCCTTGTGCGTCTCCGTGTGGAGTTCTAAAATCATAAATATATGAGCTTCGGGGAAAATACCGAAGCGAAGGAGGATAAAAATGGCAAGAAATACAAAAGCCAAGAAGCAGACCGCACCGAAAGCTGAGATTGGTGCAGAGATCTTTGCTTCCCTGCGGGACTTGGAAAAGCTTAAGGGCATCCCGGTAGAGTATATGGTCGACCGCCTGAAGCAGGCGCTGACCAACGCTTATCGGAAAGACAGCGAAGAAAACCGCGACATCCCCACTGAGAATATCCGGGTGGAGCTGAATGAGCAGGGCCTTTCTATGGAACTGCTGAAGACCGCCGTGGAAGAGGTGGAGGATCCCAATACCCAGATCCATATTGATGCTGCACGGAATGTAAATCCCGGCGCAATGGTGGGCGATATGATCGTACTGCCTATCGATATTCAGCGCTTCAGCCGTATTGCTGCCCAGACTGCCAAGCAGGTGGTTATTCAGGGCATCCGCGAGGCAGAGCGCGGCACGATTTACGAAAGCTATTCCTCTAAATCTCAGGAGCTGCTGACCGGTACAGTTTCCCGTCTGGATCCCTCCGGTGACGTATTTATCCGGGTGGGCACCGGCAACGAGCAGTCCGATGCGGTGCTTCGTGCCAGCGAGCAGATTCCCGGCGAAAAGTACAAGGAAGGCCAAATGATCCGGGTTTACGTACTGGAAGTCCGTCAGGCAGCCCGCGGTCCGATGATTCAGGTCTCCCGTACACACCCCAATGTGGTGCGCCGGCTCTTTGAGCTGGAAACCCCCGAAATTGCGGACGGTCAGGTAGAGATCCGCAACATCGCCCGTGAAGCAGGCAGCCGCAGCAAGATCGCTGTCCGCGCCACGATGGAAAATGTGGATCCTGTCGGCGCTTGTGTTGGTCCCAGAGGCGGCCGTGTGGGTGCTGTTGTGGAAGAGCTGTGCGGTGAGAAGATCGACATCGTTGTTTGGAACGAGGATCCCTGTGAGTATGTCCGCGCTGCCCTTAGCCCTGCTGATGTACTGAGCGTTACTTTGGTGCCCGGACAGAAGGCCTGCCGCGTCATCGTTCCCGATGACCAGCTGAGTCTTGCCATCGGCAAGGAAGGTCAGAATGCCCGTCTGGCAGCCCGGCTGACCAGTTATAAGATCGACATTAAGCCTGCCTCTGCAGCAGAGGAATAAGGAATATTTGTGGAAGGAGATCGCCGCGTTGGCTTTGTCTCCTCCCAATGACAAAATATAAAGGAGGTAGACTTGTGCAGAAGAAAATTCCCCAGCGGCAGTGTATGGGCTGTCGAGAGCGGAAAGCAAAAAAAGAGATGATCCGTGTGGTCCGGGGAACGGATGGCACGGTCAGCCTGGATTTCGGTGGGAAAATGAACGGTCGGGGCGCGTATATTTGCCCCAATCCGGAATGTTTGAAAAAAGCCCAAAAGGCCAAAAGTCTTGAACGGGCGCTGGAGGTACCCATCCCGGAGGATGTGTATGCCCGCTTGCAGAAGGAAATGGAGGGCGGATTTATTGGATAGAGCGCTTAATTACCTTGCCCTTGGCAAAAAGGCCCGTCTTATAGAGCTGGGAGAGGAGCCGGTAGGTGCATCTGCCCGCGCAAATCATGCCCGTTTGGTGGTGGTGGCAGCCGATGCCTCCGACCATACTTGGCGCAGAGCCAAAAGCTTTGTAGCCGGCACCGATCAGCAATGCATCCGCGCGCCTTATGATAAGGCGCAGATGGGTCTTGCTGTAGGCAGAACAGAGCTGGCATTGGCTGCTTTTACCGATGCGGCTATGGCACTTGCGTTTCTCAAGGCACTGCCTGCGCCGGAGCAATACAGCGCGGCGGCTGAGAGCTTGGAAAAGCGCAGCCAGCGGCTCCAACAGCGGAAAATCGAGGCAAAAGCCTCCCAACGCAATAAGCGTTTCGGCAAAAACCGTTCCCCAAAGAAGTGATTATGGAGGTGCGTATTATATATGAGTTTAGTGAAGTATCGAATTAAGGATGTGGCGACTGACTTTGATCTGCCCGTCAAGGAATTGATGGAGGTTGTTGCCAAGTTTTATGAAAAGCCCAAGTCCAATACCAGAGTGCTCACCGAAGAAGAGCTGAATGTGGTGTTTGACTATATTACGAAGACCCACCAGATCGAATCTCTGGAGCAGGTCTTTGCTGCGCAGCCCAAGAAGGAAGAAAAGCCTGTAGAGCAGGCACCGGAAAAGCCGGCTTCCGAGGAGAAGAAGGCTGCCCCCAAGACAGAGCAGAAGACCGCCGGTCATGTAGCGCCTGCAAAGCAGCAGCCCCAAAAGCCTGCTGAGCCGGAGAGACGCCGCGAGCGCCGTGTGGTAGATACCTCTGCGGTGCAGGTGAACACAAACCGTTTTGACGATGTGGACAACTTGGTCTCCGAGCGGGTGCAGAACTTCCAGGGCGGTAAGCAGAAGTTCGGCAAGAAGGGTCAGCAGCAAAATAAGAAGGACAATAAGTTCAAGGGTAACAAGTCCAAAAACGAGGAGCAGGAGAAGCTGCGCCGGCTGCAGATGGAAGTCGCCCGTAAGGCGCCTGTCACTGTAAAAATCCCCGATGAAATTACCGTCGGTGAGTTGGCTTCTCGGATGAAGAAAACTGCCGGTGAGGTCATTAAGTGCCTGATGAAGAACGGCGTGATGGCAGGCATTAACCAAATGATCGACTTTGATACCGCAGAATATGTGGCTGTGGAAATGGGCTGCAAGGTGGAGAAGGAAATCACCATCACCATCGAAGAGCGGATCATTGACGATCACGTGGACGCAGCTGATGAACTGGAGACCCGTGCACCTGTTGTGGTGGTTATGGGTCACGTTGACCACGGTAAGACCTCCACTCTGGACGCCATCCGTAAGACCTCTGTCACTGCCGGTGAGGCAGGCGGTATTACCCAGCACATTGGTGCGTATACCGTAGAGGCAAACGGCCAGATGATCACATTCCTGGATACCCCCGGCCACGCTGCATTTACCTCTATGCGTGCCCGTGGTGCCAAGAGCACCGATATTGCCATTCTGGTGGTTGCGGCGGACGATGGCATTATGCCCCAGACCGTAGAATCCATCAACCACGCAAAGGCTGCGGAGGTGCCCATCATCGTTGCCATCAACAAGATGGATAAGCCCACCGCAAACCCCGATAAGATCAAGGAACAGCTGACCAAGTACGACCTCATCTGTGAAGAATGGGGCGGCGATACGATCATTGTACCTATTTCCGCAAAGACCGGTCAGGGCTTGGATGAGCTGCTGGAAATGGTGCTGCTCACTGCCGAGGTGCAGGAGCTGAAGGCGAACCCCAACCGCCGCGCCAAGGGTACGGTTATTGAAGCAAGACTGGATAAGACCCGCGGTCCTATCGCAACGCTCCTGGTGCAAAACGGTACGCTCAAGCAAGGCGATATTATCATTGCAGGTACTGCTGTGGGCCGTGTCCGCGTAATGACCAACGATAAGGGCCGTACCGTAAAGACTGCCGGTCCGTCCGTACCTGTGGAGATCACCGGCCTTGCAGACGTGCCTGCACCCGGTGACGAGTTTAACGCCGTTACTGATGAGCGTATGGCCCGTGAGCTGGTGGAGCAGCGCCGTCAGGCTGCCAAGGATGCAGCTGCAAACGCTATGCAGAAGGTCACTTTGGACAACCTCTTTGCCAAGATGCAGGAGGGAGAGATGAAGGAGCTGCCTCTGGTGGTGAAGGCAGACGTACAGGGCTCTGCTGAAGCTGTGAAGGCTTCCTTGGAGAAGATCTCCAATGAGGAGGTCCGTGTCAAGGTCATCCACGCAGGCGTTGGCGCTATCAACGAGAGCGATATTCTGCTGGCATCTACTGCCGGTGCTATTATCGTCGGCTTTAATGTCCGTCCTGATGCCGCTGCCGCAGCAAGCGCCCAGCGCTCCAATGTGGATATGCGCTTCTACCGGGTCATCTACGAGGCCATCGACGAGATCGAGGCGGCTATGAAGGGTATGCTGGCACCTCAGTTTGAGGAAGCTATTATCGGTCACGCAGAGGTGCGTATGACCTACAAGGTCTCGGCTGTAGGTACCATTGCCGGCTGTATGGTGAAAGACGGTAAGGTCACCCGTGATGCGCAGGTTCGCGTTCTGCGTGATAATATCGTCATCCATCAGGGTGAGGTAGGCTCTCTGCAGCGCTTCAAGGATCAGGCAAAAGAAGTTACTGCAGGCTACGAGTGCGGTATGAGCATCCTGAAGTTCAACGACATCAAGGAAGGCGACATTTTCGAGTGCTTCGTGATGCAGGAAATTAAACGATAAAATCACACACCGCGCCGCGTCCGCGGTGCGGTGTGCTGCTTTACCATTACGAAAGGAATGATACTATGGCATCCAATCGAATTGGAAGAATCAATGAGGAGCTCCAAAAGGAGCTTGCTAATCTCATTCGTAATTTGAAGGACCCCCGTGTGCAGGATACGATGATCTCTGTGACACGCGTGGAAGCAACACCCGATCTGCGTTGGGCAAAGGTCTATGTGAGTTTTTTGCAGGATGACCGGGCGGACGATGCCCTCAAGGGTCTTAAATCCGCCTCCGGCTATCTCCGCCGTGAGCTGGGCAGCGCGCTGAATTTGCGCTACACGCCGGAACTGCAGTGGGAGAAGGATGACTCCATCACCTACGGCGCAAAAATGCTGAATTTAATCAATTCTTTAGGCGTTCAGCAGGACGACGAGGAGACTGAGGAAGAATAAACGCGCATTGTCATTGCGAACCAGTGACCGACGTCACTGGTGTGGCGATCTTAAAGAGGTGTTCGAAAGAATCCCACGCCAGAGTGCGCACTGGCTCGGAATGACAGGAAGTGGCGGAGGTATGTATGAACGGAATCGTAATTGTGGACAAACCGGAAAATTGGACAAGTCAGGACGTGGTCTCCAAGCTGCGGGGCGTTTTTAAGACAAGGCGTATTGGTCACGGCGGCACGCTTGACCCTATGGCAACAGGTGTTCTGCCGGTGTTTGTTGGCAGAGCCACCCGGGCGGTGGAATTCTTTGAACACGCGGAAAAAACCTATATTGCCACACTCCGTTTTGGAATTACTACCGACACGGAGGACATTACCGGCCGCGTGCTGAAAGAAAAAGAAGTTTCCGTGACACGGGAGGAGCTGGAAACGGCTTTGCCCAAATTTCGTGGAGAAATCGACCAAGTGCCGCCTATGTACTCTGCCATTAAAGTAAACGGACAGAAACTCTACGAGCTGGCCAGAAAGGGCAGGGAAGTGGAGCGCCAAAGCCGAAAGGTCACTATTTTTCAATTGGAATGTCAAGACTTCGACGGAAAAGATGCCAAGCTTTTTATCCATTGCTCCAAGGGGACGTATATTCGTACCCTTTGTAAGGATATTGGCGAAAGCTTAGGCTGCGGTGGCTGTATGGCGGCACTGCGCAGAGTGTCTGCCGGTGCGTATACTGCGGAGGATGCTGTATCGCTTGAAAGCCTCATTGCGACAGAAGATCCGGAAAAATACCTGCTGCCGGTGGATAGTGTATTTGATGCCTATCCCAAAGCAGTGCTGACGGAGAATCAGGAAAAACGTTGCCGCAACGGCAACAGCTTTTCTCTGAATTTGACCGACGGCACCTACCGGGTCTACAGCAAAACCGGCGCATTTCTTATGCTCGCTAAGGTAGAAAACGGAGTAATGGCCACGATAAAGAGTTTTTTTTGAGGTATAATTGTCAATTGTCCATTGTCAATTGTCAATTAAAAACAGTAGGTGTTTTTATGACAAAACCAACAATTTACGCCCTCGGGTTTTTCGACGGGGTGCATTTGGGGCATCAGGCACTGCTCCTTGCCTGCCGGGAGCTGGCGGCGAAAAACAACTGCAATGCAGGTGTTATTACCTTTACCAACCACCCGGATAGTCTTGTCTCCGGGGATACGCCCCGCCTGATCAATACGATGGAAGATCGGCGGCTGTTGCTGCTCACCGGTGGGATGGACTATGTGGCAGAGCTGCCTTTTGACGAAGAACTGATGCATACCCATTGGGCTGCTTTTTTAGGCGGTCTTGTGGAGCAGGGCGCGGCAGGCTTTGTCTGCGGCAGCGATTTTCGTTTTGGCGCCGGCGGTGTGGGTACAGCTAAAAAGCTGGAAAGCTTTTGTAAAGCAAGAGAAATTCCCTATGCCATTGTCCCACAGCAGAAAGTGGATGACATCCGCGTCAGCTCTACCTATATCCGGGAGCTGATCACTCGAGGGGAAATGGAAAAGGCAGCTGCTTTTTTGGGCCATCCCCACCTCCTTTCCGGGGAAGTGATCCACGGCAGAGGCTTGGGACATACCATCGGCATCCCGACGGCAAATATCGCGCTGCCGGAGAATGTAGTTTACCCAAAGCTTGGCGTGTATGCCTGCACAGCAACGGTAGAGGGGAAGGAATACCTGGCGGTGACCAATGTAGGGACCCGACCCACTGTTTCCGGAACGCATATTACGGTGGAGCCTTGGCTTTTGAATTTTGAGGGCGATATTTACGGAAAGCGACTGCATTTGCTCTTTTATAAATTCCTGCGCCCGGAGCAAAAGTTCGATTCCCTGGAGGAATTGCAGGCGGAAATTCAAGAAAATGCGCTGCAAACCCGTAAATTCTTTGAAAATTACGAATAAAAATGCTTTACTTTTGGAAAAAACTATGATATATTAATCCAGCTGGCTTCGGCCGGACAATATTTCTATGCCCGCTGCTCAGTTTTCGGGAAGACACCGACCCTTTACTTAGCGCAGGGTAAATTTAAAAAAAGGTGGAAAAAACAATGATTCAGAAGGAAAAAAAGACCCAGGTAATCCTGGAAAATGCTACCCACGAGGGCGATACCGGTTCTCCTGAGGTACAGATCGCGATCCTGACTGCTCGCATCAACGAGCTGACCGATCACCTGCGCACTCACAAGCACGACAACCACTCCCGTCGTGGCCTGCTGATGATGGTTGGTAAGCGTCGCAGCCTGCTGGACTATCTGGCCAAGAAGGACATCAACCGTTACCGTGCAATCATTGCCAAGCTGGGTATCCGTAAGTAAGATCAATTGTGGGGGCGACGGATACCGTCGCCCCTATTTCACAGCAATTTTCCGCTGTGAAAAAGCAAGCAAATCGGGAGAAGCTTTAGCAGTTGAAAGTGTTGCTGACTTTCAGCGATAGTTTCAAGTGCTAAACCTCCCGAACACACAGAAATTATAGGAGGTAAACAAATGATTACTCGCAAGACTTTCCCCAATCATAAGGTCTTTGAGACCGAGATCGGCGGCCGTCCCTTTACCGTAGAGACCGGTAAGGTGGCAGAGCTCGCCAATGCAGAATGCATCTGCCGTTACGGTGATACCGTGGTGCTGACCACCGTCACCTGCAACCCCATTCCCAAGGCCGGTATCGACTACTTCCCTCTGACCATCGAGTTCGAGGAGAGAATGTACTCCGTGGGCCGTATCCCCGGCTCCTTCAACCGTCGTGAGGGCAAGCCCTCCGAGCGTGGCATCCTCAACAGCCGTATCATCGACCGTCCTATGCGTCCTCTCTTTGACGAGGAGCTGCGCAACGACACCGTCGTGACCTGCACCGTTTTCGCTAACGACGACGAGAACCCCGTTGAAGTCGTTGCATCTCTGGGCGCATCCATCGCCATCGCTTCTTCCGATGTGCCTTGGAACGGACCGGTTGCTACCACCAACGTTGCCCACATTGGCGACCGTTATGTCATTAACCCCTCTGCTGACGAGCGCGCTGCCTGCGACTGCTTTGTTTGCATCGCTTCCACCTTCGAGAAGGTCGTTATGATCGAGACCGAAGCAAATGAAGCACCCGAAGCCATCGTTTACGAGTGCATCCGTATTGCTCACGAGACCAATATGGAGATCGTAAAGTTCATTAACACCATCGTTGCTGAGATCGGCAAGCCTAAGTTCACCTTCGAAAAGGCTGCTGTGAACCACGAGCTGCTGGACGACCTGATCGCTTACGGTCTGGGTCAGATCGAGTATGCGCTGGACACCGACGACAAGAATGTCCGTGAGGAGCGGCTGACCGCTGCCCGTCTGGACTTCCAGGAGAAGTTCGGTGAGAAGTACGAGGACTTCGAGACCCACATTGAGGTCTGCCTCTACAAGATGCAGAAGAAGGTCGTTAAGAAGTGGCTGCTGCAGGGCAAGCGTGTGGATGGCCGTGGTATGGACGACATCCGCCCCTTGGGCGCTGAGGTAGGTCTGCTGCCCCGCGTGCACGGCTCCGGCCTCTTCACTCGTGGTCAGACCCAGGTTCTGTCTATCTGCACTCTGAACACCCTGTCCGCTGCACAGAAGCTGGACACCATCTACGCAGAGGACACCAAGCGCT
>SVLZ01000062.1 GCA_015067665.1 Oscillospiraceae bacterium | reverse complement strand
GATCGATAGTGATGGATCAAACATAAGACAGAAAGCAAGACAGGGGATGATTCTCTGCCTTGAAGCATCTGCCAAAGCCTTCCCCTTTGGGGAAGGTGGCCGAGCATAGCGAGGTCGGATGAGGGTCTGCCTGCACTTGTTCATCCCCTCATCCGCCCCTGCGGGGCACCTTCTCCCGGGAGAAGGCTTGTAGGGGTCGACTTCTGGACGACCCGAAACAAAAACCGGTGCTCGATGCACCGGTTTTTGCTAAAATTTGTGATTAATAGTTACAATGGTACTCCGTTTAACGGAACCACTTTGCTGAAGTAATCATTTTATAAAGAGAAGCCGTGGTAATTACTGGTCCGGTATAGTTATAGGAAATAATATAGGAATCACAAAGAATGGCAATGTTAGCTTTGCACAAGCCATCTTCAAAAGTGTGAGTTCTGTAGTCCATAAGTTGCGGGCTAATATCCTCAGACTTAAATACGCTAAAAAATTGATTATCCTCCATAATAATGCCATCAACTAAATCACTTGATCGTCCTTCATAGTAGCACTTTAGATTGTAGGTTTGTGGATTTGCAATATCGGCAAGTATAAGCGTTTCAGGTTGGTCGCTGATAGAGATTTCTAAATTACAATTTGGCATAGAGGTGTTGAAAAGCACAGATAAATATGTTTTGCTGTCAGGATTTGCAAACACATCAGGTTCAATCTTGTAACTGGACTGGAAGGTACAGCTTGGCAGAATCTCTTTGGGCAGAAGAACGTCAAAGGGGTGCGTCATATAAAGCTGTTCCATAGATGGTGTGCTATATGCAGGGATATAGTTGGGTATATTTTGGGACACTGTCCGATTATCGTTGTTCCGCGTTGACTCTTTTGTGAAATAATCGGGAGAAGTAATTACCTCATAAAATAAATCGCTTGTTAATTCCGGACCTGCATAACTATAGGCAACAACATATTCGCCGCATAGGACCTCGATCTGTGCTTTACAAAGACCGTCATCAAATACATACATTCTCTTTTCTGCGATCGAGAGGGATAGATCTTCGGCACGAATCAGACGAAAGATCTTTGGCGCGTTTGCTCCGACTGCACCGGGTGTTTCCAAATATTCGTAGTAGAGAGAAATATCATATGTTTCCGGTTTTGCAGGATCGGCAATCTCTTTTTTTCCATCATATTTTGTAACTTTAATTTCAAGATTGCCTGTATCTATACTTCCTCCAAAGCATAACGCAAGATATTCGTAGTTTTCGGGATTTGCGGTGGGGTCATATTCTGTTTTATAGCTGGATATAAATGAGAGCTTTTCGGGCACCTTTTGCGGTAAAAGTCGAGAATAGGGATATTCCTCATACAGTGCCTTTAATTCCGGGGAACGGAATGCGGCAATATATTGCGGTGTGTCTAATATGGAATTTGTGTCCTGTGGTACGGGATTATTAGAAACTGTAAAGATTGCCAATAGGCATACCGCTGCAATTGCTGCTGCAACCAAGGATAATCGACCAATGGTTTTGAATGACTTGCTTGCTTCCTTTATGCCTGCATTTCTTCTGTAGCGTTCTTCAAGAACATCAGAAAGAATGCTGTCATCTATCATCGAAATTGCGTTAGCGAGCTTCGTTGCGCTCATTCCAAAATCCCTCCTGTTTCAAAGTGTTTTTGAGTTGTTTTCTGATTTTTGCCAGTTCATAAAAAACCATGGATCCGCTGATTTTTAAGGAAGAAGCAATGGCATTAATTGAGTCACCGCAAAAGTATCTGCAGATAAAAATGTAACGCCTTCGGTGCGAAAGGGACAGTACAAAGGAATTGATAACCTGCTGAAGATGCTTGGCATCATATGCAGTTTCTACATCATTTTTATCAGGGATGCATTCATTGAGCTCCTCCAGGGAAAGGGTATATTCAGACGGAATTCTTTTCTGTCTGGTTTTCTCGTTATATTTATTGATAGAAATATTTCTTATGATTTTCGCAACATAGGCCTTAAAGTTGCTTGGACGGTCAGGAGGAATATAATTCCACAGTGCCAGATAGGTATCGCTTTTGCATTCCTCGCAATCTTCGCTGTTAGACAAAATGTTTACGGCGATCGTATGTAAATAGTTGCCGTATTTGGCCTCAACGCTTTTGATCGCAACTTCATCCCTTGAGAAAAATAATTCAATAATATGTTCATCTGAGAGTATTTCGGTATTTGCCACCATGGTGCAGCCTCCTTTCTGTCCCTTTCATCTATATAGACAACAAATAGATGCGTCTCTACAATGAAAAGCACGATCAATAACAAATATTTTTGATTCAATTCCATAAGATCTATATCTTCTTGGTTAGTGTAGCATATTTTCATATGTTTTCAAGCGAGGGGATTTTGTCTCCCGGCTATCGGGAGGCATTTTTATTATTTTTACCGGAAATACTTGCACCAATGTTTAATAAGTGTTATAATAACGAGTATAATTGGGAAAGTATGGAGTAAGTATGGAACAACCGAAGTATAAGCTTGAGGGCATCGTCCGTTCCCGCAGCGAAGAACGGGAGGATTTCGAAGGCCCGCTGGATGTTATTTTTCTGCTGCTGAGCAAAAATAAAATAGAGATCCAGGATGTGTCCATCACTGCCATCCTTACCCAGTACCTTGCTTACTTGGACGAGATGAAGCGGATGGATATGGAGATCGCCAGCGAGTTTATCGCTATGGCATCTCACCTGATGCTCATTAAGACCAAAATGGTACTTTCTGCCGCAGAAGCGGCAGAAGCCCAGTCCGAGCTGGACGAGCTGCGTAAATCTCTCATAGAGCGCCAGCGCAAAGAGGCTATTGAGCAGATCCGCATTGCAGTATCCTATTTGGAGCCCCGCAATGACATCGGCAGAGGTATGTTTGTAAAGCAGCCGGAGCCACTGAAGCGAAGCGGCACTTATCAGTACCGCCATCCGGCAACCGACCTGATGAAGGCGCTGGAGGAGATCGCAGAGCGCGACCAGCGCCGTCTGCCACCGCCGACGGTAAACTTCCAAGGCATCGTGGGTAAAGAGCCGTACCCTGTGACCCGAAAGGCAACGGAGGTCATCCGCTCCTTGGTGCTGCGGGGTATTCAGAAGCTGAAGAACCTCTTTAAGGGCAATAAATCCCGCTCCGAGGTGGTGGCGACCTTCCTTGCCATTTTGGAGCTTTGCAAGACCAATTCTGTGGTACTGGAGGGAGACGACACCTCCGGTGAAGATGTAGATGTAAGACTGATCCGCAACCCGGAGGAAGATTTGGAGGAAACCTATGGAACAAACTGAATTACAGCGTGCCATTGAAGCCATCCTCTTTGCTTCCGGGGAAAAGGTGGAAGCTGCCCGGCTGGCTGCGGCGCTGGAAACCGACGAAAAAGACATTATCGCCGCCGCCGATGCACTGGCCGATGAATTTGCCTTTGCCCGACGCGGTATTCGCATCCTGAAGCTGGAAAAGGCCTATCAAATGGTCTCCTCCGGTGAAATGGCTGATTACGTGACAAAAACCTTGGAGACCCGCAAGCCGCCCAAGCTTTCCGCCTCTCAACTGGAGACTCTCACCATCATCGCTTACTATCAGCCGGCTACCAAGGCAATGGTAGAGCAGATCCGCGGCGTGGACAGCTCCTATTCTGTCGGTGCGCTGCTGACCAAAGAACTGATCGAAGAAGCGGGCAGACTGAATGTGCCGGGCAGACCCATTGTCTATAAAACTACCCATAATTTCCTGCGCACCTTCGGCCTGCAGAGTCTGAGTGATCTACCGGAGATTGAGAAGGTGGACTTTGGCGAGCCGGTTCTGGTAGAGGAGGAACAGCTGACCATTACCGAGCCTGCCCCGGAGGAAACAAAATGATTTTTTGGATCATACTGGGCATACTTCTGCTGCTGTACCTGCTCCCCTTGGGGATCCGTTTTATTTACAGCAGCGAAGGTTGCCGCATATGGCTTCTTGCCGGTCCGGTGCCGATACGGGTATATCCAAAAAATAAACGGGCGAAAAAGCCGGAAAAAGGTGCAATAAAGGCCGATAAACCCCGGAAAAAAACCGCCCCGAAAAAGCCGAAAGAGGAAAAAAAGACGGGCGGCAGCCTAAAGGATTTCCTGCCCTTTGTGGACATTGCAAGGAAGCTCCTTTACGGCATATTCCGAAAGCATCGCATTCGCCGGCTGGAAATCAAAATGCTTCTTGCGGGGGACGACCCTTGTGACCTTGCGGTGAATTACGGTAGAGCCTGGGCAGCTACCGGCAACCTGATCCCCCTCCTTGAAGAGCATTTTATCATCAAAAAGCGGGATGTGCAGATCGCCTGCGATTTTACCGCGGAGGAAACCGTTATTTATGTCAGAGCAGACATTACTATATTGCTCGGAAGACTCATTACCCTTGCCGCTGTGCACGGCTTCCATGGCTTCCGGGAATATCTTAAATTACTAAAAAAACGAAAAGGGGAGTAAAACTATGAGTAAGAACCTTCCGAATATGTTAGAAAACACCATCGCCAAGATCCGGGAAATGGTAGATGCCAATTCTGTGGTGGGCGAGCCCATCGTGACACAGGATGGCGTGACCATTATCCCCATCTCCAAGATCAGCGTCGGTCTTGGGGGCGGCGGTTCTGATTTCGTATCCAAGAATGTAAACCGCCAGGAAAATCCCTTTGGTGGCGGTGTAGGTGCCGGTGTGAAGGTGACCCCGGTGGCATTTCTCATTATCAAGGAGGGGAGTGTCCGGATGCTGCCCGTGGCAGCCCCTGCCAGCACCACCGCTGATCGGATCGTGGAAATGGTGCCCGATACCTTAGATAAAATTGCGGCGTTTGTTGATAGCCGGATGGAAAAGAAAGCAGAATAAAAATTTCACCCTCGGCAGAAAATAGACCGAGGTGAGCAATGTGAAAAAACGAATTGCCGGGATGGCAGCTGCACTACTGGCTGCCGTCCTGCTTTTTTCTCCCAAGGTACAGGCGCTGTCTGCCCGTCACGCTATCTTGTTAGATGCACAGACCGGGCGGGTGCTGTTTGAGAGAAATGCCGATGCCAAAAGCTTGATCGCCAGTACGACAAAGATTATGACTGCGCTTGTGGTGGCGCAGCAATGCAATGTCTTGGATCGGGTGCGGATTCCGAAAGAAGCGGTAGGGATCGAAGGATCTTCTATGTATTTGCAGGAGGGGGAAATTCTGACCGTTCAGGAGCTTCTCTATGGACTGATGCTCCATAGTGGCAACGATGCGGCGGTAGCACTGGCTATTTACTGCGGCGGTACGGTGGAGGGCTTTGCCCAGCTGATGAACGACAAGGCGCATATGCTGGGTCTTAAAAATACCCATTTTGTCAATCCCCACGGTCTGGATGCGCCCGGTCATTATTCCACAGCTGAGGATCTGGCGATTTTGGCGGCCTATGCTATGGAGGATGCCATCTTTGCTCGGACGGTGTCTGCAAAGACCGTTACGGTAGGGGAGCGGTATCTTACAAACCATAATAAGCTATTATGGCGGGTGGAAGGCGCAGACGGTGTGAAAACCGGCTATACCAAGGCGGCAGGGAGGATTTTGGTCTCCAGCGCCATCCGAATGTCCCGACGGCTGATTGCTGTGACCATTGATGCTCCCAGCGATTGGGAAGATCATAAGCGGTTGCTGGAAAAGGGATTTTCTGAATTTTCTGTAGCGCAAATCGTGGAAAAAGATGCAGTTTTAGGCATAAAAGAGATTATCGGTGGGCAGGAGGGAACAGTAGAGCTGCTTGCGGATGAAGGCTTTTCTTATGCGCTTGCGCAGGGGGAGAGCCCACGCATTGTGATTCCCGGACAGGATTTTGTCTATGCGCCCATTGCGGAGGGACAGAGTGCCGGCTATGCCTATGTACTTTTGGAAGAGAAAACCGTGGGAAAAATCCCACTCATATACGGAAAGACCGTGGAAAAAGAGCAAATTGAGGAACGCTCCTTTTGGCAGCGGTTATTTGGAGGAAAAGAAAGATGACGGAGCGGCTACAAAAGATACTGTCGGGCAGGGGCGTATGCTCCCGGCGGCAGGCAGAGGAACTGCTCGCCGCCGGGCGGGTCACCTGTGATGGCGTGGTTTGCGCTGTGGGCGACCGGGCAGACCCGGAGGTAAGCACGATACTCGTAGACGGAAAACCCCTCCCGACCGGCGCTTCGCCGGTGTACATCATGCTCCATAAACCCCGCGGCTATGTAACTACCTTAAAGGACGAAAAGGGCAGAAAGAATGCTGCCCAGCTTATTGATTGCGGTACACGGGTCTATCCCGTGGGACGGCTGGATATGGATTCCGAAGGCTTACTCCTTTTTACAAATGACGGGGATTTTGCCAACCGGATGATGCACCCCAAGCACGAGGTGGACAAAACCTATCAGGTGTGGGCAGAAAAGGTCACCGACGAGGGACTGGAAAAGGTAAAGCTGCCGGTAGAACTGGACGGCTATAGAATTGCGCCCCCTACAGTAAAGCTCCTGCACCGGGAGAAAAATCGGGCGCTTTTGGAAATTACCATCCACGAGGGTCGCAACCGCCAGGTCCGCAGAATGTGCGAAAAGGCGGGAATGTATGTAACGAGACTTCGCCGCATTTCGGAGGGCAGCTTTACCTTGGACGACCTGCCGAAAGGAAAATGGCGGTATCTGACAGCGGAGGAGATTCAAAAATGTATGACGGAATTGTAATTGGTGGCGGCCCGGCAGGCGTGTTTGCGGCCATCCGGGCGGCAGAATTGGGCAACCGGGTGCTGCTTCTGGAGCGCAATGATCGTCTGGGCAAAAAGCTGCTCATTACCGGCAAAGGCCGCTGTAATGTGACAAACGACTGCTCCGCCCGGGAGGTGCTGGAAAACATCCCCCGAAACGGCCGTTTTTTGTATAGCGCAATGGAAAACTATCCCCCGGAAAAGGTCATTGCCTTTTTCGAGGAAAACGGCTGCAAGCTAAAAACCGAGCGGGGAAACCGTGTCTTTCCCGTAACGGACAAGTCTTCCTCTGTATTGGAGGCCTTGCGAAACAAAATGCACCGCTTGGGCGTAACAGTCAAAACCGCCCGGGCAGAGAAAATTCTGACAGAAGACGGCAGCGTTTGTGGCGTTCGCGCCGGGAGAGAGGACATACTCGCTTCTTGGGTGATCTTAGCTACCGGCGGTCTTTCCTATCCCACCACCGGTTCTACCGGTGACGGCTATAAAATGGCGCAGGAATTAGGACATACCGTTATCCCTACCGAGGGCTCTCTTGTTCCTTTGGAGGAAAACGGGGAGGACTGCGCACAAATGCAAGGGCTTAGCCTTCGTAACGTTGGTGTAAAACTGATGGATAGTAAGGGGAAAGTGCGGTATAAAGACTTTGGCGAGCTGCTTTTTACCCACTTTGGGGTATCCGGTCCGACAGCCCTTTCTGCCAGCGCCCACCTAAAGGGCGAAAACTGCCGCCTTATTTTAGATTTGAAGCCGGCACTGGACGAGGGAAAGCTGGATGCCCGGCTGCTTCGTGACTTGGAGCAGTACAAAAACCGTTCTATGGAAAATGCGCTTACGGATATTCTGCCCCGGTCTATGATCCCGGTCATTCTCCGACGGGCGGAAATTCCCGCATCACTGCAGGCAAATGCCCTTACTAAGCAGCAGCGGCGGCAATTACTCTCTCTTATGAAAGCGTTTCCGGTGGAGATCGCGGGAAAAAGACCGGTCAGTGAAGCAATCATCACCAGCGGCGGCATCAAAGTTTCTGAGGTCGACCCGAAAACCATGATGTCCAAATTGGTGCCGGGCCTGTACTTTGCCGGGGAAATACTGGACTGCGATGCCTATACCGGCGGCTTCAATTTGCAGATCGCTTGGGCAACGGCATATGCAGCCGGAAGTTCTGTAAAACAGAGCATTGACAAAAATGCCGGAATGTAATAGAATATCCCCGTACATAAGAATAGAATTGGAGGCAAACAGATATGTACGAGAAACTTGTTGCTTATGCATCCCAGCAGCTGGAGATCGATGCAGACGACATCACTCCCGATACTACATTTGCAAGCCTGGGCATCGACTCTTTGGACATCGTTGAGATGATTATGGACCTGGAGAGCGAGCTGGGCGTAGAACTGGAAATGGAAGATCAGAAGATCACTACCTTCCAGGAGCTGGCTGATTTCATCGACTCTAAGGTAAACTAAATTAAAGACCCTTGTTGCAGCGACCGGCTTGTAACAAGGTCGCACTAACCGGGGAGTTAGCGGTGCCCTGTACCTGCAATCCGCTATAGCAGGGGTGAATTCCCACACCCGGGCCAGTCAAGTGCTGTCCGGACCATATAAGTGGCGTTGAAGGAACGGTCTCGCGCAACGGAACCCCGTGAACCATGTCAGGTGGGGAACCAAGCAGCATTAA
>SVLZ01000061.1 GCA_015067665.1 Oscillospiraceae bacterium | reverse complement strand
ATACAACATAGTCATACTTGCCGTAGTTTTCGGGTGCAAGGGCTGCGGCAACCTGAGCGCCGAAGGTGTCGTTGGGGTCATTAAACTCTTCGAGGGTATGTCCGCCATTGACAATGGCTGTGACCTCTACATCGTAACCGGCGGCTTTTGCCATAGGAGCGAAGATACCGGTGGATAGATTATATCGCTTGGTATAGCTGTTGCCGATAAAGAGAATGGAATACTTTTTATCCTTGGGGAGGGGCTCGATCGGGGGCTCTGTAGGGCCTGTGGGATCGACGGACGCAGTGGGCTCGGTGGGATCGTTGACCGTGGGGACAAAAAGGTCGCAGGCTGCCAAAACCGGCAGCAGCATTGCTCCGATAAGAAGCAAGCAAATGAGTTTTTGCAGTTTCATAATTCTTCTCTCCTTGCTTAAAGTATATTTTAATTATAGCAGTAGCAGGCAATGTAGTCAAGCGTGGATATGTATGCACAAAATGATTGTAAAAGCAGTGTATTTTATTTGAATTTTGTTTCTCGCGATGATGCAAGGCTTGCTGATAAACATTAGCGAAGCGACGTCATTTGCCTGAGATATGTGGTGCGTTTTACAAAAAGTATCCGCAAGTAGGCGTAACGGTTGATGTGGGAAATACCGGTGGATTACAACAGCTTCTTGAGAAACTGAAAAAAGGTGCTGCATTATCTCTGATCGCAGAAAAGTTTGTTGCGGAAGTCCTTGCCTTTTGCACCGAGGAAAAATAAAAACAGCCTCCAAGCGCGTTGAGAAACGACTTGGAGGCTGTTTTTGGCACGCCCGAAGGAATTCGAATCCCCGACCTTCCGCTTAGGAGGCGGACGCTCTATCCAGCTGAGCTACGGGCGCATATACAAGAAGCATTGTACCCAAAAAATGTTTTTCTGTCAACAAAAACAGGCGATTTTTTCAAGGGCAAAAGCATATACTGTCAGGAGAGCTTTAAGCCGAGGGGAATCGAACCCCGATAGGTTTTGAATTGCAGCTTTTCGCCTATACTGCGGAAAATCCCGCGGAAATATCGGACGGTTAAGGAGGTGCGAAATGCAAACGGGCAGCGATCCTATTGTGGATTTGGAAGATCTGTTATTTGACGAAGACTGTGGCGGTCCCAGTCAGCGGTAAAAAAGACCCGGAGTACTCCGGGTCTTGATTTTATACAGAAGTAAGCGCCTTAGCGCGGTCGTGCAAGTATAGCTCCTCGGTGGCGAGCGCCAGCTTGGTGATGCAGTTTCTCTTTGTGGGACGGCAGTAGAAGGAGTCGTTTTCTGTGGAAATGTCTACATAATCCGTTTTGTCGAGGGCGGGGAAGCCGTACTCCACGTGCAGGCTGTTTGTCTGATCCGGGGTGCGCTGGATGAAATAATCAGCATCCCGATAGTGACCTTCTAAAATAAAGCCCTTTTCCATATCGTGGGTCAGCTTTGCTTTTCCCAAGGAGATGTAGTGCCAGCAGCGGGGCAGGCTGTAAACCTCTACCTCGTCTTCCCAATGGTAGGTGCCGTTTTCGATCTCTTTTTTGACCTCCTGGCGCTCCCAGCGGAACCAGTCGGGGATATGGTCGAATTCTGTTTCCCCTTCGGTGGCTTTCAGGTAACCGTCCTCTTGCCATACCCAGCGCTTGCCGCAATCCAAGCAGAAGATTTCCGCACCGGCGGAATCCATAGCCTCCGCGCCGCAATGGGGGCACTTATAGAGGACCTTATGAAGATTTTGGGCGCGGTCAGGCTCGGTGATGCAAATGCCGTTATCCTTTTGGTACTGATAATCGTCATATTGCAGAGCAGATCGGATGGCTTTGTTGATCTCCTCTACAGACATTTCCGTTACCTGCTGGGCGGTGAGGATCTGCGTCAGCGTAGTGTGATGTGGTACGCGCCGCTTTCGGGGCACATCCCAAACAGGGGCGTGCAGGTGGTTGCCCCGGTGCAGGACGGCCACAACCGGAACTTTGTTCATTTTTACCAGCTTGCCTACAGAATCCGGAATAAAAGAAGTGATACCGCAGGGGGAGTACCGGGCTTCGGGATACATACCCAGCACATCGCCCTTCGTAATGACCTTGCGAATGGATTTTACAAGGGCGATGTCTGTGGTGAATTTCCGGGTGGCAATACAGCCGATCCACTCCATCAAAAACCATTTGATCACATAGCCGTCGATATTGACCACGTTGCTGACACTGTGAGGCCAGGTGCCCATAGCTGCCAGCTCAAAGTCGATAAAGGCCATATGATTGCTGAGCATCATATAAGGGGGCTTCAAGTCTTCCATATTGACCTTTTCTACCTTGTATTTCTTGCCGCCAAGGAAAATTTTGCAGAGCAGCCAAATGAGCCCAGTCCAGAATTTCCCCTGATGCATTGGAGTCTTGGCTACATTATAGCTCTTTTTGTTCTTATAATTGGGTTCTATATTCATATTTTCACACTCCGGGGGTAATTGTAAAGGTTTTTTGAACAAAAAGCAATACCGGATTGCGAAAAATATCGAATCGTGCTATACTAAAATGTATTCAAAACTTAGTAGGAAGTGGGAAAATGGAAGTATTTTGGTGGATATTGGGCATCGCTGGACTACTGATTTTAGCAGTGCTCGGGGTGACTTATGTGTGCTTTCGGATGGCTTTTTACATCTCCGATAAGGAAAAGAGGGAAAATGCCCTGCGTATCGTGCCGCCGGGAAAGGAATACGAGCCCTTTCACGACATGATGTACGGCTGGCAAAATGAAGTAAAGACCTTTTCTTATGAATCTTTTACCATAAAGAGCTTTGACGGACTGACGCTTAAAGGAAAGTACTACGAGAAATTCCCCGGCGCGCCCATCGAGCTGATGTTCCATGGATACCGTGGCAACGCCCATCGGGATCTGTGCGGTGGCATTCAGCGGAGCTTTGCCTGCGGCAGAAATGCCCTTTTGGTGGACCAGCGGGCAAGTGGTGACAGCGATGGCAATGTGATCTCCTTTGGCATCAACGAGCGAAAGGACTGCCTGTCATGGATCACCTTTATGCTGGCGCATTTCGGGCAGGATGTGAAGATTATCATTACGGGTATTTCCATGGGCGGCGCGACGGTTGCGATGGCGTCCGGAGAGGCGCTGCCGCCAAATGTGATCGGTGCGCTGTCGGATTGCGGTTATACCTCACCCAAGGAAATTATTTGCAAGGTGATCAAGGAGGATATGAAGCTGCCCCCTAAGGTTGCTTATCCCTTCGTTCGCTTAGCGGCCCGGCTGTACGGTGGCTTTGATTTAGAGGAAACCGATTCTCTCCGGGCACTTCCAAATTGCAGGGTGCCGTTTGTTTTTGTCCACGGTGAAAGTGATAATTTTGTTCCCTGCGATATGAGCCGCAAAATGTACGAAATCTGTCCCGGACAGAAAATGCTCTATACGGTACCGGGCGCCGGGCACGGTCTTGCCTACCCAGTAGCGGGAGAAAAATACATAGAGGCGCTGAAACACTTTTTTGGATAAAAACGGCCCCCTCGTCAGAGGGGGTCGTTTTTGCTTTATGGCACAAATTCTTTGCAATGCATACGGAGCGGACAGTTGCCGCATTTGGGATTCCGGGCAGTGCAGGTGTCTCTGCCGAACAGAACGATCCGGTGGCAGAAGTCGGAGCTTTCCTCCGGAGGGAGGATTTTGCGAAGCTGCTGCTCTACCTTTTCCGGCTCTTTGCCACTCGCAATGCCCAAACGGTTAGAAATCCGAATGCAGTGGGTATCACAGACCACACTGCCGGGTACAGCATAGAGATCCCCTAACAGCAGATTGGCGGTCTTTCTGCCTACACCGGGCAGCCGCAGAAGCGCTTCCATCGTGTCGGGAACTTTTCCGTTATACTCCGTAAGTAGCATTTGGCAGGCAAGGACAATGTCCTTGGCCTTTTGCCGGAAAAAACCGCAGGTGCGGACATAGTTTTCTACATCCTCGATTTTGGCATTCGCCATATCCTCCAAGGTGGGGTAGGCAGCAAAAAGGGCAGGCGTGATCATATTTACCCGTGCGTCGGTGCATTGGGCAGACAGCCGCACGGCGATCATCAGCTCATAATCCTTTTCATAGTGAAGCGCACACAGCGCGTTGGGATACTGCTGTTTCAGTATTTCAATAATATGGAGGGCTTTCTTTTTCATTTCCCAACCTCCTTTTCTTTACTATAGCATAATCCGAAGCGAATGAAAAGAGCGCTGCACAAATTTCCTTTTTATAAATAGGATGAAAAGGAGGTGAGTCTTTGTGGAAGGGAAATTAGATCGCTTGCCGCCGGGAGGTTGGGGGATGATCACACGGATGGGCTATGCACCGCGGCTGTATCAGTTAGGTCTTCAACCGGGGGTAACGGTGTTTTGTAAGTATAAAAGCCGGGGCGTTATGGTATTAAAAGTGCAAAAGCGGTTGCTGGCGCTGCGGCGACGGGAGCTATATTGTGTTTGGGTAGATTACTGATCGGTATCTATGATCTCCGCGGTGAGAGCAGAAACCTCATAGGCGGTTCTTGTTTCCGGACCCTCCGGCGTCAGCTTGGTGTAGTTCCGGCTCTGCAGCCGCCCGTAAATACGTACCCGATCCCGAGTACGGCACCGGGATACCTCTTGGGCTGTCCGTCCCCAAAAAATACAGGGTAGATAATCCGCACGGCGGAAGGGACGAGGTACAGCTAGCATCCCATCGCAAATATCCCGGCCCAGGGGGGTGCGGCGGTAGGTGGGATCTTTACAAAGAATACCTTCGATCAGTACATCGTTAATGGGAGGTCCGTCCTCGCAGGTGATCGATGTGGCAAAGACGAAGATCAGCAAGTGCCGCACACCATCGGTGCGTTGGTTGTGGGAACGAATTTGCCCGGTGACGGTGAGCATACTGCCACCGGAGAGGTCAAAGCTGCACAGTGCCGATTCTTCTGCCAACACGGGCAGGCGGTCAATGACACCGGATAGCCGAGATACCAGCAGATAGAAGCGGAAAAAGCGACAGCCGTGGTTTTCGTGGGAGAATACAGGGAGGGCTTCCAGGGTTCCTCGGAGCGTAATGCTATTGGTTGTTTGTTCCATATGTATCACCTCATAGTAGAATGTATAGAACATCTTATGGCGGTGTCGACTGAAAAATGAGAGTGGCCGGCTTTTTAATTGTATAGCCAAAAACCACCGGCAAAATAATGCGGCAGGAGGAAGGTAGACACGTGGAAAAACGCCATGTTGTCTATCTTTTTTTATGCAAAAAATGGTTTAGGGTGATAATGGCAAAAAGGAAACCACCGTAAGCTGCTTGCGTTTTTGCACATCAGCTAAGATATCTGCCCCTATTGCTGGCAATAGGAATGATGAATGAAAAAGGCGATTTTCAGGGATAAAAATGGCAAAAAAAGGGGAATATGGCGATATAGTACAAGTATCTACAAAGATTTGTCTTGATTTTTGCTCCTATATATGGTAGAATGTCCCTTGGCTTTGGGATTTTTAGATCCTTAAACCATATACTTTTCGAGTAAGGAGGGATATGTTTGCAAAAGCGTGTATTGGCAATGGTGCTGACTGTGGCTCTGCTGATGTCTGTGATTGTGTTTCCTGCAAATGCTGCCACCAGCAGTGAAGAGGCAGCGCTCCGCCAGATGATTACAAAAACCTATAAGCGCTTGCGTGCAAGCAACGGCTACGATTCCTATCACGGCTATTGCGGCAAGATGGCGGCATATACCCTTTATTATTTAGGTGTGGATAAGAAGGTCCACGTACATAACGGAAAAGACGAATACGATGCCTACAAGGATCTGGAAGTGACCACCGGCGGCTATATGGTGGAGACCTATCCTGCGGCTGAGTATACCCTCGAAGAGGCACTTAATGCGATCAGCGAGGGCGGCACACGGGATGTATACAATATCCTTGCCGGCTTCCAGCGGACCAAAACTGCTGCCGGCAAGAAGTACGGTCACGCAGTGGTTATTTACGGTATTCTCAACGGAAATGTTTACTTTACGGAAAGCTTCCAGCACTTGGGTGTTGCAGAAGGCAAGCCGATCGTCTGCTCCATTAAGGAATTTGCCAAGAGCTACCGTGACTGGACTACCTTTGAGGGCGTAATCCATTTTGGAACCAAGCGTTACGCGGATTTCTGCACAAGCTATCCGGCTGACCTTTTTGTAAAGACTACTGAGGCAACCCCTGTTTATTCCATCCCCAGCACCGTGGATGTTGCGGGTTACAACGCAAAGCAGCTGACCACTGCGCTGTCTAAGGAGCGGCTTGAGGTCGTAGGCCTGTATCAGAACGATGCCGGTCAGTGGTTCTATGAGGTCAATTACGGTGAGATCACCGGCTATGTAGAGACCGGCAAGGCAGAGGTGATCCGCTTTAATTTCCAGCACACTGCTTCCGGCTTTAATGCCCCTGAGACACTGCAGAAGGGCAAGAGCTTTACTGTTGGCGGAACTGTGATCGCAAAGCAGGGTGGCCTGACCGGTTTGAAGCTGTCCATTGCCGACAACAAAGGCAACGAGCTTTATGGCTGCCAGATTCAAAAGGACGGCGCTATGGCATCCATCAATAAGGCTGCCAGCGATATGATGAAGTTCAGCAAGCTGGAAATGGGAATTTACACTTACACCGTGACCTGCGAGTTGGTAAATAACTATGTACAAGATGGCGAGCTGTTTGCTGAGACACAGACGGTCACATTGGTAAAGAAGGACTTTGCTGTGGGCAACGTAGAACTGCCCGTTTTGCAGGAGCAGCTCCCGGAAGCAGAGATTTTGAGCGGTTGGCAGTACGATGATGCTTCCGAAAATTGGAAGTATTACGAAGGCGGCAAGCTGGCACAGGGCTGGATCTTCGATAATGGCGCAGATTACTACATTTTAGAAGATGGAACGGCTGCTACCGGCTGTGTGGAGATTAACGGTGAAAAGCGTTACTTTACTCCCTCCGGCGCAATGCGTACCGGCTGGTATGAGACGGAGAAGGGTGCTTACTATTTGCTGAGCAATGGCGCGCAGGCAAAGGGCTGGCATACAGTCAATGGGATTGCCTGTTATTTTGGCGATAACGGCATTTGGCAGCCGGACGCCCAGTATGTTCCTCAGGAGAATGAAAATGTAGGACTCTCCACGGATGAGCTGTTCACTACGCTCTTTGAGAGCCTGAATAAGTGTACTGAGCAGTATCAAAATTTCTTTAATCCTTAAAAATAAACCCCGATGTGTGCACATCGGGGTTTATTTATTGAAATCTATACCGCGGCAGACGGTCCAGTAATACAGTGCTTTTTCAATGTCCCTCTGTGGCAGGTCGAAATACTCTGCAAGCTGCCACGGTTCTGTGACGCCGCTTTGAAAGGCCACCCGGAGCTCATTTTCCGGCAGATATTGCTCTGCTGCCCAGCGAATTGCGCGATGCTCGCTTCGTTCCACCAGCTCGTAAGGGCTGTCTACTTTGTGCAGTGCTCCGGTAGCTGCGTGACCAAGCTCATGGTAACAGATACCACGTAGCAGATGCGTGGAGCGAATCTTTGTGAAGTCCAAAAAAATTGCATATTCATTCCGGTCCCGAATGGTTGCGCCCGGTTGGGGACAGCCATCATAGGGAATCACATCTATCTGATTTTTTTGACAGTAGCCATAAAAATCCGAAAGCTCAAACATACTTACTCCTCTGCGCGCCGCCTTTGCCGCATGATCCGCACCATATCCCGGACGGCGCTCTTCTCCTCATCGTTCAATTCCTTAAAATCTCCATAAAAAGCGATGTCTACCTCGTCCAAGACGTCGCGGACAGTTTCCTGACCAAGTAAATAGCCCACAGAAACACCCAAGTAATCTGCGATTTTTTGGGCAGTTTCAGCGCTCAGACCCTTTTTGCGACCCATCTTAAGGTCGGTCATCAAACCGCGGCTGAGCCCTAAATCGGCACAAAGCCGACCGGGGCGGATATTACGCTCGGCGCAAAGACCTTCGATGGTTTCGTAGAGATTTCCCATATTTATTTTCCTCCGCACCTTTGGTGCAAGACGCAGGGGGTTCCTGCGTTCTCTCTCTATTTCGTCAAAAGTACACAGTAAAGTACAATGTGCTGTGAATTAATATTATAATAGTACTTGAACACGTACTTGTCAAGAGCAAAGGAACGTATTTTTCATAAAAATAATAAAAAAGAAAATGTCCAATAAAAAGGATGGATAAATTGATTTGGAATGGGATATATTATATGGGCGGGGAAAATAGGGGTTGACAAAGGATGGTTCGTGTGATACTATATTAAAGCTCTCCGGAGCAGCATATCGCGGAGTAGAGCAGTTGGAAGCTCGTCGGGCTCATAACCCGGAGGTCGTAGGTTCGAGTCCTGCCTCCGCAACCATAAAAAGTCCTGAAATCGTACGATTTCAGGACTTTTTCTTTACTTTTGGTGTCAAAAAGTTCAAACTAAATTCCCGCAAAACCCTTAGAAACCACCCTGACCCATATTCTGACCCATAATGGATTATCAGCAAGCGTAAAATGTACCCCGAAAAGTGGACACGAAAAGATGACCCAATACCCCGATTTGTGGACAAAAAAGTTTGACCCATAGGTCAAAGGTAGGCAAGGATACCCATCTGTGTTATAGTAGACTGAACAGAT
>SVLZ01000005.1 GCA_015067665.1 Oscillospiraceae bacterium | reverse complement strand
CATAATTACGAGAGGTAGAATTGTAATCGCCATTAACATGGATGGAGGCGTTCGAAAGCTGGAAGGTGCCTTCAATGATATTACCGCTGCGCGTATAGACGCGAACATTTTCGGTCTCCGCATTGTTCGCATTCATACCACCAAGCGCAGTCAGGCGAAGCCGACCGTTGCCCTTGACTTCTGCGACCATTGCGCCCAAGGTATCAGTATGGGCTGCCAGCATAAGACCGTTAATGCCCTCGCCGCCCAGATGGACCATAACACCGCCTTTTTCTGTTAGAAAGGCGTCATACCCCAGCTCGGCGAACTGCGCTTTCAGCCATGCAGCGGCCTTGTTTGTAAAGCCGGTAGGGGAGTCAATAGCGAGAAGCTGAGCGGTCTTTTCCCATGCAAAATCAGCATATTGCATTGCAATCATAGTTATCTTGCCTCCAAATGTGAGTTTTTAATATTATACCATCGGGTATTTGCAAATTCAAGCATCGCTTACAGTAAATCAAATTGAAAATATTAAAATTTCCTCTTGCTATTTTTGAAAAGATGTTGTATACTACTGTGGTACTTGCCGGTGTGTTGGAATTGGTAGACGAAGTGGACTCAAAATCCACCGGTGGCAACACCGTGCCGGTTCGAGCCCGGCCACCGGCACCAAAACCCCATTTGTCAAAGACAAATGGGGTTTTAAGATACCATAATCACCCTATACTGTGTGGACATTGAGGTTTTTATAATGAAAATTCGCAGTACGATCAAAGAGTATTTTATCATCACTGTCGGTACGGTAATCGTTGCCGCCGCTGTATTTTTCTTTATGCTGCCAAGCCATGTCTCAGTGGGCAGCGGCGCAGCGCTTGCAATGGTATTAAGCAACTTTATCCCATTGTCTGTTTCTGTGATTACTCTTCTGATGAACATAGGTCTCCTGATCATCGGTTTTATCCTTGTAGGACCGGAATTCGGCATTAAGACTGTTTACTGTTCGATTCTTATGCCCACTGTGATGGGTGTATTTGAATGGATATTCCCAAATTTTCAATCCATTACCCAAGACCCGCTGCTGGATGTGATTTGTTACATTCTCGTTGTCGGAATCGGTCTTGCTATTCTGTTTCCCAAAAACGCATCCTCCGGCGGTCTGGACATCGTTGCAAAGATTATGAATAAGTACCTCCGTATGGATATGGGAAAGGCAATGTCTGTTTCCGGTATTGCCGTGGCATTGAGCTCCGCTCTTTGCTATGATGCGAAAACGGTCGTGCTCAGTGTACTCGGTACTTATTTTGGTGGCATGATCGTGGATCACTTTATTTTCGATATGGATATTAAGCGACGCGTGTGTATTATATCTCCGAAGCTTGACGAAATCACGCAGTATATTCTTCATGAGCTGCACAGCGGTGCAACTCTTAATGAGATCGTTGGTGCGTATGACAATGTTCCCCGCAAGGAGATCATTACGATTGTAGATAAGCACGAGTTTAAGGCGCTTATGAACTATGTCAAAGAGGTGGATCCAAAGGCTTTTATTACTGTTTACGCAGTTAGTGAAATGAAGTACCAGCCTAAGAAAATATCGAAATGAATGACACCGAAGGGGTAAGACCTCTTCGGTGCATTTTTCTAAAATAGCAAAAGAAAATTACTATTGTCATTTTTCAGTTTATAAGGTAAAATATAAGGAGAAAGGGGGACCTATTATGGCGTTATCCGCAAAGATGGTTCGCAGTCAACTTGGTATGCTGCAGCCACTGCTCAAAAACTGCTCCTTGGATACAATACGAAAAGGCCAGCGAAAAATCGGGGAACTGATGAGTGCTGTGAATGGCGCACAGGTTCTCGTAAAGAAACATAGCTTTCCTAACTTTGAAGGCGCCTGGGTAATTCCCCGCGATGAACGTAGGCACGGCGTGATCTTATATTTGCACGGCGGTGGCTATACCTGTGGCGATATAGAATATGCAAAGGGCTTTGCATCTGTTTTAGCCTCTCGGTATGCAATGCGTACATTCTGCATCGGATACCGTCTCGCTCCTGAAAATCCTTTTCCTGCGGCAGTGGAGGACGCGCTGGAGGCATACCGTTATTTGCTTACGAAGGGTTATCACCCGGAACAAATTGCGCTTTGTGGTGAAAGCGCCGGTGGTGGCCTTTGTTATGCCCTGTGTTTGCGGATTGCAGAGGAAGGATTTGCAATGCCGGGGGGCATTATTGCAATCTCTCCTTGGGTGGATTTGACCCTTTCCGGTTCGTCTTATGAAGAAAACCGCCAAAGAGATCCCTCTATGTCCAGGGAAATATTGGAGTTCTATGCGCGCAGTTATACAGTTGATAAAAAAAATCCCTTGGTATCCCCGCTTTTTGCTGATCTTTCGATGATGCCACCGTCGCTTATCTTTGTAGGCGATGATGAGGTGATGAAGAGCGACAGTGAGGAACTACACAAAAGCCTTTTGGCATCTAATATAAAAAGTGAGCTTGTGGTCGCGCCTGAACGGTGGCATGGCTATCTCCTTTATGGCCTTAAAGAAGATGCTAAGGACTTTTTGCAGATCGAACGTTTTCTCAACAAGTATATTGCCCAAGAGAACAAGCTGCGCTGGACACCACTTGATAACGCTGCGAAGATTTATCCAGCTGTTCGGACAAAGAACTGGAGCAATGTTTTCCGCCTTTCCGCAACGCTTAGGGACAATGTGGATGTAGATGTCCTCCAAACGGCTTTAGATGTTACAGTCCGTCGTTTTCCGGTACTGTGTGCCCGTCTGCGTAAGGGTGTATTTTGGTATTACCTACAACAACTCCAGCAAGCGCCTTCCATTCGGGAGGAGAACAGTTATCCGCTTTCCGGTATGTATTCTGAAGAAATGCGCCAATGCGCCTTCCGTGTCATTGTATATAAGAAGCGGATTGCTGTGGAGATGTTCCATTCCCTCACGGACGGATCCGGAGGTCTTGTGTTTCTAAAGACCCTTGTTGCGGAATACATCCACCAAAAATACGGTACCAAAATAACACCGAAAGACGGTGTGCTTGGGAGATTGGAAGAGCCTACTGAGGACGAGATGGAGGATTCCTTCCAAAAATATGCAGGTCCGGTGACTGCCAGCCGAAAAGGCACAGATGCGTGGCAAGTGCGCGGCACACCGGAAAAAGACGATTACATTCACGTAACTTGCCTGCGTCTACGGACAGCCGACTTAGTACGTAAGGCAAAGGAACATCATGTTACTGTCACTACCTTCTTAGGGGCCGTTATGATGGATGCGCTGCAGAATATGCAGGCCCAGTATGTGCCAAATCCAATGCAGCGCAAGGCAGTCAAGGTGCAGCTCCCGGTAAATCTGCGTAATCTTTTCCAAAGCCGTACGCTACGGAATTTTGCGCTCTATACTACACCTGAAATCGACCCGCGCCTTGGTCATTACGATTTTCGGGAATTATGCGAAGTGGTTCGCAGCACAATGGCCTTGGAAGTAAATCAAAAGTTTATGAGTTCAATGATCGCTGCGAATGTCGGTTCTGAGCGGATCTTGGCTATTCGCTTGGTGCCGCTGTTTGTTAAGAATATCATAATGAAGATGGTGTTTGACTCTGTCGGAGAGCGGAAATCCTGCCTGAGTCTATCAAATTTGGGCCTTGTGAAATTACCGGAGGATATGCTGCCCTATGTAGACAGATTTGACTTTATACTCGGTGTGCAATCTTCTGCACCTTATAACTGTGGCGTTATTTCCTATGGAGAAAACACCTGTATCAATTTCATCCGAAACATCCGAGAATCTGACCTTGAGTACCATTTCTTCAAGGTGCTGCAAGGACTTGGTTTGGAGGTTGAGGTTGAGAGCAATTCCCCTCAATAGAAAGGAGGAGCTTATGTACTGCGTAAATTGCGGCGTTAAACTGGCAGATACGGAAAAAACCTGCCCGCTATGCGGTGTGGTTGCTTACCATCCGGATATTACCCGTAGTGCCGGGGAACCACTTTACCCAAATGAAAAGTTTCCGGAGCCCCGCGTAAGCCCGAAAGGCGCAAAAATCATTGTGACCACTCTATTTATTATCCCGCTATTGATCACCTTACTGTGTGATTTTCAAATCCATGATCGTGTAACTTGGTCAGGGTACGTGATCGGTGGCCTGATTGTCGGTTATGTTATGTTTGTGTTGCCATGGTGGTTTAATAAGCCAAACCCAGCCATTTTTCTGCCCTGTATCTTTGCATCAATTGCCTTATACTTGCTGTATATCAGCTTGTACACAAAGGGTTACTGGTTTTTGAGCTTTGGATTGCCGGTTACTGGGGGTGTTGCGCTGATTGTAACTGCGGTTGTTGTTCTGCTTCGCTATTTGCCGAAGGGGATCCTTTATATCCTCGGCGGCGGCGGTATTGCGGTTGGCCTATTTATCCCGCTGGTTGAATATCTGTCGTACATTACATTTGATGCGATTCAGTTTCTTGGTTGGTCATTTTATCCAATGATCGTATTAGTTATTCTTGGGGGTATGCTGATCTTTTTGGCTATTTGCCGACCTGCCCGTGAATCTATGGAACGGAGATTCTTCTTGTGATCGATATTTTGTTTGAGGACAAGGATATAGTTGTGTGCATGAAACCCGTTGGTATGGATTCCGAGCACGAGCTTCCGGCAGCGCTTGGTGGGGAAATATACACTGTTCACCGCCTCGATAAAGGGGTAGGTGGCGTGATGGTCTATGCAAGAAATAAATCTGCAGCTGCAGATTTGTCGAGGCAGATCCAAAACGGTGAAATGGTCAAGGAGTATGTGGCGATGGTAGAAGGCTGCCCTCCTGAAAGTGGCGATTGGGAAGATCTGCTTTTTAAGGACAGCCGTAAGAATAAAGTCTATGTGGTCAATAGAAAACGTGCAGGTGTAAAAGAGGCTAAGTTGACCTATCGATGCTTGACGGCAGGGGCGCGAAGCCTTGTTCGGGTGCGCCTCCATACAGGGAGAAGCCATCAGATTCGCGTTCAGTTTGCTTCTCGTGGTTATCCTCTTGTTGGCGATCATAAATATGGCGCTCGGAGTCCGGAGAAAGAAATAGCGCTGTTTTCCTGCAATCTCCGCTTTATTTTGCACGGTAAAACAAGGACCTTTTCCGCATTACCAGCTTGGGCGGAAAATTCCGAAAAAATAACAGAATAATTTCAATTTAGGTATTGACAATTTTCGCACACTGCGATATAATAGCGAAGCTGTGTGCGACATGCTGCTATAGCTCAGCCGGTAGAGCGCATCCTTGGTAAGGATGAGGTCGCCAGTTCAAATCTGGCTAGCAGCTCCAAAAAATCAGTCATCCCAACCGGGATGGCTGATTTTTTAGTTTTAAGCCGAACTGGCGACCTCATCCGTTAAAATCAGCCAGGTCAAATTTGGGGAGCGACCCGACCGCTGCCGGTGGCAGATAAAGGGAGGGGAGCGAGTGGCAGTGGTCGGCGAGGGACGAGGCAAAGAGCCGAGGACATTCGCCGGGTACCACAACGGGATAGCAGCTCCAAAATGAAAGTCCGCTCAAACGAGCGGGCTTTTTTATTTTCGTGTCTAATTTGAGAATCAGAATTTTTGAGTGGATTAGTCTTGCATTTTTATCTATATGTGATAAAATGAATTTACGCAGAGCGCGTCAATTTTCAGTAAAGGAGATCGATACTTATGAAAAGCAGATTCTTAATTATGTTTTTGATTGCTTCTTTGTTACTTGCGATGTTTGTCTGTGTAGGACCCACAACTGTGTTTGCTGAAGCCGCAGACGAAGAACAATCTGAGTCCCTTGGCGACACCCTTGCGGAGGATATGGGTTGGGCAGATAGTGAGTTCCTTGATGGTCCGTTTGGTAAGATTATCGTTGGTATATTCTTAGTCTTTGCTGCTATCGTCAATGCCATTGGTGCTGTATTTTCCACGATCATTGCCTTTGTTGCAGGTATTGGCACCTTCCTTTGGGGAATTGTTGAGTTCTTTGTTGGTTTGTTCCAATAAGTTACATATGAAAAACCGTCCCGATTGGGACGGTTTTTTTGCTTATTTATGCCGCATTTGCTTCCATACAGATGTGCCGCGAAAGATCGTGGAAACAATAAGGATACCGATTGCCATAAGACCGGCGATAGCGATCGTTTCCGTTCCTTTTTCTAAAAAAGCTTCCATATTATTATCAGATAAGAAGCTTGTCGTATAGTAGATACCGGCACCGGGTAGAAGCGGGAAAACGGAAATCACCAAATATGTGATCGCAGGGAAGTGACGGATCCTGGCCATCGCTTCAGAATAGAAGGCGGCAAAGACTGTGCCGAATAAATAACCGACGACGGGATCGGTAAAGGAGGCAGCAATCAGATAGACACCCCAAGATAGAGTGCCACCCAAGGCGCAAAGCAGGGAGCCGATGCCGTGAATATTAAATAAAATACAAAAACCAAGACAACCGATGAATGCGGCGACACACTGAATAATGGGACCATAATTTTGTGCCGTGATCTCAGGTTGCGGTCCTACTAATGAAATACTTAGGGAGCGCGCAACAGCAGCGCCAAGGCCAATAGCAACAGCAATCAATATCACATGGACAAGTCGGTTAATGCCGGAATTAATGTCGCCGAAAATAATATCGCGGATGGCGTTGATAAACAGAAGTCCCGGAACAAGCGCCATAATTGCAGCAACAATAGCGGCATCCGCGTTAGTACCGGTGCTTCCCAAGAGATAGGCGGTCAATGCCATCGCAAAAGTAGATACCATCGTAGCGAAGAAGTTGTTAATATGAAGCTTCGCAGAAAGATGGTTAATAATACCGATTACAAGCCCACATGCAGCAGCAACAATGGTATCGACAGCGGTACCGCCAAAGAACAAGCAGAAACCAATCGAGGCGATCACATTGCCTACAAGGAGCATTGGAAGTGTGTAGCGCCTGCGGCGTGTAGCGGCCTCCTGAACCAGTTTCGCCGCAACATCGGGAGCAGGTTTCTCGGTACAAATCTGGCGGCTGAGATTACTGTAGAGTTCCACGGTGTCCATATCGTTGCCGTGAAAACCTATGCGGCGCAGACGGGTGATGCTTTCGCCATCCGGTGTGGTTATGGTTGCTGTCATACTGTTGGGAATGGCGAAAACCTCGGCTTTTGCACCGTAAGCAGCCATAATCCGGTTTATGCTTTCCTCAATGCGATAGGTTTCTGCACCGCTCATAGCCAGTTGGTAGCCGATCTCCATAGCGGTATCAAAAATAAGTGGATAGTCCATAAGAAGAACCTCACTGTATAGATGAATAATCGCCGGTTAAACCGGCGATTATATTTTATTTACGAATAAAGAGTACACCCAAAGTACCGGGGCCACAGTGACAGGAGACGGTACAGCCAGCTTCGGTCCAGTAAATGTTCTCAAAGTCAGCGTGCTCCTGAACGGCCTCTTCAACAGCGTGGAAACACTCATCGGTTACGGGTGTTCTTGTAACAAAGAGGTGTTCGCGGTTCAAATCATCTCGATTCGCAAGGCGGTCCTTAACATAAGAAGCAAGGCATTTACTGAAGCTGCCGCGGTACTTTTTAACCACAGACATTTTGCCGTCCTTAACTTCAATGCAAGGCTTCAATCCCAGCAGGTTTGCGCCCAACGCTGCAACAGAAGAGCAACGGCCTCCTTTGACCATATACTCCAGTCTGTCAAGCAGGAAGCTGGCTTCTACCTTGGGAATGATCTCCTCAAGCTTCTCCACCAGTTCGTCCAAGGATGCACAGGTCTGTGCCAGCTCGCAAGCGCGGATTACTACGAGACCCTGACCGGTGGATAGGTTGCGGGAGTCGATAACACGAACGTTGTCAAACTCTTCGGCAGCAAGACACGCATTCTGATAGCAGGAAGAGAAGCCGGAACTGATGTTGATGTGAACGACGCCGTCATAGAGACCGGCGTAACGGCTAAATACATCGGCGTATTCCTCGATATTCAGTGCTGCTGTGGAACATAGGCTGCCGCCGCCTGCAACATGCGCAAAGATATCTGCAGTTGTAATGTCAACGCAGTCGTGGAAAGTCTGTCCATCCTTAATAACGGTTAGAGGAATAATGGTAATATTATATTTGTCAATCAATTCTTTGGATAAGTCGCAGGTGCTGTCGGAAATGATTTTAATATTCATATCTTTCTCCTTGTGGTTTTAGAAGTTTTGATTCAGATTGCTGTGTACCATAAAACAGCCGGGTTCTATCTCTTTGTGGGTTCTTAAATAGTTTGTTCCCCAATCCCGCATTGCAATCAAAACGGGCATCAGACTTTTGCCGAGTTTAGTCAGGGAATACTCGACTTTTGGAGGGACGACAGGAAACACCTCGCGGTGAATAAGACCCTCGGATTCCAATTCCCGTAACTGTTGGGTAAGGATCTTTGGCGTTACCTTTGGAATTGCTTTTTGCAGCTGAGAATACCGCATTTTCGCCTCAGCAAGATGCCATAAGATCAGCGTTTTGTATTTGCCACCGATGAGACCGAGAGTGGCTTCAACCGGGCAGCTGGATTTTTCGTTCATAGATTTCACCACTATCATAAAGGATAGTACTGCACAAATAAGTGCATACTTGCTTTTTGAAAAACGTATGGTAATATATTAGCATATGGAATATCTAATGTCAACCCTGATGGTATCGGAGGAGAATGTATGGAATTAAAGTTTGATGTGAGTGGGATGACCTGTGCCGCTTGTTCCGCCCGGGTGGAAAAAGTCACAAGAGCTGTTCCGGGAGTAACCTCTGCAGAGGTAAATCTTTTGGCTGGAAAAATGCGTGTTGAATGTATGAATGACTGCTCTGCACAGATTATTTCCGCGGTTGGAAATGCCGGATACCGTGCAAGCATTCCCGGCAGCAAGAAGACCGAAGCGCCCATGAAAAATGAAAATAAGGAAATGCTGTTTCGAATCATTCCCTCAGCCATATTTTTGATCCTTTTGATGTTTTTGACGATGGGACATATGCTGGGTATCCATATCCGGTTGTACGAAACGGAAAATGCAATGCTCTTTGGCCTTTTACAGCTATTGCTCTCGCTGCCGGTAGTCTACTTAAACCGCGGTTACTTCTATCGCGGTATCAAAGCACTATATCACAAATCGCCCAATATGGACTCCTTGATCGTTGTGGGCGCAGGTGCATCTCTTATTTACGGTATTGTGTCTCTACTGATTATGGCTTATGCCGTTGGTCATGGTGACTGGGTAAAAGTTCTCTCCTGCAGAGACGATTTGTATTTTGAGTCGGCTGCAATGATCCTTACCCTTATTACTGTGGGTAAGTATTTGGAATCCATTGCAAAAGGAAAAACCGGTGATGCAATTCGAAAGCTGATGGACTTGGCCCCAAAGACAGCAGAGATCCTTGTGGGAAGCAGCGTGAAGACGGTTCCTGTGGAAGAAATTGTTCCCGGTGACATTGTTATTCTACGGGCGGGTAACCGTATTCCTCTGGATGGTGTTCTTATTACAGGCACTGCCACTGTGGATGAAAGCGCGATTACAGGAGAAAGCGTTCCTGTTGACAAAGATGTTGGTGACGCGCTTATTGGCGGTACTTTTTTGTCGGTTGGATATTGCCAAATGGAATGCCGCAAGGCGGGAGAGGATACTACCCTTGCACAGATCATCCGCATGGTAGAGGAGGCCGGTGGCTCAAAAGCCCCCATTGCCAGACTTGCGGATAAGATCGCCGGCATTTTTGTGCCCGTTGTGATGGCGATCTCTCTTGTGACGTTCCTTGTGTGGCTGATTGCAAACGGAACGCTTTCGTTTGCATTTAATTGTGCCATTGCGGTGCTGGTCATCTCATGCCCCTGCGCACTTGGTCTTGCAACACCCGTTGCCATTTTGGTTGGAACCGGGCGGGGTGCAGCCTTAGGTGTTTTGTTTAAGAATGCCCAAGCTTTGGAACAGCTGCATAACGTGGATACAGTGGTTTTGGATAAGACCGGAACGTTAACACGCGGCGCTCCCGTTGTCACCGATATTTTGCCGGCCGGGGCGAATCATGACAGACTTATCGCCATTGCAAAAGCCTTGGAGGCTCCCTCTGAGCACCCCTTTGCAAAGGCTGTTATGGAGCTTGATAGCCCCGAAATGTTTGAAATTACCGATTTTCAAACGCTGCCCGGCTTAGGTGTTTGCGGAAGAATAGATGGCAAACAGTACTTTGGCGGCAGCGGTACGCTGATGGTGAAAAACCATATACGTGTCCCGTCGTTGGAGGAATATAAATCCTATGGAAAAACACCGCTGTATTTTGGCTGCGAGGATGGGACATATTACGGTGCTGTTATTGTTGCGGATGTGTTGAAGGAAGACTCAGTGCAGGCAGTTGAGAGAATGCATAAGCTGGGGCTTCGGGTGGTGATGCTCACTGGTGACAACCAAAACACAGCTGCCGCCATTGCAAAGACAGCACGTATTGATGAGGTCATTGCAGGTGTGCTTCCCGGTGAAAAAGCAATGGCCATCCGTAAAATTCAAGAAGAGAAACGATGCATACTGATGGTCGGCGACGGCATCAATGACGCTCCTGCATTGGTGACAGCGGATGTTGGTATGGCCATTGGTGCCGGTACAGACATTGCAATGGAATCTGCGGACATTGTGCTGATGCATAACTCTCTGCAAGGTGTATGCGATGGCATTGCGCTGAGTAAGGCTACCATACGAAATATTAAACAGAATCTATTTTGGGCATTCATCTATAATTCCTTAGGCATCCCGGTTGCTGCCGGTGTACTATATCCAGCCTTTGGCGTGCTGCTCAGTCCAATGATCGGTGCTGCTGCAATGAGCTTCAGTTCGCTCTTTGTTGTGTCCAATGCGCTGCGGCTGCGTACATTTAAGCCTACGAAAAAAGAAACCAAAAGTCTACCTATTCAGGAGGAAAGAAAAATGGAAACAAAAATCTATGTTGACGGTATGATGTGTCCCCATTGCAAGGCGCGTGTAGAGCAGGTTTGCAAAGGAATTGCGGGAGTAAGCGATGCTGTTGTCGATCTGCAGGATAAGTCGGTTACTGTTACCGGTGATACGGATATTACGGCGATTAAGAATGCGATCACCGAAGCCGGCTACGAAGTAAAATAAGTCCGATTTATTGGACGGAGTGTATATTACAATAAAGCCAACAAAGAAAAGGAGGCTTTATTATGTATGCAATTCGTAATGTGAACGGACATATTCAGGTTTATAATGATAAGGGGTTGTTCCTGTTTTCTGCGGATACGGAACGGGAAGCCAGAGAGGAACTAAGGAACTATGCGCAACATTCGGCTTGATATTTGCTACGACGGTACGCGCTACCGTGGCTGGCAGAGGCTGGGTAATTCTGATAATACGATTCAGGAGAAATTGGAGCAAACGCTTTCTCGCATTTTGGGCGAGAAGATCGAGATTTCTGCCAGCGGAAGAACGGATGCTGGTACCCACGCAAAACAGCAGGTAGTAAGCTTTCATTGTGAATCGAAGTTGTCTTGCCAGGAGCTTTTAGAAGAACTGCGCCGGTATTTACCGGAGGACATTGGCGTATACTCTTGTAAGAACGCATCGGAACGGTTTCATGCCCGGCTCAATGCAAAAGAAAAAACCTACTGTTACCGTGTTTGGAATGCAGATGTGCCTTGCGTTTTTGAACGAAAATATGTCCATTGGGATACCCGCGAGGTGGATATAAGCAAAATGCAAATGGCTGCCCAGCTCTTCGTTGGTCAGCACGACTTTTCTGCGTTCTGTGCCAATCCAAGGATGAAGAAATCTACGCTGCGGTATATTTCTGCCTTCTCGGTAGAACAAATTGACAATGAAATCCGTTTTACAGTAACGGGGAATGGATTCTTGCATCATATGGTTCGAATTATGGTTGGTACCTTGCTGGAAATCGGCAGGGGAGAGCGAGAGGCGGATGGTATTACTGCCTTGTTCGGCGGCATCCGCGCAGATGCGGGAGAACTGGTGCCTGCCTGCGGCTTGTGCTTGATGGAGGTGATCTATTGAATATTCAGATTTTTGGAAAAAGCAAGTGTTTTGACACGAAAAAGGCGGAGCGTTATTTCAAGGAACGAAGGATCAAATATCAGTACATTGATCTCCTGCGATACGGTCTTTCCGCTAAAGAATTTGATGTTGTGCTCCGTGGTGTTGGTGGGATCGATAACCTGATCGATTGGAACAGCAGATCCGATAGCATAACGCTTATGAAATATATGGACGACACACGCGGAAAAGAGGACAAGGTTTATGATGACCCGTCCCTTATGCGCACACCGATTGTCCGTAACGGTAAGCAGGTAACCGTTGGCTACTGCCCGGAGATTTGGGCGACTTGGGAATAACACGAAAGCAGTTTCCTTCGGGAAACTGCTTTTTCTTTTAGGAGGATGTTATGGAATGGATCGAAGGACTTAATAGAATCGTTTGGGGCGTGCCTACATTGCTGCTTATTGCGGGTGTCGGTGTCGTGCTGACGATATGTACACGTTTTGCGCAATTTCGGTTTTTACGGCGAGCATTCAAATACTTTCTTTGCAGCAATCATAACATAGAATCAAAGGATGGCTATAGTCCCTTTCGCGCACTTTGTACTGCTCTCGCAGCAACCGTGGGTACCGGTAACCTTGCCGGTATTGCAGGTGCAATCGCGATTGGGGGTCCCGGTGCAGTATTTTGGATATGGGTCGGCGGATTGCTTGGAATGATAACCAAATGTGCAGAGGCAACGCTTGCTGTACATTATCGAGTAAGGGATGCTCACGGAAACTACCTTGGCGGGCCGATGTACGTCATAACACGTGGGTTGCCCGATAAATATAGGATATTGGCAGTTATTTATGCATTATTTGGGGTTATTGCAGCTTTTGGTGTGGGCAATGCGACCCAAATTAACACGCTGATCGGTGGCATTAACAGTGCAGTTTCATATTGTGGTTATGTGCCAACAACGGACGGAAATATATTGATTGGTATTTTCTGCGGTATTTTGGTAGCCGTCCTTCTCTTTGGCGGAGCAAAACGAATTGGTGCTGCGGCAGAATCTTTGGTTCCGTTTGCTTCGGTGATCTATATTATTTTAGGCTTCGGAGTGCTCATTTTACGTTTCGATGCGATCCCGGCTGCTCTTTCTGCCATCTTTCAGGGGGCCTTTACTCCGGGAGCTGCAACCGGCGGGATGATTGGCTCTGCTTTTATTACTATGCGAATTGGGGCATCCCGTGGCGTATTTACCAATGAGGCGGGGATGGGCACTGCGGGGATTGCACACGCGGGTGCAGCAGTGAGCCATCCGGTGCAGCAGGGTTTAATGGGGATCATCGAAGTATTTATTGACACGCTTGTCATTTGTACGGTGACCGCTATGGTGATACTTTGCAGCGGTGTCCCAATCCACTACGGGAATGATGTTGGTATTATACTGACTTCTCAGGCATTTGCATCTGTCTATGGCAGCTGGGTGACGGTCCTTCTGAGCGCCATACTATGCTGCTTTGCGTTTGCAACGATTCTTGGGTGGGGGCTTTACGGTATAAGATGCGCACAGTTCCTTTTTGGCAAAAAGATCGGAAGCGTATATGTGATTGCACAGGCAGCTACAGTGGTGTTAGGTGCTGTGCTGGAAACGAAGACCATATGGTTACTGGCTGAGACGGTAAACGGTCTTATGGCAATACCGAATCTGATCGCCATAATCTGCTTGCTTCCGGTGGTAAAGGAGCTGATTACAGACTATGAGAAAAAGAAAGAATAACTTGACAATTCTAAGGGTAAAATGGTAGAATAAACCGTAGAAAAACCGCATTGATCGAAAAGAGTAGCGGAAATGAAGCCTTGCAGAGAACAGGGGTCATCGGCTGTAAGCCCCTTAGGTGAAGATCCGTGAAAGTGCGTTCGGGAGCGATTATAGCTTAAGTGATAAATGAGAGTGGAACCGCGAGTTGTATGACCCGCCTCTTGTGCTGTGGCACAGGAGGCTTTTTTGTTGAATATTATTGGAGGTAATTTATATGTATCTTTACAATTCTCTTTCCCATAAGAAGGAACTGTTTGTTCCCAATAACCCTGACCTTGTAAAAATGTATACCTGTGGCCCCACGGTATACCACTATGCCCATATCGGCAACCTACGTACCTACATTATGGAGGATGTGCTGGAAAAAAGCCTGCGCTATCTTGGCTATAATGTCCTGCGTGTAATGAATATTACGGACGTAGGCCATTTGGCGTCCGATGCAGATACGGGCGAGGATAAGATGCTCAAGGGCGCAAAGCGGGAAAATAAGTCCGTTATGGAAATCGCCCAGTACTATACGGATGCCTTCTTTGCGGACTGCAAGAAGCTGAACATCAAGACACCGGAGGTGGTGCAGCCTGCTACCGGCTGTATTGCAGAGTTTATTGCAATTGTGGAGGGGCTGATTGAAAAAGGTTTTGCCTATGTTGCAGGCGGTAACGTCTACTTTGATACCTCCAAGCTGGAGAATTACTATGTCTTCAATGACCATGATGAGGAAGACTTGGCAGTCGGTGTTCGTGAAGGTGTAGAAGAGGATACCAACAAGAAAAACAGAAACGACTTTGTCCTATGGTTTACCAAGAGTAAGTTCGAAGATCAAGCGCTGAAATGGGAATCCCCTTGGGGCATCGGTTACCCCGGCTGGCATATTGAATGCTCCGGCATTTCTATGAAGTATTTGGGCGAGGATCTGGATATTCACGCAGGTGGTATTGATAATGCATTCCCGCACCATACCAACGAGATCGCACAGTCCGAGAGCTACTTGGGCCACAAGTGGTGTAATTACTGGTTCCATGTGCATCATTTGAATACTGATACCGGAAAGATGTCAAAGTCCAAGGGAGAGTTTTTGACAGTCAGCCTGCTGGAGCAAAAGGGCTACGACCCTATGGCATACCGCCTGTTCTGCCTCCAGAGCCATTATAGACGAAACCTCGTATTTTCTTGGGAGAATTTGGATAATGCCGTAGTGGCTTACCAGAAGCTCGTGGCAAAGATTTCTACCCTTCAGAATGGTAACGACATTGATGAGGCCGTACTTGCTGCAATGAAGGAGCGATTTGTTACAGCGCTAAACGGTGACTTAAACACCTCCTTGGCAATCACTGCTGTTTATGATGCACTGAAGGCAAAGACCAGCGATGCCACAAAGCTGGCTGCTATTGCGGATTTTGATCAGGTTCTCAGCCTGAACCTTTTAGAGGCAGCTGAAGCGCTTCGCAAAAAAGAAGCGGAAGAAGCAGCTGCTTCTACAGGCCCGGAAGTTGACGCTTTGGTCGCAGCGAGAACCGCTGCGAAGAAGGCGAAGGACTTTGCAGAAGCCGACCGCATTCGGGATGAACTGAAGGCGCGCGGTATTGAAATTATCGATACACCTCAGGGCACAAAATGGAGAAGAGTATGAAGCTTTTGATTTTAGACGGTAACAGTGTGATTAACCGGGCGTTTTTCGGTGTGAAACCGCTGACCACCCGGGAAGGCTTGTTTACCAATGCAATCTATGGCTTTTTGAATATCCTTGAAAAAAACGAGAAAGAGGAAATGCCGGACGCGGTTTGTGTGGCATTTGATCTTCACGGCCCTACCTTCCGTCACGAAAAATATGACGGTTATAAGGCAACCAGGCATGGTATGCCCGAGGAACTTGCCCAGCAAATGCCCATTATAAAGCAGGTGTTGCGGGCAATGAATATCCCCATCTATGAATGTCAGGGCTGGGAAGCGGACGATGTGGTAGGTACGGTGGGACGTGTTTGCGGAGCCAACGGTTGGGAGTGTGTTATTGTCACCGGTGACCGTGACAGTCTGCAACTGATTGACGATCATGTGCGCGTAAAATTGGTAATTTCCCGTCCCGGACAGACCACAGCGACCCTTTATGATGCAGCTCTATTCCGGGAGGAATATGGTTTTGATCCCATTCATATGGTGGATTTGAAGGCGCTGATGGGGGATAGCTCCGATAATATTCCCGGCGTTGCGGGTGTTGGTCCGAAGACTGCCTCGGAGTTACTGCTGAAGTACGGCACCTTGGACGGTGTCTATGAAAACCTAAATGACCCGTCCATCCGCCCAAAATTGCGTGAAAAATTAGAAAATGGCAAGGAAAGCGCATATCTTTCCTATGATCTTGCGACCATTCGTAAAAATGCACCCATCGATTTTGCACCGATGGATGCGGTTGTCCAGCCCTATAACCGTAGCGAGCTTTATAAGCTCTTTGTGAAGCTGGAATTTGTGAAGCTGATCGATAAATATGGTCTGCGCGGTGCTGAGGTGGAGGCTGTAAAGCCGGTGGTATCCTTTGACCGACTGCCGAAAGCTACGAAATTGCCGGATGATTGGCAGAAATATGCCTTATATATTGGACCGGATGGCGCAATTGGTTTTGCATGGGAAAACGGTGTTTTTGCTGTTACACCTATGGAGGCAATGTTTGTATCGCAGCTTATTGAAAGTGGATGCTGTATCTGTCACGACGCAAAGAGTCTGCACCATCAGCTCGATTCGATGGGACTGCCCTTTGGCAGCGTGGATTTTGATACAGCACTGGCTGCTTATGACTTAAATCCGTCTCAATCGGACTATCCTGTTTCCAAGCTCGCAACCAATTACCTTGGTATCAGCGTTGATGATAATGACGCTGCAGCTTGTGCAGAAGCAATTTGGCATCTTGCACCGATCCTGCGCGATGTGCTAAATAAGGATGGTATGGCTGACCTTTATTCGCAGATCGAACTGCCGCTTAGTGATGTACTATATCGAATGGAGAAAGCCGGTATTGCCATTGATAAGAATCAGCTTTCCCAGTTTGGTCAAATGCTGTCGGAGAGGATCACGGATTGCGAACAGCTGATCTTCTGTTACTCCGGTGCGCCTTTTAATATTAATTCTACAAAGCAGCTCGGGGAATTGCTCTTTGACAAGCTCCAGCTGCCGGCCATAAAGAAAACAAAGACCGGCTATTCCACCAATGCGGAAGTGCTGGAAAAGCTCAAGGACAAGCATCCGATTATTCCTGCCATTATGGACTACCGGATGCTGACAAAACTGAACTCCACCTATGCTGAAGGATTGCTGAAGGTGATAGATGAAGATGGACGTATCCGCACGACATTCCAGAATATGGTTACGGCAACGGGACGGCTCTCTTCCGCAGAGCCCAATCTCCAAAATATTCCGGTGCGCAACGATCTTGGTGCTGAAATCCGAAAGATGTTTATCCCAAAGCCCGGATATGTTTTAGTGGACGCGGATTACAGCCAGATCGAGCTTCGTGTCCTTGCCCATATTGCGGAAGACAGTGTTATGCAAAATGCTTTTACTAACGGTGCAGATATTCACACGACAACAGCCTCACAGGTATTTGCTGTTGCACCTGAGGATGTCACACCGTTACAGCGTCGCCACGCAAAGGCAGTCAATTTCGGCATTGTTTATGGCATTAGTGAGTTTTCTCTTTCGGAGGACATAGGTGTCAGCCGCTACGAAGCAAAGCGGTATATTGACAGCTATCTGGAAAACTACAAAGGCGTCCACGCATTTATGAAAAATGTCGTGGAGGATGCTAAGAATTGCGGCTATACTACCACGCTTTACGGCAGACGTCGATATATCCCTGAGCTGAAGAACAGCAATTATAATCTTCGTCAGGCCGGCGAGCGGATCGCACTTAATGCACCGATCCAAGGTACAGCTGCGGATATTATGAAGCTTGCAATGCTGAAGGTCGATCAGGCGCTGCGTGAAAAGTTCCCGGATGCCCGGCTTCTTTTGCAGGTCCACGACGAATTGATCGTAGAATGCCCGGAGGAAACAGCAGAAGAGGTTGCTAAGCTCATCAGTCGGGAGATGGAAGCTGTGGCAAGCTTAAAGGTTCCGCTGATCGCGGAAGCAAAATGGGGAAAGAGCTGGTTTGAAGCAAAATGATCTGTTATGAAGAAATGAAAACCAGCCACATTCCTGCGGTTGCACAGCTGGAGATAGAGAATTTCTCTCTGCCTTGGAGTGAAAATGCGCTGCAAAGTGAGCTCAGTAACCCGCTTTCTCTGTGGCTTGTTGCGCTGGACGAAGACAAGGTCGTGGGCTATGTAGGTGCACAGATCGTGCCGGATGAAGCGGATATGATGAACTTAGCGGTAGACGGAAAATATAGGAGAAACGGAATTGGAAAAGCATTGGTGCAGCAGCTTCTCAAAAGACTGCAGGAGCGGTCTGTGCGCAGCCTGACCCTTGAAGTTCGTGTGTCCAATTTGCCGGCTGTGTCCCTTTATGAAGCGCTTGGCTTCAAGACCGTAGGCAGACGGCCGAATTATTACCAAAAGCCAAAAGAGGATGCTTTCATCCTCAGAAAGGAGTGGCAGTTGTGAATATTCTTGCAATCGAATCCTCCTGCGATGAGACTGCAGTTGCAATTGTGCAAGATGGGCGCACAGTTCTGACTGACTGCATCTCCTCGCAGGTGGAATTGCACCGCATTTACGGCGGTGTAGTTCCTGAAATTGCATCACGGAAGCATATTGAGGCAATCTATGGGCTTGCCGACTGTGCATTAAGAGAAGCAGGCATCGAAAGAAAAGATATTGATGCAGTTGCTGTTACTTATGCACCGGGACTGATCGGCGCGGTTCTTGTTGGTGTGAATTTTGCGAAAAGTACGGCATTGGCGCTGGGAAAGCCGCTGATCCCGGTGCATCATATTCGCGGTCACATAGCTGCAAATTACATTGCATTTCCTGAATTGGAGCCACCGTTTGTATGCTTGGTTGTTTCCGGCGGCCATACAATGATCGTTGATGTCAGAGATTATACGGATATGGAGATTCTCGGCACAACACTGGATGATGCAGCAGGCGAGTGCTTTGATAAGGTAGCAAGAGTGCTGGGGATGCCTTATCCCGGTGGCGCGGCCTTAGATAAGGCAGCCGCAAGCGGCGACGAAACAAAATATGTTCTTCCGAGACCGCATCCCGGTCAAAATCCCTTTGATATGAGCTTTTCGGGACTGAAAACAGCAGCCCTGAATTTGATTCATCACGCGGAGCAGGTAGGCGAGAGCTTAGATGTTCCCAGTCTTTGCGCATCTTTCTCCGGCGCGGTATCGGATATGCTGGTGCCGCGTGTTCGTTTGGCGCTGGAAAAAACTGGGAGACGGAGGCTGGCTGTTGCCGGTGGCGTTGCTGCCAATTCCCGTATCCGCCGAGACATTACGTCTATGGCGAAGGAATTAGGTGCTGAGGTCTATTTGCCACCGCTGTCCCTTTGCGGTGACAATGCAGCGATGATCGGCGCACAGGCATATTATGAGTACCATTCCGGCAATATTGCCGGAATGGAGCTGAATGCCTATGCCACCAAATCCATCCTCGGCGAAACCCTTTGAGGACGATCGGATGCTTGAGGTTATTAAGTCACTGTCGGAGCTTCCTTTCGGTGAGCTGATGTCTGTCTATGAGGAAGGAAACCGTGAAAACGGAGCAGAGTGTTATCCTGATCTTTCTGCCAATTTGCAGCTATTGGAGGCGGAGCAGGACTTTTATGCTTATCTAAAATGCTTTTTCCGGCAGCAGGATTCCTTCTATGCGCTCTGGCGGCAGGATGGGGAATTGGTATCTGCCCTTCGTATTGAGCCGTATCAGGACGGTTGGTTACTGGCTGCCTTAGAGACGAAGCCCGACTGCCGTAACCATGGGTATGCGAAACGATTGCTGCATGCGCTGCTTGCTTATGTGGAGGAGACAAACCGCTTGCCTGTCTATTCCCATATCAGCAAACAAAATATATCCTCGCAAAAGGTGCATTTATCCTGCGATTTCCGGGAGATATTGCCTTATGCGGTTTACGCTGACGGAACAACAAACGATTCTTGCCATACATATTGCTATAATAAAAAGGAGCTGTGAAAGCAGCTCCTTTTTATTATGCGTATTTTTCCTTGAGATAGATAATTGCCTGTCGGTAACCATCAAGGCCCTTACCCTTGATCGTTTTCTCGCAGTAGAGAGCAGGATAGGAAAATCTGCGGAATTCCTCCCGGGAATCCACGTTCGAGATGTGTACCTCAACAGCTGGGATCGCCACAGATTTCAGTGCATCAAGAATGGCTACCGAGGTGTGGGTATAGGCGGCTGGATTGATGACAATGCCGTTATATACACCGTATGCCGATTGGATTTTGTCGACAATTACACCTTCGTGATTGGATTGAAATTGATCTACTGTGAGAGCGTGTTCTTTTGCCGTACGTGCCAAGAGATCAAGAAGATCGGAAAAGGTTTGCTTTCCGTAAATATCTGGCTCCCGGATGCCAAGCATATTAATATTGGGGCCGTTTATGACAAGAATCTTCATTTCAGTCCTCCTAAAATGGAATTTACGGTGTCATTCGGTGTCGATGTGTTGTCTACGATCATATCGGCAAAGGATTCATAAAGCGGTGCGCGGACTTTATACATTTCCTCTAAATGCTGCGCTTGGGATAGAGGACGACCGTCTGTGGGGAGAAGCGTTATGTCCCGTTTCAGCCATACGATCGTGCTGTTTTGATGCAGGAGCGGATAGTTTTCAGTCCTTGTTACGCAGCCACCGCCGGTAGCAATCACCAAATTAGACTGCTTTCCAACTTCTTCCATAATTTCTGTTTCAAGCTTACGGAAACCAACCTCGCCTTTGGATGCGAAAATGTCGGGAATGGATTTGGCGGCTTTTTGGACAATCAGGCTGTCTGTGTCCACAAATCTGCGTTTTAATGCCTTTGCCAGTTCTGCGCCAACAGTGGATTTGCCGCACCCGGGCATACCAATGAGTACAATGTTTTGCATTTGGGTTTTAAGTTTGGCATAAATCTCCGAGATTTTGGTGTCCGGTATCTTACTGCCTGTGAACCATTCGGCGCTTTCTTTGGCTTGTGCGACTAACATATATAGACCGTTTTGTGTTACAATGCCGCGTTTTTCCGCATCCAAGAGGAGAGCGGTATGCGCAGGATTATAGATGAGATCCAGCACACCCTCAATTTTAGGAAATAGAGATAGATCAACGGGTGATATGCCGTTATTCGGGTACATTCCCACAGGTGTACAGTTTACGATCAGTGCAGCATCTCTGTGTAAGTGCAGATTCCCGTAGTTATGATTTCCACTGCGGGAAATGATGACAACATCCGCACCGTTTTCTTTGAGAACAGCAGATACGGTCGCAGATGCACCTCCACTGCCAAGCACCAAAGCTTTTTTACCGCGCACTGAAAGGCGGGACATCCCAAGCATAGCCGAAAAACCGTAATAGTCGGTATTGTGACCGATTAAGCGGCCATCGGCGGTTTTCACGATTGTGTTGACTGCGCCAAGCAGCTGTGCTTGGGGGGAGAGGGTGTCACAATATGGGATAACCGCTTTTTTATAGGGAATCGTCACGTTCAGTCCATCAAATTCTCTCTTTTCAAGAAATGTAGCGAGATCATCCGGTTCCAATTCAAATAGACGGTATTTGTAATCACCAAGTAGGCGGTGGATCTGCGGGGAGTAGCTATGTGTCAGGTGCCTGCCAAGTAAGCCGCAGTTCATTAGACCACCTCGCAGTAACTGCCAAGATATTTGAACTCCTCACAAAGTTCATCCAGCTCGCAGATCATCTGCACAAATTCTTCGGAATAGATGGATGTTTCCAAATCAAAGTAAAACATAAACTCAAAATCCCGGTCCGGAATCGGTCTGGACTCCAACTTGATCACATTGATACCGAGAACATACATTCTCGCCAAAATCTTATAGAGTGCACCGGGTTTATGAGGTAAAACCATCATAATGCTGGTTTTGTCTGCACCGGGGTAGATTTCAAGATTTTTACTGATACAGATAAAACGTGTGCGATTATTACCCTTGTCCTGTACACTGAGGGCAAGGCAGGTTAGACCATATAATGCTTCGCAATTTCGGCTTGAAAGAGCGGCTACATCGGTTCGCAGGGACTCTGCGACCATTTTTGCAGCAATGGCGGTATTTTCAACGGGGATAATCTTTGCATTCGGGAACTTCTTAAGGAATTCGGTGCATTGGCCGATCGCCTGTTCGTGAGAGTAAATCTCCCGGATATCCTCTAATTTCGTGCCGGGCCTTGCAAGTAAGTTATGGTCGATCTTTAGGCGAAAGGAGCGAACGATAGAGAAATTATGATGAATCATCAGGTCGTAGACCTTCTTTACGGAACCGGCTGTGGAATTTTCGATGGGTAAGATACCATATTGGCATAGACCTTGGTCAATGGCATTAAATACACCCTCAAAGTTCTTGAAATACACAATGGAGGGCGCTTTGAAAATCTTCTCGCAAGCGATTTGCGAGTAAGCACCTTCAACGCCCTGGCAGGCTACCATCGGGGTCTGGGGAAAGAGTTTAGGTGTCGACTCGATGGAGGCGGTAATGGACTCGTTAAGCTGTGTTAAATGGGAAGTGGTGCGACTTTGGTGACCGCGGCTCAGCTCAAAGAGCATCGCATACAGCACCCGGGTATATTGCGCCATTTCTGGGCCGGCTTTTGCGGCAACGTCTTGAAGCTTTATCCGCTCTCGCCCCGGATCAAAAACCGGAAGGTTGTTTGCCTTTTTATATGCACCGATCTTTTCGGCAATATCCATTCGCTCCACAAACAGCTTAACAAGCTGATCGTCAATATTGTCGATTTGACTGCGTAATTCGTTCATATCCATCATAAATTATCCTTTCTGCTGGCAAGATATGCATCGTATATGGCAATCGCTGCGGCTGCTTCAATGACGGGCACTGCACGCGGTACGATACAGGGGTCATGTCGTCCGTGAACTTGTAACTCCTGCGCGGTCATTTTAGAGAGGGAGACACTTTGCTGCGCCTTTGCAATAGAGGGAGTGGGTTTGATCGCTGCGGTAAATACAAGGGGCATACCGTTGGTGATACCGCCTAAAATGCCGCCTGCATTGTTTGTCTCGGTGCGGATCGTGCCATCCACTATGTTATAAACGTCGTTATTTTCACTGCCGCGCATATAACTGCCGGTAAAACCGGTGCCGAAATCGATACCTTTGACCGCCGGGATTCCGTAGACAATAGAGGCAATGCGGCTTTCCATACCGCCAAACATCGGGTCGCCCCAGCCAGCCGGTAGTCCGGTGACGATGCATTCAATAATGCCGCCTACGCTGTCGCCATCCGCTTTTGCATCGGCTATTGCCTGTAGCATACGCTCACCGGCTGACTTGTTGAGTACTGGGAAATCATCACATACATGCATCGGGGTATTGCATGTCCAATCCTGATATAGAGGCTCGTCGGCAATGCCACCGAGCACGGAGATATGCGCATGGATCGAAATTCCCATAGTAGATAGCCATTGTTTACAAAGACCACCGGCAATACATAGCGGTGCGGTTAACCGACCGGAGAAATGACCGCCGCCGGCAACGTCCTGAAAACCTTTATACTTTACTTGTGCAGTATAATCTGCGTGTCCGGGTCTTGGGCGGTCCATTAAATTATTATAGTCCGCGCTGCGGGTGTTTTCGTTGCGGATCATAGCAGCTATGGGCGCACCGCAAGTGTGGTCATTTACGATACCGGAGAGAAATTCCGGTACATCCGCTTCTTTCCGTGCTGTTGTATGCGCACCTTGACCGGGCGCGCGGCGAGCGAGAAAGGCATTCAGTGCCGCAATATCCACCGGTAAACCGGCAGGGATGCCGTCCAGCGTCATACCAATCGCTGCACCGTGGGACTGACCGAAAATGGAAAGCTTTAAGCATTCACCGTATGTGCTGCTCATAATTACCTCCTAACTGCTTGTACACATCCCAAAAGGCGGGATAGGATTTCGAAACACATTGTGCATTCAGAATGGTAACAGGTCCATCTGCAACCGTTGCTGCAATGGCGCTTGCCATTGCGATGCGGTGGTCGTTTTCGGACTGTACCGTACAGCTGCTAAAGTGACCGGAGTGAACGGTCAGGGTATTTTCATCCGCTTCTGCCTCTATGCCAAAGGCGCGGAGCATTGCAACGGTAGAAGCGATGCGGTCGGATTCCTTTAGGCGGAGACGGCCAATTCCGGTAAATCTGCCACCAAATTTTGCAGAAGCTGCAACACTCAAGATGGGAACGAGATCCGGAATATCTGTTGCATCCACGTTCATCGGTCCTAAGGTTGAAAGAATTTCTTTACAAATACGGTCGCCTTGTGCGGAGTCTTCGCGCAGATTCTCTATCTGTATGGAACTTCCAAGTGCATTTGCAGCATAGAAAAATGCTGCATTACTCCAATCACCCTCAACAGTCAGCTTTTCAGGCGATGTTAAGGGGAGGGAGGGGGAAATACGATTACCGCAAATATTAGCACCAAACATTTGCAGTGCATTCATGGTAAGGTCGATATATGGACGGGATTCTACTTTCCCTGTAACGGTTAGTGTACATTCCTTGTTGATGAGTACCAATGCAAACAGAAGCCCTGAGATAAACTGGCTGGAAACACTGCCGTCGATCTGGTACGAGCCGACTTTCAGCTTTCCCGTACATCTTAATAAGCCTCTTTGCGGTATAGAAATTGTACATCCCATGCGCTCCATTTCTTCCTTTAGAGGGGAAAGGGGGCGGTCAGGGAGCCGACCGGACAAATGAAAGGTAGTGTCTACACCCAATGCACCCACAATAGGAAGCATAAACCGAAGCGTGGAGCCACTCTCTTTGCAATTTAGTGTTGCAATTTCGGGAATCGTATGTGCCGGTGTTACGCAGTAGCCGTTATCCGTTCGTCTGATTTGTGCGCCCAAAGCGTTTAGACAGTCTGCAGTTGCAGAAATGTCCTCATTGGTTTCGGGGCAGATGATCTCTGTCTCCTTGTCTGCAAAGGCGGCACAGATCAGCAGGCGGTGGGCTTGGGATTTTGATGGGATGATCCGGACAGTACCATTGAGGCGCCCCGGCTGGATGGTAATATCCATATTATTTGCCTTTCTCTATGAAGGATGTCAGGTCGTTGACGGATATGGGGTATAGGAAGCAATTTCCAATGCTTCTCGGTAGAACGAGATGTATGGTATCGCCCAACCGCTTTTTATCGGAAAGGGCACCGTCTGCAATCTGCATTGCAGAAAATGCACAATCCGCAGGAAGGGAGAATTTGTGCAGTAAATCCAAAATGGATGCATATACATCTTGATCGCAAAGCCCTGAATTTGCACTGCACTTTGCAATGATCGCCATACCGATGGCAACTGCTTGGCCGTGAGTAACTGTATAATTGCTGTATTTTTCAATACTGTGACCAATTGTATGACCTAAATTGAGCTGCTGGCGGAGGCCTTTGTCAAATTCGTCTGCACAGACAACATCGGCCTTTAGGGCGACGCATCGAGAAATAACATATTCCCGATCAAAGGAAAGACCGTGGGTTTCTAAATGCGAAAACAGCTCTGCGTCGAATAACACACCGTATTTAATTACCTCGGCGCAGCCGTCTATGAAAATAGGCTTTGGCAATGTTTCGAGCACAGAAATGTCGCACAGGACAATATCCGGCTGATAAAATGCACCGACGAGGTTTTTGCCGGACGGAAGGTCTATGGCTGTCTTCCCGCCAACAGAAGAATCCACCATTGCAAGCAGAGAGGTAGGGATTTGTATATAGGAGATGCCACGCAGATAAGTCGCAGCCGTAAAGCCGGTAATGTCTCCGACCACACCGCCGCCAAGGGCGACAAGCAGATCACTGCGTGTCAAGGCATTCTCAGCGAGAAAGTTCAAAATCGCCATATACTGTTGGGGATTTTTACTCTCTTCACCTGCGGGAATAACGTAATGTATTACTTTATACCCTGTGCCGGTAAGCGACTTGGTGACACATTCGCCGTAAAGCGGCCAAACGTTACTGTCACTGATGATCGCCACTGTGCAGCAGCTATGCATTTGTTGGATATAAGAACCTATGTTAGGCAGAAGATGACTGCCGATATGCACATCGTAGCCTTTAGAGGCATTTACCGCAATTTTGTTCATCCGTCTACCTCTTCCTTTATTCTGCGGCCTTCGTCTAACAAAGCAATCAGTGATGCTTCGTCGTTTTGCGCGATGGCATCGCGGTATTTCTGTAAACTGGAAATATAGGTGTCCAGTTCGGTGAGAACATTCTCACGATTGGACAAGAACAGTTCTGCCCACATAGTTGGATTGAGCCAAGCAACCCGTGTCAGATCCTTATAGCTTCCCGCAGAAAACCCTTTATGGGCTGATGCGGTGGGGGATTTAATATAGGCGTTACTCACGATGTGGGGCATTTGTGAGGTGAATGCGATCATTTGATCGTGATCCTTCGCGGTAGTAACGGAAAAACTGCCAAAGCTGCAAGGGGAGAGGGCTTCCTTGACACGGCTAAGAAGTACGGGGTCGTCGAACCGAGGCGGCACAAGCACCATAGGCGCACCTTGAAACAGGTTTGAACGGCTATACTTAAAACCGGAGTAATGAGACCCGGCCATTGGGTGTCCACCTACGAAGGTAAATCCGTACCGGTCTGCTAAAGGAAAGCAATGCGAGCAAACCGTATCCTTTACACCGCAGCAGTCGATGACAAGGGCATCGGAGTGAATATGTTTTGCATTCTTTTCTAACCATGCGACACAGCCACCGGAGAAGATCGCAAGGAGAATCAGGTCGCAATTTCCAATGGTTTCTTCAGTAAGTGCATCTTCTACCACACCTGCAAGGGTTGCAAATTCCAAAATGGAAGTGTTTTCTTCTGCGGCATAAACACTATGACCGGCTTTTGCATATGCGCGTGCAAGAGAACCGCCAATAAGGCCAAGGCCGAGAATGCCTACATTCATAGAAGTACCTCACGGATTTGTCTGACATGGCGGTTAACCTTATCAAACTGCTCAGGTGTCAAAGACTGGGCACCGTCACACAGAGCACATGCGGGATTGTTATGCACTTCGACCATAATGCCGTCAGCACCGGCAGCAGCTGCTGCTGCAGCCATAGAGGGTACAAGCGTTGCGCGTCCGGTAGCATGACTGGGATCCACAACAACCGGCAAATGGGTCAATTCGTGCAAAACAGGGACGGCAGATAGATCAAGTGTGTTTCTTGTGTAGGTCTCATAAGTGCGGATGCCACGCTCACAAAGGATGATATTTTCATTACCCTCACTCATAATATACTCAGCGCTCATCAGCAGCTCCTGCAGTGTGTTTGCAAGGCCGCGTTTTAGGAGAATCGGCTTCTTCGTTTTGCCCAATTCCTGCAGAAGATCGAAGTTCTGCATATTTCTTGCGCCAACCTGAATGATATCTACCTCTTCAAAAAGATCCAAATTACGAATATTCATAATTTCGGTAATAATGGGAAGCCCCGTTGCTTTCTTTGCTTCCAGTAAGAGGCGGATACCCTCGTCTTTCAAACCCTGGAAGGCATAAGGGGAGGTGCGGGGCTTAAAGGCACCGCCTCGGAGAATATCGGCACCGGATTTTTTTACAGCGGTGGCAACCTCGATAATTTGTTCTAAGGACTCGACAGAACAGGGGCCGGCGATCATTGCAAAATGACCGCCGCCGATACGCACATTGCCGATTTCAACGACGGTGTCCTTAGGGTGGAATTTGCGGTTTGCCTGCTTAAACGGTTCGGAAATCCGTTTCACGGTGGAAACAATTTCGAGGCTGTTGAGAAGTTCAATATCCACGCGGCTTGTATCGCCGATCAGTCCGAGAATGGTGACCTCCTTACCTTCGGAAATATGGACGTCCATACCCATATTCTTTAGCCAATTTACGAGGTACTGTGTTTGCTGCGGTGTTGTACCCTGCTTGAGTACTGCGATCATACAATCATCTCCTAAATAAAAAGACGCTACACAGAATAGAGTCTGTGTAGCGCCTGAAATTATGGTGTGCGTTCAAAAATCCGGGCAACACAAGACACTATTACTTTTTGCAAAAAAAGTAATAGTAGCCAAAATAAAAGCGAGTTGCGGCGGAAATTGTAACCATAGGAGTGCCTCCTATTAAAAGATGCTGTGATTATAGCACCGTATTTTCCATTTTGCAATAGGATTTGTAAAATTTCCAAATATTTTTATGTTTATTTATGGGATTTATTGTAGGAAAGCAGTTCATCCAGCATTTCTTCAGGGCTGCTATACCGATCATCCGGTGATGACGCGCAGGCCTTCATAACGATTGTTGCCATTTCTTTTCCTGCGTAAATGGGCGGATTTTCAAGCTTATTTGGCAGTTTTCCACCGTTAAATGCCTGGTATAATATCGCACCGATGCTGTAAATGTCGGCATTAGGACTTAATCTGCAGTAACAGTCTGTGCACTCCGGTGGCGCGTAGGATGTAAGATACCCGTCCGGGAGCGGTGCGTAGGGGAGGGCTGAAAGGGAAATAAAACCAATATCGCCGACTTGAAATGTTCCCTTATTTGAGAGATAGATATTTTCCGGCTTAATACCTGCGTAAAAGAAGCCCATTTCCCGACATTGTGCCATCCCGCGGCAAAGACTGATTCCGAGGGAGATAGCTGTTTCGGGTGGAATATGCCGCTTTGCAAACACAGATGCCAGCGTCGTCCGAAAAGGCGACAGAAGCCAAACGTCATATCCTATGTCAGGACGTTCTGTAGTTTGACAGAACGTAAAGTGTGAAAAATACTCGCTGTGGGAAAGCGCATTCAATACAGCAGCCTGACGGCACAAGCTGCGCGCTTCCTCTCTGTAATAAGCGTCTACCTCTTCTCTTCTTTTGAAGGCGCCCGTTTGCAGAAATACATCCGTGACTGATGGGAAAGCCGGGAATGAGCGCACCTTTGCAATGTAACGCTCCGATGTGTCTTTTTCCGTTGCGGGATAGCTGACAGTACCGCGACGAATAGAATATGGTTCGCCTAATATATAATGCTCGAGCAGATGAGATATTTGATCATTTGACATAGTTTTGCCCTCCGTTTCTGTTGTGTAATTTCATAGTAAGTACTTAAAACGGAGAATTCCACAGAATTGTGTTGATTCGGTATATTTATGTTATTCTCTTGCTATTTTTTAACAATGGAATAATATGATATTTGCACCAAGATATTGTGCCGGGTGATCCGTTTTGATACTATATAACAGAAATGAAAAGTAAAATTCTTAAAAAAATTTTACAAAAACAGTTGTATTCATAGGAAATAGATGCTATAATGAAAAAAACCAAAATTAAAGGTGGGGTAAAATATGAGTAAAATCGTTTGTGATGTTTGTGGAGCAGCGTATCCTGAAACATCGTCTCGTTGTCCCGTATGCGGAAGCGTGCGTTACAACACTCCTGAAGCAGACGCTGAAGCTACTGCAGCACCCCGTGCTGAGCGCGAAGAGCGTCCCGTAAACCGTAAACCCAGTGCACCGCAACGGAAGAGAAGCCCGAAGAAGAACGGTCCTAATATTAAATTGATTGCGATTATTGCAGCCGTTGTTGTCCTTGGTGTGGTCCTTGTTGCTCTGCTTCTGTCTAATCCCGGCTCCAACAAGCCTGCAGATCCGACTGAGCCGCCCACGATTCCTCCCACGGAAGCACCTACCAATCCCTCTGTGCCTTGCACCAGTATCACGTTGTCCGAAACCAGCGTAGTGTTTGCTACCGCCGGTGAGACAAAGCAGCTGTCTGCTGTTTGCGCACCTGAGAATACCACTGATCGCCTCGTATTTACTTCCAGCGATCCTGCTGTTGTAACTGTTGATGAGGTTGGCGAGCTGGTTGCTGTTGGTCACGGTACCGCTACCATCACTGTCATCTGTGGCTCTATCTCTGCTACCTGTGAAGTGGAGTGCACTATGGATCCTCCCACTGAGCCTCCCACGGAGCCTGTGACCGGCATCAGCCTGAACCGTACTGACTTCTCCTTCCTGCGCGCAGGTGAAAAGTGGCGTGTTTACGACGGTACTGTCGATGCAAGTCTCGTCACATTCTCTTCTTCCAATGAAGCGATCGTTACCTTCGTCAATGGTGTTGCTACCGCTGTAGCTCCCGGTACTGCAAAGATTTATGCGGAATACGAAGGACAGAAGCTTGAATGCATCGTTCGCTGCAGCTTTAAGGCTGCCGGCGGTAATGGCGGTGTGGAAGAGGATAACGGTACTGTTAACTCCGGAAAGTACAACCTCTGGACGCAGTACGGTGCTGAAGATGATCACGATGCTACTATCCGCGTTGGTGAGTCCCTTGAGCTCTTCCTAAAGGATGCTGAGGGCGAAAAGATCAGCATCGAATGGACTGCTGATAAGGAAGGCGTTGTTACCATTGACGGTCGTAAGATCGCCGGTGCAGCAACCGGTAGAGTTATTCTCTCCGGTACCTACGACGGTGAATCTTTCGAGTGCATTATTCGCGTAGCGGCAGCACAGTAATTAAGTAAATTTCGGCAGTACTGCTTTTGGCAGTACTGCCGTTTTTTAGTGGGCTTCCTGCATAAAATCTCTTCGAAAGAAGGAGGTAATGCACCAAGCACCTGCAAGTGCGATTACTGTGTAGACAATGCGGGCGAGCAGTGCGCCGGTACCGCCAAACAGCCAAGCAACCAGATCGAACTGAAACAGACCGACAAGGCCCCAGTTAAGAGAACCAATGATGGAAAGAATCAAAGCCAAAGTATCCATATTTATACCTCCATTTTATTTTGGATAGGCTTAGTATGTCTTTGAATATTGAGAATATACGTTGAAAATTTGAATTTCATCTGCTATAATAGTGAAAAATGTTGATGGAGGCAGATATGACAACATTACAAGAAAGTGCATTCGCAAAGATCAATTTAACGCTTGATGTACTTGACAAACGAGAGGATGGTTACCACGACATCCGCAGCATTATGCAAACGATTTCTATGCGGGATGACATTGAGATTGATATCGGTACAGGGAAACCATGGAAGCTTCTTTGTGATAAGGAAGGAATTCCCACGGATGAACGCAATTTAGCCTGGACGGCAGCGCGTGTATTTTTTGATACGACCGGCAAGGATCCTGATGGATTGGAGATCCGAATTGTAAAGCGAATTCCCTCCGAGGCTGGACTTGGCGGTGGCAGCGCGGATGCCGCCGCTGTACTGCGGGCGCTGAACCGCCATTATGGCTATCCTTTCTCGATTTTAGCTTTGGCAGAGCTTGGCGCTATGGTTGGCAGTGATGTTCCGTTCTGCACGATTTGCGGAACGGCAATGGCGGAGGGACGCGGTGAGCGTCTTCGCAAGCTGCCGGATATGCCCGAGGACTGCTGTATTGTTATTTGCAAGCCGGATTTTTCTTCCTCTACACCCGAACTTTACCAAAAAATTGATGAAAAGGCCATCGCACGACGTCCTGACCATCAAGCGATGGAAAGTGCGCTTCTGGCCGGTGATCTTGGTAAGATCGCAGAAAACCTTTACAATGTTTTTGATCCGGTTGTAACAGAGGATCACCTTGAAGTCAACTACATTAAATCTATATTTAATAGCTATGGTGCTGTAGGCTATCAAATGACAGGCTCCGGCTCCGCCGTATTCGCAATTGTTGAAAGCTTTGAATATGCCGCTGTGATCTGTAATATGCTTCGTGAAAACTACCCTCAGATTTATATTACAAAACCTGTATAATTTTCCCAATTTCCGTCCATACTGGAGTTATTTCAGTATGGACGGTGTTTTTATGAAAAAAATGATTTCTTTTTTGTTATTCTCTATTCTTTTCGTCAGCATTTTTTATGTATTTTCTTGTTATCAGGATAAGGTCCAGCTTCGAAGAGAAGTAATCCGATTGCACGTGGTTGCAAATTCCGATACGGAAGCAGATCAGGCACAGAAGCTGCGTGTCCGCGATGCCGTCAATGCATACTTAATGGACTTGCTTGAAAATGCAAACTCTGCCGACGACGCGCGCAAGGTCATAAGCAGTCATCTAACAGAACTGGAGGCTACAGCAAAAGATGTACTGAAGGCCGAGGGGTCAGATTTTGCAGTTCATGCGACTTTGACCGAAGAAACATTTGATGTAAGGGAATATGATACTTTTACGCTGCCATCTGGTGTTTATTCCTCACTGCGGATCGAGCTTGGCGCTGCAGAAGGAAGAAATTGGTGGTGCGTGGTATTTCCGGCTTTATGTTTACCGGCAGCAGGAGAAAATATTCAGGATGTAACAACTGCCGCAGGTTTTTCTGAGGGACTTTCCGGCGGCATTACCGGGAAGTATCAGTTTCGTTTCTTTGTTTTAGATCTTTTGGGTCAAGCGGAGAAATTCTTCTTTAATCAGTAAAATAGCACTACAAATCTTTTGATGATGTGGTATAATGGTTGCAAATAGAGAGAAGAGGTGGATCTATGCTTCGGGTCATCTTAGGAACGGATTGGGTTGCCAACCGTGAGGAAATCTTAAGACAGCTTTCGGATGATGTAAAAAACGAAAGAGAAAATAGAATACTCATGGTTCCTGAACTGATCAGCCATGATATGGAGCGCAGGCTTTGTGAGGCCGCAGGCGATACGGCCAGTCGATATGCGGAAGTATTATCTTTTACCCGGTTGACCCAGCGTGTTTCGGATTATATGAATATCGCTCCGGAAGAATGCTTGGATAGCGGTGGACGCGTGGTAGCTATGGCCGCAGTTGCCGGCCAGCTCCGTGGAAGTTTGAAGGCCTATGCTGCTGTTGAAACTAAGCCGGAATTTCTTACCGGTCTTGTGGATGCAGTGGATGAGTTCAAGCGATGCTGTATTACACCGGAAGATCTACAAAAGGCTTCGGAGCGCTGTGAGGGTGTCTTTGCCCAAAAGCTATCGGAGCTGGCACTTCTTTACAATGCGTATGACGGTATCACCGCACACGGAAAGCGAGATCCGCGGGATCAGATGACATGGCTTTTGGAGAAGTTGGAAGAAGGCGATTTTGCCCAAAACCACGTGTTTTACATAGACGGTTTTCCTGACTTTACAAGACAGCATATGGCAATTCTCAGCCATCTGATCTGCGAATCACCCCTTGTTGTGATTGGCATTAACTGCGATGTGCCGGCCTCAGACCATATGGCATTCCAGAAAGCAGGGGAAACAGCAAAAACAATTCTAAATGCTGCAAATAGTGCGGGAGTTAAGACGGAAATCAAGACAATTTCTCCGGGGGATAGTCCTGTAGCAAAGATATTGTCGCAGCTTTATCAGGGAAGAATTGAGGCGATAGATAGGGCACATATAGTAGCCTTACGAACAGAATCGCCTTATAAAGAGGTCACCCTTGCCGCCAAAAAAATTCGAGATCTCCTCTATAACGGTGTGCGGTATCGGGACATTAGTCTTGTATGCAGCAATACCTCTGCATATAAAGCGGCGATTAGCGCGGTATTCCGCAGGTGTGGGATCCCTTATTATCTTACCGGTAAAGAATGCGTATTGGAACGTCCCGTGGTCCACACCGTCCTATATGCCTTGGAGGCTGTACTGAGTGGTTTCGAGCAAAGTGACGTGCTGCGCTATTTCCGCAGTGCAATGTCCCCGATGACCTTAGCCCAGTGCGACAAGCTGGAAAACTATGTACTTTTATGGTCAATCGGTGGAAATGGTTGGTGCGATACATGGAAACAGCACCCTGGTGGCCTATTAAGAGAGTGGACAGAGAAGGCAGAAGCAGAGCTTGCGCATTTGGAAGAACTGCGTCAAAAGGGGATGGAACCCCTTGTAAACCTGCGCGATGGTTTGCGTGCTGCTGTAAAGCTTTCAGAACAGGTGGAGGCGCTTTATGCGTTTCTGGAGGAGATTTCCTTTGCTGGCAGGCTGCGTGCTGCTGCGGTCCGCTATGACCGCGACGGGGACAACCGCAGCGCACAGGTGCTGGATCAGCTTTGGACAATCCTTTTGAATGCTTTAGAGCAGATGCACGATGTGCTTGGTCAGTCTGTTTGGGATACGCAAAGCTTTTACCGTTTGTTACGCCTGTTGCTTAGTCAGTATGATGTGGGCACGATTCCATCCGTTCTGGATGCGGTCACTGTCGGCGACCCCAGCGCGATGCGCTGCCAGCAGGGAGAGCATTTGATCGTATTAGGAATGATAGAAGGGGAAATGCCCGGATACAGCGGTTCGGCAGGTGTTCTTACCGACTGGGAAAGAACTGCACTTCGGGAAATGGGTGTGCCGCTGACCGGTGGTGCGTTAGAAGGCTTACAAGCTGAGCTTGCGGAGATTTATGGTGTTTTTTGCGGTGCAAGAAGCTCTGTAACCGCCGTTTGCCCTGGTGGGATGCCTTCCTTTGTCTACCGTCGACTTGCAGATATGGCGGGCGGCGAGCAAACGTGGAATGACGTGGTTGCCATTTCCGGTATAGATAAGGGGGAAACGGCGGCATATCTCGTGGAGTCCGGCGAAGAAGCTGCTGCAAATTCTCTTGGACTCGGTGAAGTCTACAGAAATATTGCAGATGGTGTATCTTTCTGTCACGGCACCGTAGATTTTGAAAACACACGGGGATTGTACGGTGATATGCTGGAGCTGTCGGCCTCTCAGGTGGACAAATTTGCCGACTGCCGTATGCGTTATTTTCTACAATACGGCTTACGGGCAAGAGAAAGAAAGCCGGCTGCCGTGGATCCTGCAGAGTACGGTACCTACGTCCACGCTGTATTGGAGGATACTGTCCGTGAAGTGATGGAAAAAGGCGGATTTCGTACCCTTTCCGTCCATGAGACGCTGGAAATTGCGAGAAAGTATTCTGCGGAATATGTGAAATCCAATTTTTCCGGGCTGGAATCTCAAAGAATATCCTATTTGCTTAATCGCAACTCTCAGGAGCTGGATATGGTCGTGGAGGAGCTTTGGGATGAGTTGCAGGGATGCGCTTTTTTGCCTGCTGATTTTGAGGTGCACTTTGGTACCGGCGGTAAAATGCCTCCAATTGAAATTGCCGGTTCGGTGATGCATGCACGGCTTAACGGTTTCGTAGATCGTGTGGACGTTTGGCAAGAAGATGGAAGAAATTATTTCCGTGTCGTTGACTATAAGACCGGCAAAAAAGACTTCGATTATTGCGATGTCTATAATGGCATCGGACTGCAGATGCTTCTATACCTCTTCGCCCTTGCGCGGGAAGGAGAGGAGATTTTAGGTGAGCGTCCATATCCGGCAGGTGTCCAGTATTTTCCGGCAAGAGCGCCACTGGTATCTTCTGACGGGGCACTATCGGATGAAGAGGCAAAAAAGCTTCGTATTAAAGAATGGAAGCGAAAGGGTCTGCTTCTTTGCGACAAGGATGTATTAAATGCAATGCAGCCGGAAGGGTCGCCACAGCGATTGGACTATCGGGTCAATAAGGATGGGGAAATCAGCGGTGCAGTTGCAAGCCGCGACCAATTCCGCCTTTTGGAAGCGTATATTACGAAATTCCTATGTCAAATGGTAGATACTATTGCATCCGGCAATGTGGAAGCCAATCCCTATACCCGCGGAAATTCTCATAATGCCTGTTCCTACTGTCCCTATAAGCAGATTTGCAATCCTGAGCAGGTAGAAGGCAGAAGAGAATATGCTGCTATGAAGGCTGAGGGATTTTGGGAGCGTATCGAAAGGAGCGTGAACGCAGATGGCTGAGTTGACACCGCAACAGTACACAGCGGTCCATAATCGGGGCGGAAAGCTATTGGTATCTGCTGCAGCAGGCTCCGGCAAGACGATGGTGCTTGTCGAACGGTTGATGCAGTATATACTAGACCCCGTTTCTCCTGCAAATATCGATGATTTCCTAATTATTACCTATACGAAAGCTGCGGCATCTGAGCTTCGGCAGAAGATTTCCAAGAAGCTTAGCGAACGTTTGGCGGAGGATGCGACAAATCGTCATCTCAGACGTCAGCTACAGCGCATTTATCTTGCAAAAATATCCACCGTTCACGGTTTTTGCACGGACATTCTTCGAGAGAACGCTTATCGTTTGGATATACCGGGCGATTTTCGGGTTGCAGAGGATGAAGAATGCGCTGAAATGCAAGAACAGGTGCTGCAGCAGATTTTAGAAGAGTGTTATGCAGAAATTGATTTGGATGATACCTTCCGTACGGTTGTGGATACCCAAGGCTTTGGACGGGATGACCGAAAATTACCTCAGATCATCTTTAGCATCTACAAAAGCTCACGGTGTCACCTTAACCCGGATGCGTGGCTGGAGGACTGTATCCGCGACAGTGAGATCGCTGATGTGACGGATGCCGCACATACCGTATGGGGTAAGTATTTGATTGACGATCTGCATCAGACTTTGGATATGCATATTTCGGCTATGCGGAAATGTGTAGAGGCAGCAAATGGCTCTCTTGGTATGGAAAAGGCGTCGGTTTTGCTGCAAACAAATGTGGAGCAGCTTTGTGCGCTGCGAAATTGCGACACGTGGGCCGATACCAGCGCACATATCATCCAAAGCTTTGGTACATTGACCTTTGGCAAAAATGCAGACTCGGAATTAAAGGACAGAATTAAGGCTGTCCGGGATGCCTGCAAGTCTGCTGTTACGGAAAAGCAGAAGGCCTTTAAGTATGATAACTACCAGGTTTTAATGGAGCTTCGGGCCTGTTCGCCTGTCGTTCAAGGGCTTGTATCTCTTGTCAGAAAGTTTGCGGATCGGTACAGTAAGCGCAAGCAAAGCCGTCATGTGTTAGATTTTGCAGATTTGGAACATAAGACCTTGGATCTCTTCTACGGAAAGCAGCGCACTGGAATTACAGCAGTAGCCGGAGAAATTGGCAAACGCTTCCGTGAAGTGATGGTGGATGAGTATCAAGACAGTCACGCTGTACAAGAAGCAATTTTCGATGCACTGACACGTGAAAAGGATAACTGTTTTATGGTCGGTGATGTGAAGCAGTCGATCTACCAGTTCCGATTGGCAGATCCAAGTCTGTTTCTTCAAAAGTATAATGATTATGTACCTGCCCAGCAGGCGATGAACGGGCAGGGGAGGAAGGTGCTTCTGACAAAGAACTTCCGGTCTTCTGCAGGTGTCATCAGTGGCGTAAATGATGTCTTTACCAAGTGCATGTCACCGAAAGTTGGTGGCCTTGTTTATGGCGAAGAGGAACGTCTGAACGGCAATGATGATACATTACCGGAAGTGGCACAAGTGGAGTTTTACGGCATCCATGTTCAAAAAGAGACATATCCTGAGGAAGCAGCATTTGTGGCAAAAAAGATTCACGAACTGCTCAGTAGCGGACGGGAAATTCATGGGGAAGACGGTATAAGACCTGTTAAGCCTGAGGATATTGCAATTCTTCTCCGATCTCCCGGTTCTGTAGGTGCCGAGTTTGTATCAGCACTGCGGAAATATGGAATCGAGTGTAGCTTTGGTGGTGAGTACAATCTTCTGCAGACGGAAGAGATTCAGTTTTTGCGCTCTCTACTGCAAGTGATCGACAATCCTCTTCAGGATATTCCTTTGGTTGCTGTGATGATGAGTCGTGTATTCGGCTTTACAGCCAACGAACTGGCAGCTATAAGAAAAGTTAAGACAAGCAGTACAGTATTCTCTCTTCTAAAGGACGCACAGCAACCCAAAGTGACAGATTTTTATAAGACCCTGATGGAATTGCGGGATATTGCCAGACAGAGTACGGTTTCTGAGCTTTTGGATCATATTTTGTTCCATACAAGAATGGACTGCATTTACTCTGCTCGAAACGGAAATATCGACACACTGGAAGAATTTTTACGTATTGTCTCCCAGGCAGAACAGATCGGTCACCGGGATGTACAGAGTTTTCTTCGGTATTTAGATGCGTTGGATGCCCGCAGCTTAGCCCAAAAGCAGGATAACAAGACCGACGGAAAGGTGACGATTCTCAGCATTCATAAATCGAAGGGTCTCGAGTATCCAATCGTGTTTCTATCTACGCTCTCGAAGGTTTTTAACCGCGAGGATCTCAAAGAGCAGGTCTTATGCGATAAGGAATTGGGACTGGGCGTGACGTTCGTAGATCGGGAAAAGCGTCTGCGTTATCCGTCGCTTGCGAAGCGTGCGATTATGGTCAAGAAGGCATCGGATAGCCTTTCCGAAGAAATGCGTGTTCTTTATGTGGCAATGACGAGAGCAAAGGAACAGCTCATTATGACTTATGCATCCAGATATTTGGAAAATGCCATCGCGGATTATGCCCTTCGTGCGGATATGTCAGGAAATGTACTTATGGCCGGCGATGTATCATCTATGGGTGAATGGGTGCTGCAAACGGCGATGGACCGTATTGAAGCGGGAGAACTATTTCATTTGGGCGGAAGACCGGCACGTGTCTTAACAGATACCATTCCGTGGAAAATCCGTGTAGTTGCAGAAATGGAGTCGGAGGAAATGGGAACGCTGGCCATTACAGAAGAAAAGCAACCACTGTCCCAAGAAGCCTATGAAAATCTGAAAACGGCTCTTTCTTTCACCTATCCTTATGAAAAAGCAGCTATATACCCCTCAAAACAAACGGCAACGCAGCTTAAAGGCAGAATTAAGGATCAAGAGGCTGCACAAAACACCAAAGAGCCCCTTAAGATCAATTTTGATCGGAAGCCCTCTTTTGCTAAAAAGAGGAAGGATTCGCTTGCCGTTGGATCGGTGACCCACAAGGTTTTACAGCACCTGCGCTTTTCGTCTGTCCCCACCGAAGAAATGCTGGATGCAGCGCTAAGAACCCTATGTGAGCAGGGGAGGATCCAAAATGATGAGCTTTCAATGATTCGTCGCGATGAGGTTCTTCGTTTTTTCCAATCCGATTTGGGAAGAAAATTGATTCAAAGTTCCAATGTGCTCAGGGAATTCAAATTCTCCATACTGTCCGATGGCACGCAGTGGGATACGGATCTTGTTGGTGAAAAGATATTGCTGCAAGGCGTCGTTGACTGTGCGATCGTTGAAGATGACGGCATTACGATCATTGATTTTAAGACAGACCGCGTGACAGAAGAAACGATTTTCTCTGTAGCCGAGGGCTATATCCCGCAAATCTGGGCATACGCAGATGCAATCGCAAGAATTTATCAAATGCCCATTAAACGTTCTGTGCTGTATTTCTTTAGTCTCGGAAGAGAGATCGACATAAATTGAAGAATCCGCCGAACAAACTGTTCGGCGGATATCCTTTAGCGGTTATTGTTATTCTGGTTATTGTTCTGATTGTTGCTCTGGTTATTTTGATTATTGCTGTTCTGATTTCTGTTCTGATTGTTGTTCTGGTTCTGATTTTTGTTCTGGTTTTCCATAACCTTATTCCTCCAAATTGTTTTCGGCAATGCCGTGGTAATACTATGCCCACGTTTTTAGGATTTATCCTTCGCGCGAAATAAACAACTGGCCATAAGTCCTGCGACAATTGCCGCGGTAATGCCGCCGGCTGTTGCTTTAAGACCGCCGATGAAGATACCGAGAAATCCTTTTTCGTCGATTGCCTCCTGAACACCTTTCGAAAGACAATTGCCAAATCCCGTGAGCGGTACGCTTGCACCGGCACCGGCAAAATCTACAAGGGGCTCGTAAATCCCGAGTGCCCCTAAAATGACACCGATCACAACATATGCAACAAGAATCCTTGCCGGTGTTAGTTTTGTTTTATCTATCAGAACTTGGCCGATCATACACAGAAATCCGCCTATTATGAATGCTTTTATATAGTCCATATCAGCCTCCTGTAATTGCAACCGCGTGACAAACACCGGAAATGGGCAGATTTTGCTGCGATGAGGTGGGGGAAAGCAGGGCACCGGTTCCGCAGAATAATATCTTCTTTAGTTTTCCTCTCTGAAGCTTATTTAGAAGTTCTCCGCATAATGTGATCGCGCTGCATCCACAACCGGAGCCACCGGCGTGTACATCTTGTTTGAGATTATCAAAGACCATACAACCGCAATCAGCTATTTTTCCGCCTAAAGATAGGCCTTCTCTTTGGGCAAGGGTCAGAAGCACATCTTTACCGTGTTGTCCTAAATCGCCGGTTATGATCAAATCAAAATCATCTGCGTTTACCTTTAAGTCTTCGAAATGGGCGCGAATCGTAGAGAGTGCTGCTGGTGCCATTGCGGCCCCCATATTATTTGCATCCTTAATACCCAGATCTGTTACGGTGCCTACCGTACAAGCAGTAATCCGAGGGCCTTTTCCTTTTTCAGAGACCAGTGCTGCACCTGCACCGGTTACCGTCCATTGGGCAGTTGGTGTCCTCTGTCCTCCATATCCCAGCGGAAAACGGTACTGACGTTCCGAGGAAGCAAAATGCGAGGATGTCATTGCTACAGCATTTTCAAAATAACCACCTCCGACAGTCATTGCCGCAAGGAGCAGGCTTTCAGCCATTGTTGAGCATGCACCGTATAATCCTAAATGGGGGATATCAGTATTACGCAGTGTGAATGAGGAACCGATACATTGATTCAGAAGATCACCGGATAAAACGAGACCGATGTCTGCCTTTTGGATTTTTGCTTTATTTATAAGCGCCTCAAGTGCCAATTCTTGCATATGCCTTTCAGCTTGTTCCCAGGTTTTTTGCCCAAAATAGGAATCATTACTTGTGACATCAAAAGTACCGCGCAGAGGTCCCTCCGATTCCTTCTTTCCTGCTACATTTGCCCATGCGGTAATAACCGGAGGATCGATGAGTGCAAAACTTCGACGTCCTTTTCTTTGTGTTGCCATATTTACCACCTTTCCACATCGCTATTATGTGCAATAGATGCAAAAAAACACATCCTCCGACTTAGTCGGAGGATGTGTTTATTTGTATATTACATTGCAGGTCTGCCACTATCCCAGGCGGCGCTGACCTCTTTTTCTACCAGTTTGCCGTTCTGATTATACTGGATCTTCTTGACTTCCATCAGATCATCAAGCATATAGGGGTTGTTCCACATACGGAAGCCATCCACATTACGACGACCACCGCGGTAGTAGTTTTCGCCTTGCTGTACCCAATAGTCGGAGCCGTCTACATTGAAGAAATAACGATAGCCGGATTCATAGAGAACCTTAAACTTATCATTTTCCATAGTATATTTCTCAATCCCGGCAATATCTGAACCATTAGGATAGATAAGAATATCACAATCACCGACGATCGTTTCCACGGTATTGTGGAATTTGGTGTCGTCTGCCTTGATGCGACTGGCTGTGAGATTGCCGTAGGAGGGATGTCCATAGGAGTGGCTGGCGATGATCCAGCCGTTGTCCTTCAGACATTTCACCACCGCCTTTGCATCGTCAATTTCCTTTTGATATGCCTCAGGTGTCATATTCTGTGCGTAACCGGGCTTTGTGCGGTAACCGAATATACCCTCAAAGCCGGTGACAGCAAGCACAGCGCGGGCACCTTGGTAAGCAAAATCGGGATGCTTCTGGATGAATGCCTCCAGAACGGGAACAAGGTCATATTCGCCCACAAGTGTATTGCCATTGCGGTCAACATATTCGCAAGTGGGCTTTCCATCCGTGCCGATAACGATGCGGCTTGCAACGCCGTCACCGTTTTTATTGGCGAAAACAGGCGTGTTGTTGACACCGTCCATCTCCGACTGACCGGGACGCTTTCTTGCATCAGCAATCCACTTTCCGTAATAGTTTATATCGTCCTCACTCAAAATAAAGGGCTTTTTGCCCTCAGGGAGGTAGATATCACCCTCTACAAATTTGGCATTGCCATTGGCATCCTTAACTTCGTAAGCAACCTGATAGGGAGTAACCAAAACGAAGCCGCGGTCATACATGGACTGAAGAAGAAACTTAAATTCCTCGACTGTGGTCATATCCCGATTCATTGCGGCGGGCAGATTCGCACCCTTACCGAATGCACGGTCAGGTTCGACAATCAGGGGGTGTACAAAGATGTGGGTAATGGTATTCATCTTTGTATAGCGTGTGCATTTTGCCTTTTCTGCTTGATACTGAGAGATTTTGCTGGCAATAGCGGGTACCTTATCTGCATGCTCGAAGGCTTGCAATAGGCTGATTGCTTTGTCGTAATCGTAGCCGGCGGCAATGAAATCTGTTTCTGCAATCAGCTTTTCGGCAGCTGCGTTGATTTCAGGCATTGGATCTGTAGGCGCCTCGGTGGGGGCACCCGTAGGTGGCTCGGTTATAGGTGTGGTGGGGTCGTTGGAGCCGAATAGACCGTTACTATATGCAACAGCAACACATGCGATCAAAAGCACACATACAAGCCCGATACCAATTGGCATAATGAATCGATTGAGTGACTTTTTCTGGTTTTTTCTCTTATTACTACCGCTGTTTCGCGGAGTGGAAGATTGCTTTTCGTCAAAGTTTTCCATATGGTTATCCTCCTGTTAGATTTTGTATTATTATACCACGCAAGCCTTAAAATGCAATAGTACCTTACAACTATTTTGCGCCAGCCTTAAAAGACTGGCGCAAAGATACATTTTTACTTACCGGCGAGGGCTCTTTCTAACCATACGCAGCCAAAGTCCAATGCGGTATAAAGACCGGCTTTTTCGCCTTTCTTTACAACACGATCTCTGGGCTTAACTGCGGGATCGGTCAGCTGTAACTGAACAGAAACCCGTTTCGCGATTTCTTCACCGCCTACAGTCTCTGTTTCTAAAATTTGGAGCAATACAATATGGCTATCAGCCATAGAGCCATAGTAAATCATATTGTCCTTGCGCATAAGGGGATGCCCCTTGTATGTTAATACTTTATTTTCCTCAGACATACAAACCTCCTGCAAAATGTTAGGAGGCTTCTGCGGTGGCAAAAGCCTCCTATAAAATCAGTTCTTTTCAAACAGATAACTTTGCACCAGTGTACGCAGCAGCTCGTCCCGATCGATCTTACAGATCAGGCTGCGGGCATTGCGGTAGTTGGTGATGTAGGTGGGATCCTCGGTCAGAAGATAGCCTACGATCTGATTGATGGGATTGTAACCTTTTTCACTTAAGGCATCAAATACGCTTTGCAGAATCAAACGCATATTTTCCTTGTCATCGCTGGGTACGGTGAATTTAATAGTATGTTCTGTCAAAACGCACGACCTCCCTAGTTACATTTTCATTATTATATCGTATTTTTAGCGGGGTGTAAAGAGCAAAACCAAAAAAATTTTAATTTATCGCAGGATTGCGTCCAAATCCTTGGCCAGCGCATTCAAAATATTTGTTACGACCTGTTCGGAATCGGTATCCGTCAGCGTGCGGTCATCCGCGCGGAGAGAGAGGGAGAAGGCGAGGCTCTTTTTGCCATCACCGATACTGGCACCGCGATAAATGTCAAATAGTGCGACATCGCGCAGCAGCTTGCCACCGGCTTTCCGAATGACGTTCTCCGCTTCAGCAACAGTAACATCTTCGTTGCAGACGAGTGCAAGGTCACGGGTCACTGTGGGGTACTTAGGCAGAGGCTTGTAGGTAGGTTCAGGGAGTTGCTGTGTCATCAGTACTTCGAGATTGATCTCTGCACAGTAGACAGGCGCATCCATATCATAGTTTTCGGCCACCAGCGGGTGAAGCTGACCAATGTGACCAACCTGAACACCATCAATGGAAACTGCAGCGCAGCGTCCGGGGTGATAACTGGGGTTATTGCGATCTGCAACATAGGAAGCCTTCTTGATACGCAGGGCAGCGAAAATCGCTTCCAGCTCACCCTTAATGGAGAAGAAATCCGCGTTATCGCCGTAGCTGCCGAGGACCAGAATCTTGGGCTCTTCAGGCTGAAGCTGACCCTCCTTGGGAAGATAGATCTTCGCCAGCTCGTAGAGCTTGACGGACTTGTTGCGGTATGCCATATTCCGGGAAAGAATATCGAGCATAGAGGGCAGTGCGGTGGTACGCATTACAGAGGTGTCCTCGCCAAGGGGGTTTTGGATGCGCATCGGATTGCGAAGTGCACTGCCCTCGGGGAGACGAATGCGGTCGAAAATCTCAGGGGAAACGAAGGAATAGGTAATGATCTCATTATAGCCCAGGGCACGGCAGGCCTTTCCACAAGCGCTCTCAAAGAGCATCTTGGGGGAATAGCCACCTCGTGCAGCGATTTTAAGTGTTGTCGTGGGAATCTCGTTGTAGCCATAGGAGCGGCCAACTTCCTCTGCGATGTCTGCCATCAGATTCAGGTCGGGACGCCAAGAGGGTACAAGAATCTCATCGTCTTCAACGGGAATCTCCAGCAAGGAAAGGTAGGAAACCATCTGCTCTTTGGAAATATTGGTACCAAGGAGCGCGTTGATCTTAGCAGGCTCCAGTTTCACAGTGTGGGGTGCGGGAACATAGTTAATAATGTCGACCATTCCGTCCATCACATCGCCGCAGCCAAGAAGCTCAACGAGTTCACATGCCCGTTCTACGGCGGGAACTGTCATCATGGGATCAATGTTCTTTTCGAACTTCGCAGATGCATCGGTACGCATACCAAGTGCAAGGGCGGTCTTACGGATGGAGGTGCCGTCAAAGTTAGCGGACTCAAAGACCACGGTTACCGTATCATCGACAATTTCGGAGTTTTCACCGCCCATAATGCCGGCAAGACCGATGGGCTTATCGCCATCAGCGATCACAAGCATACCGGGGGTTAGAGTGCGAACGTTGCCGTCAAGGGTAGTCAAGGACTCGCCTTCCTCCGCCTCACGGACAACGATCTTACCGGATCCAACATAGCGGTAGTCAAATGCGTGCATCGGTTGACCGTACTCCAGCATAACATAGTTGGTAATGTCCACGATGTTATTAATTGGACGCACGCCGTTGGCGCGCAGACGCTGACGCATCCACTTGGGAGAAGGACCGATCTTTACGTTGGTGACCATACGGGCGGTGTAGCGGTTACACAGCTCCTCTGCAGGAACTTCAATGTCCAGCTTCTCGTACATAGAGCCTGCATCACTGCCCTTTACGACAGGCTCGTGGTGGCGCATAGGCTGTCCAAAAGCAGCTGCAGCTTCACGGGCGAGACCAATGATGGAGTAACAGTCGGGCCGGTTGTTGGTAATCTCAAAGTCAACGATGGTATCGTCGTTGCCGATGACAGTATTGATGTCGTCACCGGGTTTGCAGTCTTCCTCAATGATCCAGATGCCGTCCTCGATTGCATAGGGGAAATCGCCCAATGTCAGGTTCAGTTCCTTCAGAGAGCAGAGCATACCGCAGGAAACCTCACCTCTGAGCTTACCCTTTGTGATGTGGATGCCACCGGGAAGGTAGGAGTTGTGCAGTGCGGCAGGAACAAGATCGCCCTGCTTGACATTCTGTGCGCCTGTTACGATCTGTACAGGCTCCTTAGCACCTACATCTACTTGGCAAACCCACATGTGGTCGGAGTTTTCGTGACGAACGATAGAAAGAACCTTACCGACGACAACATTCTTAATCTCGCTGTCCAGTCGCTCATAGGTTTCGACCTTCTGACCGAAAACAGTCAGAGTATCTACAAATTCTTTATCGGAAATATGAGATAGATCAACAAACTCTTCATTGATCCATTTTCTGTTAAGCTTCATATCGCTGCACCTCCTTAGAACTGATTCAGGAACCGCACGTCATTATCGAAGATCAAACGAAGATCGTTGATCTTTCTGCGGCCCATTGCCATTCTTTCAAGACCCATACCAAAGGCAAAGCCGGAATACTTCTCCGGATCAATGCCGCAGCCTTCCAAAACCTTGGGGTGGACCATACCGGCACCCAAAAGCTCAATCCAGCCCTCACCATGGCAAGTGGAGCAGACCTGTCCGTCTACCTCACCGGTGCCATGACATTTGTGGCACTGCATATCCATCTCGCAGCTGGGCTCGGTAAAGGGGAAATGGTGGGGACGGAAGCGCATCTCGGCATCTTCACCATAGAGGCTCTTCATCAGGGTGATGAGGGCGCTCTTTAAGTTGCCCATAGTAATGTGCTCATCAATAACAAGACCCTCGATCTGGTGGAACATAGGGGAGTGGGTGGCATCTGCCTCATCCTTACGGTATACGCGGCCAGGAGCCAGAATGCAGATGGGAGGCTTTGCGTTTTCCATTGCACGGATCTGCATAGGGCTGGTCTGCGTCCGCAGCAGGAGGGAATCGTCGTCATTAAAATAGAACGTATCGGAACGGTCTCTTGCAGGGTGACCTTCCTCGGTGTTCAGGCGAGTGAAGTTATACTCAGCAAGCTCAATTTCGGGACCGTCGATAATCTGGTAACCAAGACTTACAAATAGGTCCTTGATCTCTTGCAGCACCTGATTCATCGGATGCTCTTTTCCCATTGCTACAGATGTGCCGGGAATGGTTACGTCCAAGCTTTCTGCCTGCAGCTTTGCCTCCAGCACGGCTGCATTAACTGCACGTTTTCTTGCTTCAAGGTTCTCTTCAATTTCAGCGCGCACAGCATTTGCAATTTGACCCATTACAGGTCGCTCCTCAGGGGAGAGCTTTCCCATCAGCTTCAGAACGGCAGTCAGTTCGCCCTTCTTACCAAGGAATTTTACCCGCAGATCTTCCAGCAAAGCAGGGGTATCTGCTTCCTGGAGCGCAGCGATGGCCTGCAGCCGGATCTGCTCTAATTGTTGCTTCATAATTGTTTCTCCTTCCAAAAATAAAAACACCCTCATCCCACATCGGGACGAAGGTTAACCTCCGCGGTACCACCCGCAATTCGCCTCACGGCGCTCCTCATCGGTGCAAACACACCTGCGACCTCTAACGGGATCATCCGGCACACCCTACTGATTTCAGGCAGCAGCTCGTGGGAGAAAGCCCTTTGCGGTACGTAAGCGGATCACACCATCCCGCTTTCTCTTGAAAACGCACTGTTCGCATCAGACAGCCCAGTCAAAGCTTTTGCATATCCTCAATACGATAACACACAATTTTGAAAATGGCAAGTCTTTTCTATACCTTTTCCCACAAAAATATCCTTAAATTGGCATATATCACGGAAAGTTAGAATAGGTTTTATAAAAATCAAGGATCAATACCGGGAGGATATGTTATGAAGCGGATATTTGGCGTTATTTTTTTTCTTATGTTTCTTGTAGGATGTGGAAATGCGGAGCAGGATTTGGATGTTGCGCTTAAATTCCGTCAGAAACTCCTTAACGGAAACGGTTGTCAATTCACCGGTGAAATTACTGCTGATTACGGAAATGTAATCTATCAGTTTTCTATGGATTGCCAAGGGGATAAGCAGGGGAATCTAAGTTTTGTTGTTACTGCGCCGGATAGCATTTCCGGCATCACAGGTGCGGTGATGGATATGGGCGGACACCTGACGTTTGAGGGGACCGCTCTTGCCTTTGCACCCATTGCTGACGGACAAGTGACGCCTGTCACAGCGCCGTGGTTATTCTTAAAGACGTTACGAAGTGGATATATCGTTGCCAGCGCAAAGGAAAACGGAGGAACTTATTTACAAATTGATGACAGTTACCACGAAAGAGCGCTCCATTTAGATATTTGGCTCGACGCGAATGGGATGCCGATCCGCGGTGAAATTTTATGGGACGGGAAGCGGGTTTTGTCCATTTCTGTGAAAGACTTTACCATTTTGTAGCCATCTGTCATTTCTTGCATAGGATAAAACAGGTCGCTGCCGTATAATTTTCCTTTGTGCGTGGGAGAATAGAATCAGCCGCGTTACATATGGCATATCGGTAGCGCTGGCAATGTTTTCTCCGGAGTGTGAAAAGAATGGACAGTACTGTCAGACGTGGTGATATATTCTATGCAGATCTGAGCCCGGTTGTTGGGAGTGAGCAAGGGGGGACGCGCCCGGTTTTAATCGTACAAAACGATACCGGTAACCGGTATTCTCCTACCGTTATTGCAGCAGCGATTACAAGCCAAACAGGCAAGGCGAGACTGCCGACACATATAAATATTGCAGGTGGAAGCGTTGGACTGAGCAAAGATTCCGTGATCCTTTTGGAACAGATCCGGACCATTGATAAGCGTCGCCTTCGCGAGCATATGGGAAAGTTAGACGATCAACATATGCATATGGTGGATGAAGCCATAGCCGTCAGCTTCGGATTACAGGATAATCGCGGCATCCTGTAAAATATCCCCCCTTACCGCATACAATCTGGTAAGGGGGGATGTTTATGCAAAGGGAATATCCAATTAAGGATGATGGAGAGATTGTCGGAACAGCACATATTGCTGCACAGGGACTGTATTACGAGGTGCAATGTATATGCAAAATGCAGCACAGTGTTCTGCACATCGAGGCGGACTGCGGAAACCGCAAGGAAAACATCGGTATTTGTGTCCCCAATAACGGAAAAATGGTGATTCGCACCCGTGTGCCACAGAAGCGGCTTGCGGGACTGGTCGGGTTTGCGGTACGCAGGGCAGCGTGTGAAAGTTGGATTCCTATCAACGCGGAAGAACCGTTAAAATTTCTATGGAGAATTGCGGAGGCGAGGTTCGCTATCCGTGACGGAAGGCCGGGACTATGGCTGCCTAATGAGAAGTAGGATTCTGTCCCGGATCACCGCAGAAAATTGGAAAATACAGCGTAAATACAGACCCGTAGCCAACAGCGCTTTCCACACTGATCCGTCCGTGGTGCTTCTGTATCAGGTCGCGGACAATGCTCAGTCCAAGACCACTACCGCCGGTAGAGCGGGAGCGAGCCTTATCGACGCGATAGAATCGATCAAAGATCTGTGGAATTGACTCTTCCGGGATGCCTGCACCTTCGTCTTTGATCTTTAAGACTGCTGTGTTTTCAATACGGTTCAGGCGAATATACAAATTGCCGTTTTCCTTATTATACTTTATTCCGTTTTCGATGAGGTTAAACAGAATCTGATAAAGATCGTCTTCGTTGCTTAAAATAGGACAACTGTCTGCAAAGCTTGTTTCGATATGGATGTTACGGATTTGTGCCAACGGAGTCAGCATACGCACAACCCGCTGGGCTGTCTCGTCGATACAAATGACTTGGGCTGGCTCAATAACCTTAGCATCTGCCTTGGATAAGGACAGAAGTTTTTGGGACATTCTGTTAAGTCTGTCCGCTTCATTACCGATGTCCTCAACAAATTCCCGCACTGTTTCGGCATCCATATCATTTTGCAATATCGAGTCTGACAACAGCTTTATGGAGGCAAGGGGAGTTTTCAGCTCGTGGGAGGCATTGGAAACAAACTGACGTCGTGTTGCATCCATGGCTTCCAATCGGCTGCGCAGCTCATTAAACTCTTCGCCAAGAATGGAAATCTCATCATTACCTTTAATTTTAACCGGTTTTGAGTAATCGCCTTCCCGAATGATATGCATCGATGCAATCAAATTGTCGATCTTTGCAGAGAATGCCCTTGAAATAAGCAACGAAAATAGGATGATGGCGATCTCCAAGCAGATTGTAATGGTGAGAATATTGTTTTGCAGGGAACCGATCAGTGCGCCCTGACTTACATCATATTCTGTCATATAGACACAGCCGAGCAATGTTCCGTAGGACATAATGGGTGTTGCTGCATTTGAACGCATAATGCCGTTATCAAAGCGGGAGGTGAAAACATCATTTCCATTGAGTGCCTGTTTGACCTCATCCGGAAGAATTGCACTGCTGACCCCATTGCTGCCTTCTGAGGAATCATAAATGGTAACGCCCTTGTCATCTGTAATAAGCAAACGCTCGACACGGAGAGATCCCATATTACTTACAGCCTTTTCGACGGTATTGCGGTTAATGATGTCAAGGGCTTTAATTTCGGAGGCCGCAAAATGACAACGTTCAATCATTGTGGATTCTTTGTTTCGGTAAAACAGATCCTGACTGGAGCGGGAGGTGTAGATATTCAAAAAAAGCAGCAAAAGGGAGGAAATCGCCACATATATCAGCGCCACACGAAAGTGGGTACTGATATATCGTTTCTTATTTCTATTTGCGGAAGAAATAGCCAACGCCCCATTTCGTCATAATATACTTTGGATCGGCCGGATCATCCTCCAGCTTCTCCCGTAATCTGCGGATGTGCACATCAACAGTGCGGATGTCACTTTTATATTCATAGGTCCAGATGCTATCAAGCAAATTCTCTCTTGAGTAGACCTTATTTGGGTTTTTCATTAAAAACTCGATCATATCATATTCACGTGCAGTTAGATCCACAACTGTACCTGCTTTATAAGCGTTTCTTGCGTCCAAATCTAATGTGATGCAGCCGATGGTCAGCAGATTGCCATGGGTTTCCTTGTGTGCGCTACGTCGAAGCAGCGCCCGGATACGTGCTTTTAATTCGAGAATATTAAATGGCTTCGTAATATAATCGTCTGCGCCATTGTCAAAGCCTAAGAGCTTATCCATATCATCTACCTTCGCGGTCAGCAGAATGATCGGTACATCGGAAAATGCGCGGATACGTGAGCAGGCGGTAAGACCGTCCATATTCGGCATCATTACGTCCAAAATGATAAGGTCTGGTTTTTCCTCCTGCGCAAGTGCTACAGCCTGCAGACCGTCACTTCCGGTTATTGTTTCATATCCTTCATTCTGTAAGTTAAAGCGAATACCTTTGACCAACAGTTCCTCGTCATCAACAATCAATATTTTCATAGCTTATCCTCCAACCGTAATGTATTTGCGAATATTTTCATAGGTCTTGTCCCCAATGCCGGAGACCCTTTTTATGTCCTCCGTTTTACGAAAGGGACCGTGTTTTTCTCTGTATTTGATGATCTTTTGCGCAGTTACATCTCCAATACCGGGAAGCAGCGTCAAAGTGTCTGTATCGGCAGTGTTAATATTTACCTTGCCGTTTCCTTCACCTTGTTCAATTATTGCATTTTTGCTTAATTCCAATGGCTTATGGTAAAATCCGCGGTATATAAAAATGCCGATTAGTGTAAGCAAACAAATAGCAGGGATAATGAAATAAATCCAAAGTCCTGATTTTTTCATATCCCGCACTTCCTCCATTGACTAACTTTTTCTTTGCTGATATAATCATTATACACAAAATTTCTCCGAGGACAAGTCCGCGGTTTGATATTGGAGCAAAAATATGAAGAAATTTGGCATAATTTTCCTGATATTTTGGGTTTTTATAAGCGCAACGTGCCTTCCCGTTTTCGCACAGGCAGATTTAAGTGTCAACTGCAGCGGCATCGAGGCGCAGTCAGCTGTGGTAGACGGTGCGCCTATCACTAACGCTTCTGCTGCCATTGTTTACGAATTAAACAGCGATACAATGATGTTGGCGCAAAATATAGACGAAAGAATCTATCCTGCAAGCTTTGTGAAAATTATGTCAGCCATTCTTGCGCTGGAAAAAGGTGATTTAGAGGAGAAGGTAACAGTTACAGCTACGGCACTTGGCAGTGTTTCTTCATCTTCTTCCAGCGCAAAGCTGGTGGCAGGGGAGACGCTGAAGCTGTGCGATCTGCTTTACTGTATGCTGACCGGCTCTGCAAATGACGCAGCCGCTGTGATCGCGGAGCATATTGGCGGTACTGTCCAAAACTTTGTTGCACTTATGAATGCACGCGCTGCGGAGCTTGGCTGCAGCAATACAAATTTTGTTGACCCCCACGGTTTGCAAAGCCGCAACCAGTACACAACTGCCCGCGATATGGTTCGCATTATGAAAGCCGCACGTCGGACCGAAGGCTTTACGGAGATTTTTGGTGCGCTGACTTATACTGTGCCTGCAACGGAGAAATCCGCTGAGCGAGTGATGAAAAGCAGTAACTACCTGATCGACCCACGGCAGGAAGCCTATTACGACAGGCGGGTCAGCGGTGGTCGTACCGGTGTAGCTGCAGACAGAACGCGTCACGTTGCTGTTACGGCTGAAAGCGGCAATATGGAGGTGGTTGCCATTGTTTTCGGCAGCCAGTCTCAGTATGCTGCGGATAACTACACTTTTGAAGTTTACGGCGGTTTTAAGGAAATCAGCCAAATGCTGAGTCTCACGATATCCAAGTATGCCATTGGTCAGGTTCTGTATGAGGGACAGATCGTTGCACAGCGGCCTGTTATTAACGGCGATAATGACCTTGTGTTAGTGCCGTCCGAAACACAGACAGTTGTTGTACCCAAAGATGTGGATATGAACGAGCTTACTTACCGTTTCGATGACGAGGGGAAGACCTATACTGCGCCCATACAGTCGGGCTCCAAACAAGGAAAACTGGAAGTGTGGTATGGCGGTAAATGTCTCGCTGAGGTGGAACTGCTGGCTGCGAACCGGGTTATGGTTTCTGTACCGAAGGAGGTAAACAGAAACCTGACAGATTCTACACTTGTGACAGTTATTGTTGTGATCATTACAGTCCTTGCTGTGGTAATTGGCATTTTTGGTATGATCATCCACCGCAGAAATGTCCGTTATCGAAAACGTGCTGCAGCACGTCAAAGACAAAGAGAGAGGGAGAGAAATCGCTGATGGGTGAGTGGGAAAGCTTAGAGATGCTATGTCAGGATTGCACCCGCTGCGGCCTGTGCAGGACCAGAAAGAATGTGGTGTTTGGCGTCGGTGTAAAGGATGCGGATATTATGTTTATCGGGGAAGGTCCGGGAGAGCAAGAAGATCTGCAGGGCGAGCCTTTTGTGGGCGCTGCCGGTAAGTTCCTTGATGATATGCTCTCTATCATTGGCATTAACCGACGCAACTGCTATATTGCGAATGTTGTTAAATGCAGACCGCCCGGAAATCGGGATCCCCAGGATGAGGAGCAGGATGCTTGTATCGGCTACCTGAGACGGCAGGTCGAACTTGTAAAGCCGCAAATAATCGTATGTCTTGGCCGCATTGCCGCAAGGCGGATCATTGACCCTGAATACCGCATCACGCGGGAACACGGCACTTGGATCTGCCGTAACGGCACTTGGATGACGGCAATCTATCATCCGTCTGCGCTGCTGCGGGATGTTTCAAAGCGTCCGGAGACGTTTATGGATTTACTTTCCGTTGAAGAAAAACTCCATGAGGTACACGCAAATATGCAAGAAAGGACGCCTTAATCGGCGTCCTTTTCTTTTTGGAGAGGCACCGGTTCTAATGCAATGCTGAGGTGAGGTTTATTCTAAATTCCTATTGACTTCCTCTGTCTAATGTTGTAGACTAAGGTTACAGTCTACAGCATTAGACAAAGGGAGTGTAAGTATGACAATTCCAAAGATACACGAAAGTGAATATCGTTTTTGTTTAATTATGTGGGAGCATGAACCGGCGACAGCTGTTGAGCTTGCGAGGCTTTGCCGCGACCAGCTCGGATGGAAACGAACAACTACCTACACGGTTATCAAACGACTTGGGGAGCGCGGGGTTTTGCAAAATAACAACGGAATCATTACATCTCTTGTCTCCAAGGATGCGGCGCAGGCGTATGAGATTGACGTGCTGGTGGAAAAGCGGTTTGCGGGCTCGCTTCCTGCGTTTATTGCTGCATTTACGAAGCATCAAAATATGTCTGAGGAAGAACTGAGCGAGGTACAGCGTATGATCGATCGTATCCGGAAAGGAGCTCCTCAATGAATAGGATTTTTCTGAAGATAATTAACATAAGTATATCTGTAAGTTGGCTAATTTTAGTGGTGCTGTTGCTTCGCCTTGCTCTAAAGAAAGCTCCAAAATGGGCCAATGTTTTGCTTTGGGGCATTGTGGCGATCAGACTGATCTGCCCATTTTCTATAGAGAGCGCAATGAGCCTGATACCAAGCGCAGAGACAATTCCTGAGACAGTGATTTCCGGACCGCGTTTTGAGATACGGACCGGGGTCGGATCGGTTGATGACCTTATAAACGAATATCTTGGTGATCATTATTTCGAAGGCGTAACAGTTCCTCCAGAGAACGGCTTTCGCACTATGTCCCTGCTCACAGTAATTTGGTGTATTGGCATTTTATCCTTAATTGCATATGCCTCAGTTTCTTATTGGCGATTGTGCCGTAGGGTAAGTACGGCAGTTTACTATAAAGATAATATCTACCGAAGCGAGAATATAAGCTCACCGTTTGTTTTGGGAATCATTAACCCGAGAATCTACCTACCCTTTGGAGTTGACGGTCATGATACTCAATATATTGTTGCCCACGAGCAGGCCCATATAGCTCGGAAGGACAATCTTTGGAAACCTATCGGTTTTCTTCTTTTGACGGTCTATTGGTTTAATCCGTTGATTTGGGTCGCATATGTGCTTTTTTGCCGCGATATCGAGCTCGCCTGTGATGAAAGCGTTATCAAGAACCTTGTAAACGAGCAACGAGCCCAATACACACAAACACTTGTAGATTGCAGTATCAATCGCACCGTAATTACAGTTTGTCCCCTTGCTTTCGGCGAAATTGGCATAAGAGAGCGCGTAAAGTCAGTGATGGAGCACAAAAAGCCAACTACGCTTGCAATTACTTTGACAGTTATTACCTGCATAAGTGTCGCGATCTGTTTTTTGACCAATCCAATGCCTCCACGAGATTTCTTAATGAAGGGGAATAATATTTCCCATCTTGAGCCAAGCGCCATTGTGAAGCGCATACTGGATATAGAAGACTGGGAATCGAGTAATATCTATACAAATTCCAACAACTTTGCTTTAACGGTGGATTCAAATTTTAACTGGGCAGGCTCCCAGGCTATACGCTATTTTTTCAGTAATGCCCATACGACGTATCTCGCACAACTCAGGGTTTTTCCGGATGAAGGAAAGTATGTTATGATGGAGCCAACGGAATGGGTCGAGCAAGGACGGATTTTTCTGCTGCAAAATTATCTAGAGGCCATCAAGTATCTCCCGCAGGATACCATCAGAGAAATGGCGCAGGCTGATCGGTATATTATTCGACAAATAGACGGCGGTCAGCCGGCGGATTATGATCGGGCAATTACCTATTGCGCGGATGGTGTCCAAGAAACAGATGGTTGGTATCTTCACTTGCAGATAGATCCTGTGCACAGCGATGGGGAAGGCTATTCCGGCACGGGAGAGGAAGTGATCCATGCGTTTTATGGACCAAAACAACCATAATCGACAGGTTTGCATATGCTACGAAAAGAAAACGGTGTGAGCTTAATCACACCGTTTTCTAAAATATATTCGCTAATATTATCGATGATTCGGAGGCTACGCTTACTTGGACTCCTGATTATAAGTGAGAATATCCTTCGCAATATAAATGGGGCGGTCTTTGGATTGCTCGAAGGTTCTGCCAACATATTCGCCGATAATGCCAATGCACAGAAGTTGTACACCGCCAAGAAGCAGGATCAGCACAATGATCGTGGCATAACCGGGAATTGCAATGCCGAAGAAAAGCTTCTGGATTACCACAAATAGTAAATACAGAAACGCGGTAATCGCTGTCAGGGTGCCTAAAGCGGTGGCAATCCGCAGAGGCTTTGTGGAATAGCCGATGATGCCCTCAATGGCATAGTTCAGCAGCTTCTTGAAACTCCATTTTGTAGTGCCAGCTCTGCGTGCCTCTGCCACATAGGGAATAAAGTGGGTGTTATAGCCGACCCACGCAAAGATGCCTTTAGAAAAACGGTGATACTCTGCAACGGTCAGGAGACTTTCTGCCACACTGCGGCGGAAGGTGCGGAAGTCGCTGGCATCTGCCCGGAGCGCGACATCGGAAAGCTTATTTATAACAGAATAAAAGGACTTCTTGAAAAAGGACAGGACCTTGCCCTCGCCCCGGCGATCCTGATAGGCGGCAACAATGTCGATCTCCGGATCTTCATCAAGCTTTATTACCATATCCCGCACGATTTCCGGACGCTGCTGCAAGTCCGCATCGATAAAGGAGATATAATCACCGTCTGCATTGCTAAGGCCTGCATAAATAGCGGATTCTTTGCCAAAGTTCCGAGAAAGGCGAATGACCTTTACCGGGCATCTTTGGGCTTCGTGAAGCTTCTTCAAATTGTGGTAGGTGGCATCCTTGCTGCCGTCGTCCACAAAGACGATCTCATAATCATAGCCGCAGCCAGCAAAGGCGCCGATAACAGCATCCTGAAAAGCGGCCACATTTTCTGCTTCATTATAGCAGGGGACAACCAGAGAGAGTTTCATAGGTTTCACATCCATAATATATTTTAACTTATTATATACATTATTTCCATTGCAGTCAAGAAAGTTGGTTGACAATTCGGATGGATTCTTATAGGATTACAGTATACTATGGAAAATCGAGGTGACAATTGTGGATATTAGTCAGTTTATCGTTTATTATTTGCAAATTGTTTTTTACACCATTGGCAGTATAATCTTATGTGCATTTCTTGTCCATGCCTGCGAGCGGTTCTTTTGCAATATGGTAGGCGGTAGTGTTGGCGGCGGTTTTATTGCAGCGATCTCCATCATCGGAACACCCATACACGAACTGGGACATGCTGCTATGGCGCTGATTTTTGACAATAAAATTGATAAAATTGTGCTTTGGCGCGCCAAGGGAATGGAGGACGGATTATTTGGCTCCGTTACGTGCCATCCCAGACCAAACAAAAACTACGTCCATAAAGTTTATCACGAAATTGGCGAGCTGTTTATCAGCCTTGGACCGATTTTCAGCGGAATACTTATGCTTGTCTTTACGCTTTTTGCATGCTTCCCCAATACGATCCAAACTTACTTTGCTTCAGCAGGTTCTTTGATTGCTGCAGGAGACGATGGCGGCGGTTTGCTGGCAGAGGGATTCAAAATGCTGCCCAATATGTTTAAGGAAATCGGTTCCGGCAGTGCGCCTGAAATATTGCAGAATTTAGCTCTTCTTGTGATCATATCCATCTCCCTGCATATTTCACTGAGTCCGGCTGACATAAAAACGGCAATTCCGGGCGCAAAGGCTTATCTGTTACTTGCACTTGCTTTTACAATCGTAACGGGCATTTTTGGTACTACGGTCGTCAGCGGAATCCTTGGCGGGCTGCAGGTATACCATAGCTTTATGATTGGCTTATTTGTGATCGTCCTTGTGTGCTGTCTGATCCCGATCGGCATTGCCTTGGCTGTTCGACTGATCTATTGGCTTATAACGGAGTATATTTTTTGATTATTTACAGTTGACATATTAGCGCATTTATGTTAAATTATCCCCATATTATAAGGCTTCGACAGGGAGTTTCCGGGAGTGTAGCACTTTTAGAGAGTGTGCGGTTGGTGAAAGCATACAGTGCTTCTTCGGATTGTCGCCCTTGAGCTGATTTCCTGAAATGCAGTAGGAAAGTCCGGGTTTGCCCGTTATAGCAATTGAGTGCCCTTCGTGGAATTCAGGTGGTACCGCGGAAATCTTTTCGCCCTGAGATTTTTCTCAGGGCGTTTTTATTTTAAGGAGTGAAGGAATATGGCAAGAGAACTGCCGAAGGTTTACGAGCCCCAACAGGTAGAAGCGCAAATTTATAAGATGTGGGAGGATGGCGGCTTTTTCCGTCCCGGCACGGACAGAACGAAGAAGCCTTTTACCATCGTAATGCCCCCTCCAAATGTTACCGGTCAGCTGCATATGGGTCACGCAATGGACGCGACCTTGCAGGATACTCTGATCCGCTTCAAGCGGATGCAGGGCTATAACGCTCTGTGGCTTCCCGGTGTGGACCACGCCGGTATTGCTACCCAAATTAAGGTAGAAGAAGAGCTGCGAGTGAAAGAGGGTTTGACCCGTTACGATCTTGGTCGCGAAAAGTTCTTAGAGCGCGTTTGGGACTGGAAGCATAAGTACGGCAATCGGATCGTGGAGCAGCAGAAGAAGCTGGGCGCATCCTGCGATTGGGAGCGGGCGCGGTTTACGATGGACGAGGGCTGCAGCGCCGCTGTCCGTGAGGTTTTCGTTTCCCTGTATGAGAAGAATCTTATCTATAAGGGCAGCCGTATCATTAACTGGTGTCCCCACTGCGTCACCGCGCTGTCCGACGCTGAGGTCGAGTATGTGGATAAGCCCGGCCATCTGTGGCATATCCGCTATCCTATGGCGGACGGCAGCGGCGAGGTTGTTGTTGCAACTACCCGTCCCGAGACCATGCTTGGTGATACCGGTGTCTGTGTCAATCCCAACGATGAGCGCTACAAAGATATTGTTGGTAAAAAGGTTATCCTGCCTCTCGTTAACAAGGAAATTCCCATTGTTGCAGACGATTATGCAGAGATGGAATTCGGAACCGGCTGCGTGAAGATGACCCCTGCCCACGACCCCAATGACTTTGAGGTGGGTTTGCGCCACAATCTTGAGGTCATTCGTGTTCTTGACGACAACGGTGTTGTCAACGAGTTTGGCGGTAAGTATCAGGGTCTTGACCGCTATGAAGCCCGTAAGCAGATTGTGAGCGACTTAGAGGCTGGTGGCTATCTTGTTC
>SVLZ01000060.1 GCA_015067665.1 Oscillospiraceae bacterium | reverse complement strand
TTGTCATCAGTGTTTTTAGTGCGCTTTGGATGCTGGACGCGCTTTGCTTTGACAGCGAATCGTACGCATAGGATCCGGTGTAATATGCATTTGCGCTGGTACCATTCAGAGTAGTGGCCACCTGATCCCGCTTGCCAGAGTTGTAGGTGTCGTCATATGTATATTGCCGATCGTCGGCAGCAAATACGACGAGTGTGACCGGGGATGCCTGCACCAGCATAAACAGTACAAGCATCACTGCCAACACTTTTTTCATTCTTTCCATAGTGTACCTCCGTTTACACAAAATTCTACATTTTAAGTATAGCACACAATCGCCTGATTGCAAAGTATAATTTTCGTTATTTGTTGTCTTTCAGAAATAGGCAATGCAATGGTCATAAAATTTGCGACTTTTTGCAAAAAATGATGAAGATAAGACAAGTTTTCACCACATACTTGCAGGAAATATAGAATTATGATAGTCTTAAAACAACAATGCGGCATCTGTGAAGACGCATATTTGCAGATGTGCGGTTGGAATAATCATGAAGGAGGAAAATATGAAAAACTTTATACGATGCTGCGCACTGTTTTGCTGCGCGACGATGCTGCTGACAACCACCGGCTGTTCCTTTTTTGAATCCTTTATGGGCGGCACGCCCGAACCGACGCAACCGACGCAACCGCCTGTTGAGGTTGCACCCCCAAAAATGAAATGGGAAGTACCTGAACGCGTTGTATTGGTAATAGATAACGAGACCTACGGCAGCGCCGACTTTGCTTGTAAGGTTTACGCTGATGATGTGGATGTAACGGCTGAACTGAGCTACACTGTGGACGATGCAGCAGTTGTGGAGCTAAAGAACGGTGTTGCCACAGCGCTTTGTGACGGTGATACCTATATTACTGTCAGCTACAAAGAGCAGTGGAAGAAAGTCCCGGTACATGTACTGACGGCGCAGGAAGGCTATACTTTATCTGACAGCAAGAGCGTTCGCACCTTCGGCAGAACCTATATGGAGGAGGATGCCCTGTGCATTCCCAATGTAGCCAGCGGTTTCGAGGTGAACTTTATAGGTACCTCTCTGCAGGCTAACATCTCCACCATCGGCCCCACCTTCACCGGTACGGTAAAGGTCTATGTGGACGGTGAGTTTACCCAGTATCTTAACTATCCCGCGGATTTTGAAAGAGTAGACCTTTGTAAGGATCTGGAAGAGGGCTTCCATACTGTTAAGGTACTGAAGATGACCGAGCAGGGCTATCTCCGCGTACAACTGAACGATCTGAAAACAGATGGCGTAGCGCTGACTGCATTCCCGTCTGCGGATCTGCGCTTTGAATTCTACGGTGATTCCATCACCAGCGGCTTTGGCAATCTGGGCATTACCTCTCAGTTTAAGGAATGCGAAGACGGCACCCAAACCTATGCCACAATGCTGGGCGAATATTTCGGCGCTGACTGCGATATGATCTCCTATGCGGGTGTGCCCGCTTGCTTGCCGGTGGATCATTCTCATCTTTTGATGGGTCAATTCTTCGATAAAGTAGACGCTGCCAGCAATTTGCCTTACGATTTTGAAGCCAACCCTGTGGATCTGGTGGTTATCAATCTGGGCACCAATGACGCAGGCTCCGCAGAAAAGACCGTCAGCAATATGGCTGAAGGCTATGCAAATCTGCTTCGCAGCATTCGCGCAAAGCGGCCCGGTGTACCGATCCTCTGCGTATACGGTATGATGGGTGTGGACGGTGATATCGATGCCGGTATCAACCGCGCCATCGACGATGTGCTGTCGGAAGGCGAAACCGATATTTATTATCTCTGGCTGTTCAGTGACACCAGTGGCTACAAGGGACACCCCAAGGTAGCAGTGGGACATACAAACGCCTTTGAGGAAATTAAAACCTATATTCTTGACAGGAATTTGTTAGATAAATAAGAATACAGATTATAAGAAAGTCCACCCCCCACCGGGTGGACTTTCTGTTTTTGGTCGTCGTGCGGGATTCATTAATCAATGTAGCAACCAGTGTTTGCACTGGTTGCAGCAACAGTCCACTGGACTGTTGCATTTGAGGTCTTCGAATCCCGCCCGTCTAAAGAAAAAGACAACAGGAGTGAATGTTCCTGTTGTCTTTTTGGTCGGAGTGTCGGGATTCGAACCCGAGGCCTCTTGGACCCGAACCAAGCGCGATACCAAACTTCGCCACACCCCGTTAGCTAAGCCATTATAATGAAATTATTGGGCTTTGTCAAGTCTTTGTCAAGTTTTCTCTGCTTTCTTCGTATCATTACTTGGGAGGGGATGGTATGGCTTATAAAATCGACTATATTCCAGTAGGAAAATGCAGGTATCTGCAAAAGCACAAGGTGTCCCGGTGGATGCTTCCATCGGTTTGCACAGTGTCATTATTAATCGTATTTTTTGCGCTTACTGTCCGCTATGGCAGCACGGACTGGCTTTTGCCGGGCGATCCTGCGGTGACCAAAGCCGCGCTGACAGAGCTGATCGAGAATCTGAAGGCGGGGGAGCAGTTTTCGGATGCGGTCACCGCCTTTTGCCGTGAGGTCATTGCGGGTGCGGCATAGAATAACTGTCAGTCCCTATATTTATATTTTGCTGCCGGCTGCTGTTTTGATGCTGCCATTGCGTTTCGTGTTGGGGTGGTGTATTGCTGTCACAGTTCACGAGTGGGGACACTATTTGGCGCTGCGGTTGTTTCGCATACCAATATGGGCATTGGAGATCACACCCTTTGGCATCCGTATGCATACGGCACAGCTTGGTAACAAGGAAGGGCTCGTATGCTCCCTTGCCGGTCCGTTATTTGGACTTCTGCTTATTTGCCTGTCTCGTTTTATGCCCTATAGCGCACTGTGCGCATTCGTACAGACCGTTTTTAATTTACTGCCCATTTACCCATTGGATGGCGGTCGGGCATTCCGGGCAGCTCTCGGAATGCTCCGTCTTCCTGTGCAGACCGTTCACAGGATTGAAAATTTGCTCTTTTTCTTCGTAGCCGGTGGGACGATCTATATTCTCCGGCTTCTGCGCTGTGGGATCGTTCCTACAGTGCTTATAATCGGAATTTTTGCACAGAAATTTCTTGCAAATAAGAGAAATAACGGCTACAATAGGGGAGATGATGATTTTTGAGGTGTCGCTATGACAGAAAAATTAAGAAGACTTCTGCCGAATGTGCAAAAACCTGCCCGATACACCGGCGGAGAATATAATGAGATAATAAAAGATCTGGAAAACACCCGTGTGCGTATTGCCTTTTGTTTCCCGGATACCTATGAGATCGGTATGTCCAATATCGGTATGCGGATCTTATATGGCATCATGAATGGGATGGACGGCATTTGGTGTGAGCGGGTGTTCCATCCTTGGGGCGATATGGTGCAGGCAATGCGCGAGCATGACCTGCCGCTGTGGGCGCTGGAGAGCGGTGATCCCGTCAAGGATTTTGATATGCTGGCCTTTACCATCGGTTATGAGATGTCCTATACCAATATCCTTAATATGCTTCTTCTTTCCGGTGTGCCCCTTCACAGTAAGGACCGCACAGGACTTAAGAATATGGTCTTTGCAGGCGGTGTGTGCGCCTTTAACCCGGAGCCCCTATGTGACTTTATCGACTTTTTCTGTATCGGTGAGGGCGAGGATATTACGCCCGAGGTCGTGTCCTTATATGTCCGCGCAAAGGCGGAGAATTGGACCAAGGAAGCCTTCCTGCGTCAGGTCAGTCAGATTCCCGGTGTTTATGTGCCTTCCTTCTACACGCCGGAATACAACGACGATGGTACGATGAAAGCGCTCCATCCTGCGCCCGGTGCACCGAAAACCGTCCTTAAGCGCATTGTCGAAGACTTGGATAAGGCCTACTATCCTACCAAAACCATCGTAGCATCCACCGAGATCGTCCACGATCGGGCAAATTTGGAGATTTTCCGCGGCTGCATCCGCGGCTGCCGATTCTGTCAGGCTGGCTTTTCCTGCCGTCCGGTGCGGAAAAAGAGCGCAGAAACTTTATTAAAGCAGGCAAAGGAATTGCTCACCGATTCCGGGCATAATGAAATTACCATCTCCAGTCTTTCCACTTCCGATTACCGTCAGCTTCGCGAGCTGACAGATCAGTTGATTCCCTACTGCGAGGCCGGTAAGATCAATCTTTCCGTTCCTTCTCTCCGTGCAGATAATTTCTCTAAGGAGCTGACCGCAAGATTACAGACGCTGCGAAAGAGCAGCCTGACCTTCGCGCCGGAAGCCGGCACCCAAAGACTTCGCGACGTGATCAATAAGAATCTTACAGAGGAAGAGATCCTCTCATCCTGCGAGAATGCCTTCCGGGGAGGCTGGAGCAGTGTAAAGCTCTACTTTATGCTGGGTCTGCCCACGGAGACCGATGAGGACGTTAAGGGCATCGCAGAGCTTGTTCATAAGATCATTCTCTGCTGGAAGGAAAATGCCACGCAGCGGAAAAAGGGTCTGCGGATCCACGTAGCGACGGCCTACTTTGTACCAAAGCCCCACACACCGTTTCAGTGGGAGCAGCAAATCACGACAGAGGAATATCTGCGTCGCTGCAGACTGCTGAAAAGCTATTTTTACTGCAAGTCCATCGAGTATAATTACCATACGCCTGACATCAGCCGTTTAGAAGCCGTTACTGCGCGCGGTGACCGCCGTGTGGGACCGGTGCTGGAGGCTGCCACCAAAAACGGTGCAATGCTGGATGGCTGGGATGAGTATTTTAACCTGCAGGCGTGGAATGCTGCCTTTGAAAGCTGCGGTGTGGATCCGGATTTCTATACGACTCGCGGCTTTGGGGAAGAGGAGCTGCTGCCTTGGGAGCATATTTCCGTTGGTGTGACGAAAAAGTTCCTGCTCCGGGAACGGAAGCGGGCATACGCAGAGGAGATCACCCCCGACTGCCGTCAGGGCTGTGCAGGCTGCGGTGCATCTAATCTACTGCGGGAGGTGGAATGCGATGCTTAGGATCTTGTTTGAAAAAACCGGACGTGCCGTTTGGATCTCGCACCTTGACCTGATGCGTCTGTTCCAACGAGCCTTCCAGCGTGCTGGCCTTCCGCTGACCCACACCCAAGGCTATAATCCCAGACCTTCGGTGTCTATCGCGCTGCCTCTTTCTGTGGGAATTGAGAGCCGCTGTGAGCTTTTGGACTTTGCATTGGAGACAGATGATGTTGACGTGACAAAACTGCCGCAGATGCTTAATGAGAAGCTCATACCCGGTGTTCGGGTACTTGCTGCCTATGTAGACGGTCGGAAGCTGAAGGATCTGACCCATATGGCGGTAACGGTGACCCTTACCTACGATGCAGGCGTCCCTGATGGCGCAGAAGATGCCATTAGTGCCCTCTTCCGGAGAGAGAGCCTGGTTGTACCGAAGAAGGGCAAAAACGGCATCATAGATCAGGACATCGTGCCGATGATCCGCAGGATCACGGTTGCAGGGGAGGGGCGCTGTATCGTTCTGACTGCCCTCATCTGCTGTCAGAACCCGACCCTCAATCCGATGCAGCTTGCTTCTGCAGTGGAACGCTATCTGCCGGAATTTTCTCCCGATGATGTCACCTGTCAGCGGTTAGAAGTATATGATAGTAGCGAAGTCATTTTTAGATAAGGAGTTTTAATATGGTGGAAGTCAATCCCAATTATATTTTGGAAGAATGTCCCATCTGCCGCGGCGCCGGTATGGTGGTTCACGAAGGCGGCTGGAACGTGCAGGTAGAGTGCACCGATTGCAGCGCCCATACGGTCTATGTGGAGTACGAAAACGAGACCGAAAAGAAAGCAGCTGAAGAGAAAGTTGTGAGCCTTTGGAATATTGGCAAAGTGATCAAGTCTGACGTAGGCGAGTAAATTAAAAATTTTTTCAAAAAACCAAAAATAATGCTTGCATTTTCTGACAAGGTATGATATGATACCCAAGCTGTCAGGGACAGCAAGCAGATCCGGGTGTGGCGAAGTTTGGTATCGCGCTTGAATGGGGTTCAAGAGGCCTCGAGTTCGAATCTCGACACTCGGACCAAAAAGACAGGAAAGGCTTTTGCATTTCCTGTCTTTTTATTTTGCAGTTGTTGAAGAACTCGAGGCCTCTTGGTGCCCATCCCGAGCGGGGAGCGATGCGACTGCTGCCAGTGGCAGAAAGAAGGAGCTGAGCGAGTGGCAGCGGTCAGCGAGGGACGAAGGCTTTATAGCCGAGGACATTCGTTGGGAACCGCAACAGGAATCCGCAAAGCGAGGAGCGAGTGGGGGCATCCGCCGCATGCAATGCCGCACGAAGTGCAGCATTGCTTTGAGTTCGAATCTCGACACTCGGACCAAAAAAGCAGAATGAGCATTCGCCCGTTCTGCTTTTTTCTTTTCACTATGTCGAGATTCGAAGACCGCAAATGCAATATGCCGGTGGCATATTGCTGATACCAGTGCAAACACTGTTATCTACCTCAATTTTCTTTTGCGGTTGCAAAAGAAAATGCAAGCGAATCTCGACACTCGGACCAAGAAAAAACGCACCGCAAAAGCAGTGATTATTTCAATACGCCATAAGAAAAAATCTCGCCGGACGAAAGCCTGGCGAGATTCTTAATATGGATTATTCAGTTTCTGGCAGATATTCACCAAAGACAACCAAATCTCTGACTACCATCTTGTTGGGAGTCGATTGGCTGTTATAGTAATAACCGGAAATGACACCGAAACGGACGTACATACCCTCGGTATTTGCCATATCGAACAGATAACAACCGTCGTTTGTGATGGACAGGCTATCTTTGCTGTTCTTTTCACTTACTTTGGCGCACTTGGTAACTGCGTCACCGTTCACCATATCCCAGGAGGCGGTAGGAACAAGGGTCCAATTGACGCCGTCGGAGCTGACATAGACATCCGCTGCTGCAAACAGACCGTTCTTTGCAAGGAAACCGGCAGCCTCGAACTTACACATCTTACCAAAGTTAAGCGTAATAAGTGCGGTATACTTTCCGTTTTCGTTGACAGTTCCACTGACATCGTACTGAAGGTCATCAAAGAAGTAATTGGTAGGCTGTCTGGAGCCGTAACGGAAATTGCAGATATGCTCAACGAGAGAGTGCATACCGTTGCTTGCATGGTCGTCCATTCTCTCAATGCCAATCATGGAAATGCCGTAACCAATATCTGCAATGTCAGCCTTCTGCGCATCGGTAAGACCGGTGGTGGAGAACTCTCTGGAGGCGGCGACACCCTTCGTGCCGAGGAGCGTTGCGTATTCGTCACCGTTTTCGTATGTGCCCTCAGCCACAAAGTTAATGGGGATAGAAGAAGGCACTGTGGTGATATTTACCGTCTTGGGAGGCTCTGTTGCGGAAGGCTCAGTAGCAGGAGGTTCAGTAACGGAAGGCTCGGTAGCAGGAGGTTCAGTAACGGGAGGCTCAGTAACGGGAGGCTCGGTAGGATCAGGTTCAACAGGGGCAGAAGAATACTTGCCAAAGACAACCAAATCTCTAACAACCGACTTATTGGGAGTGGCGACACTATTATAGTAGTGACCGATGATAATGCCGACACGGAGGTACATACCCTCAGCGCCCGCCATATCAAACAGGTAGCAGCCATCGTTTGTAATGGAAAGGGAATCCTTGCTGTTCTTTTCAGCAACAGGATCGCACTTGGTAACGGGCAGTCCGTTCACCATATCCCAACAAGCGGTGGGAACCTTGGACCAGCTGGTGCCGTCGGAGCTGACATAAACGTCTGCTGCACCAAGAAGGCCGTTCTTCGCGAGGAAGCCAAAGGCCTCAAAGGAGCATATCTCACCGAAGTTTAGCGTGATGAGCGCGGTATATTTGCCGCTTGTGATGCGTGTTCCGTCGATGTCGTAGTGATAATCATCGTAGAAGTAGTTGGTAGGCTGTCTGGATCCGTAACGGAAATTGCAGATATGCTCAACGAGAGAGTGCATACCGTTGTTTGCATGGTCGTCCATCCGCTCAATGCCGATCATAGAAATGCCGTACCCAATATCGGCAATGTCAGCTTTCTGCGCATCGGTAAGACCGGTGGTGGAGAACTCTCTGGAGGCGGCGATGCACTTCGTGCCGAGTATCGTGGCATATGCGTCGCCATTTTCGTATGTGCCCTCAGCCACAAAGTTAATGGGCTTGGATGCAGGAACCTTGGTGAGATTGACTGTCTGCTGGGGCTCAGTAGCCGGAGGCTCGGTCGGTTCAGTAGGAGGCGTAGGTGTGGTCTGATACTCCTCGGGAATTTCCGGGGTATTGAACACAGCGTTCTTTGCCGCCTTGGGAAGCTCTACAATAGCTGCCACCTCAGCAAGCTCACCGGCATAGGGGACAGTAGTGGGATCAACACCGAAGATCGTTGCGAAAATAGTAGAAGCAACAAGGAAGCTGCCGGCGTAGATGGGATGATACAGATCGTCATCATAGATTTCGATCTCGGTGTTGGTATAAATGTCATAGAAAGCAAGACCGACATATGCAACGGGAATATCCAGCTCGTTTCCAATTGCCTGTCCGATGCCAGCTAGTGTCCAAGTCATGCTCTCATTTGTCATATTAAGATTGATGAGGTCAGGAGACCCGGTCTTTCTGCCCCAGTGGTTATAGAGAACCGGGGTAGCACCTACGGCTCTGATTTTCGCTGCAAGGGCGCGGGCACCGTCGTAGAATTTATCTGTATCTTCGATGGGACGCAGACTCTGTTCCTGGAAAACGACATAATCATACTTAACTTTATTTTCGGGATCCAAAGCTG
>SVLZ01000059.1 GCA_015067665.1 Oscillospiraceae bacterium | reverse complement strand
CTTTGTGGTCTACAATGTAAGTCTTGAAGGCACAGACATAAAATTCATGCTGTGTCCCAGCCCAGAGCATTCCTTGTATGTTTATGTTGGCTTTGCGGATAACATAAAAGCGTGTGCGACAGAGCGTTCAAATATTGATATTCCTTTTGGCACGATCTATTTAGAGCTTGGAGAATATAAATAGAAGCAAGGCTTATGCAATTTCGGTTGCATAAGCCTTGCTTAATTAATTGGTTATGCAGATTAATAGGGTTGCAGTACGATAGAATCTATAATCGACTCAAAAACAGGTGCAAACCGCTCGCTTTCTGCTACGGGGTAAGTGATGGCGAAATCGTAAAGACAGAGTCCTGTAATGACATTGTCATAGCGTGTCCCAATATACTCAATACCATCGTCTGTATAGGAATATACCACTTTCGTGCAGCCATAACCACTCAGGGTTTCCTTAGTGTAAGAGAGGATTTTTACATCTGTCCGTTCGGAAGAGGAGAAAAGCTCCAAATATTCCGCTTCTGTCCGCTCACGGGCATATTGTGAACCGGTGGAATAAAAGGTTAGCTGGCAACGGTCGAAGGTTGGCTCTCGGAAAAAGTAAGCGCTGCCGTCCTCACTGTGCTGCTCCAATGCAAGCCAATCTACCGGCACACGCAAGGTAATATTCTGACCTTTGTAGGTCTTTTTCGTGCCGTCAATTGTAAGCTTGTCAGCGCTGATCTCGTGAACGGGATAGGGGTCAGGATTGTATTCCTCTACATTGGAAATGAACTGATAGCCCGCGTTCGTTTTACGCAGTGTGACGGTATATATATCGCCTGTGGGACAGTCATAGGCAACAGCGTAGCGTATGATGTAGTGACCATTTTCATCAATATGCCCACTCTCAACCGTTATGTATGTTCTGTTTGTATCGCCGTGCATTGTATAATAGGCATCGTAGCTTTCCACATAGTGAAAACCCGGAATCGTTCCGTTATTAAATGCGGAGAGGGGAGTGCCACATTTTTCAAGCAAATAGGCATTTGCCGCTGCGGCTGGGATTTTTGTGGGGTAATTAAAAAAGTCTTCCCATCCGGTAGCAGCTAAAACTGCCTCAGCTTCCCCGTCACTCCATTGGGAAAGGGGCACAGCTATTCCGGCACCGTCATAGAACACCCACAGCAGTTCGATTTCGGAGGGTGAGGTATAGCAGTTGCTGCCGACAAAACCGTTATTTTCCACATCATTAAGAAAATCTTCGATGGCTTGCAAATCAGCTTGCGTCAGTGTTGCCGGTTCGGAAGGATCAGAGGGCGCAGTGGTTACAGGAGGTTCAGTGGGTTGGGGGCTGTTTGGTACATCCGTGGTACAAGCGGAGAGAAACAGCAGAAGTATGAAAGAGAATATGATTGCGCAAGTTCGTTTCATAGCAAAAATCCTTTCCTTTCATTGTGCACATTAAGCATAGCATAATTTCGCCTATTTGTCACCACGTATTTCTGTGCAAAAAATTGAAATCTCAAAAGAAAAAGCTATTGTATGGCGAAGAAAGGTGTGTTATAATATACTGACGATTTTATGAAAGGAAATGCGGCTATGAGTGACACAATCCGGATACGCGGAGCAAGGGAAAATAATCTTAAAAATGTTGACCTGACCATACCGAGAGATAAGCTGGTAGTCTTTACCGGGCTGTCCGGTTCCGGCAAGTCCAGCCTTGCTTTTGATACCATTTACGCTGAGGGACAGCGGCGGTATGTGGAGAGCCTAAGCGCGTATGCCCGCCAGTTTTTAGGACAGATGGATAAGCCTGATGTGGACAGCATAGATGGTTTGTCGCCTGCCATTTCCATTGACCAAAAGACAACATCAAAGAACCCTCGTTCTACCGTTGGCACGGTGACGGAGATATATGACTATTTGCGCCTTTTGTGGGCGAGAGTTGGTGTCCCGCATTGTCCGCAGTGCGGAAAAGAGATCCGCCGGCAAACCATTGATCAGATTGTTGACCGTATTGAAGCGCTTGGGGAAGGTACGCGTTTTATTGTACTGTCTCCCGTTATCCGCGGAAAGAAGGGCGAGCATGCTAAGGTTTTTGAGGATGCCAGAAAAAGCGGCTTTGCCCGCGTTCGCGTAGACGGAATCCTGTATGATCTGAGCGAAGAGATTCGTTGTGAGAAAAATAAGAAGCACACCATTGAATTGGTGGTTGATCGGCTTGTGATTCGTGACGGACAGCGGCGGCGTCTGACAGATTCTGTGGAGACTGCCTGTAGTCACTCTGGTGGTCTTGTGGTAATCAGCTTTCCGGATGGAGGAGAGGAATTATCCTTTTCACAAAATTACGCTTGTGAGGATTGCGGCATCAGTCTGACAGAGCTGGAGCCGAGAATGTTCTCGTTCAACAATCCCGCCGGCGCGTGTCCGTCCTGTACCGGCTTGGGCTTCCAGTTGGTTGCCGATGCGGAGCTTGTGATTCCGGATAAGACGCTGTCTATTTTTGAGGGTGCAATACAAGTTTCCGGCTGGAATAGTGCACGTACTGACTCTGTTTTCAGAATGTATTTCGAGGCACTTGCTAAAAAATATAGCTTTTCCCTGACTGCTCCGGTTAGCAGCCTGTCCCCGGAGGCACTGAAGGTGATCCTTCACGGTACAGACGGTGAAAAGCTGCGTATGACCTATAACCGCGGCAGCGGTTGGGGTGTACTGGAACAGCCCTTTGAAGGTATCTTAAATAATATCAGCCGACGGTATCGCGAGACCCAATCCGATGCAGTCAAAAAGGAACTGGAGGAATGTATGTCCTCTGCGCCATGTCCGGATTGCGGTGGTAAACGGCTTTCTGCCATTGCCCGTGCGGTTACAGTTGGTGGAATTGGTATTATGGATTTCTGCCAGATGAGCATTCGTGATGCGCTGGGCTTTATGGAAGCGCTGAAGCTGGAAGGAAATATGGCGATTATTGCCCAGCAGATCGTCCGGGAGATCAAGGCAAGATTGCAATTCTTGCTGGATGTGGGCCTTGGCTATTTAACGCTGTCCCGTGCCTCGGCAACACTTTCCGGCGGCGAAAGTCAAAGAATCCGTCTCGCTACGCAAATCGGGTCTTCTTTGATGGGGGTTCTCTATATTTTGGACGAGCCGTCTATTGGGCTTCATCAACGTGACAATGATAAGCTGCTTCTTACGCTTAAGCGTCTGCGTGACCTTGGTAACACGCTTATTGTGGTTGAACACGATGAAGATACGATGCGCGCTGCAGACTACATCGTGGACGTGGGTCCCGGTGCGGGCAGCCACGGCGGCGAGATTGTAGCGGCAGGCACGTTGGATGAAATCATTGCAGAGCCCCAATCTATTACAGGCCAGTATCTGTCTGGCTATAAAAAGATTCCTGTGCCATCTGCACGTCGCGGAGGCAATGGCAAGTTCCTGAAGGTTGAAGGGGCTACAGAGAATAACCTCAAAGATGTAGATGTGTCGATCCCGCTTGGAACACTTTCCTGCGTTACGGGTGTTTCCGGTTCCGGAAAGTCCAGTCTTGTGCGGGAGATCATCCAAAAAACGTTAGCAGGAAGATTAAACCATGCGCGCACCCATCCCGGTGCTTGCCGTTGTATCCGCGGTATTGAGAATTTAGATAAAGTTATCGACATTGATCAAAGTCCCATTGGTCGCACACCCCGTTCGAATCCTGCCACGTATACGGGGATATTTAATGATATACGTGATCTGTTTGCCGCGACCAAGGATGCAAAAATGCGCGGCTATGGTCCGGGGCGTTTTTCTTTTAATGTGAAGGGCGGACGCTGTGAGGCCTGCAACGGCGACGGACTTGTAAAAATCGAAATGCATTTTCTTGCCGATGTTTATGTACCCTGCGAGGTCTGCCGCGGCCAGCGGTATAACCGCGAAACACTGGAAGTGCAGTATAAGGGAAAGAATATTGCAGAAGTTCTCGATATGCGTGCGGAAGAAGCGGCTCAGTTCTTTGAGAATTTGCCTAAGCTTCACCGTAAGATCCAGACCCTTGTGGATGTGGGGCTCGGTTATATTCGTTTAGGCCAGTCCAGCACAACGCTTTCCGGCGGTGAGGCACAACGTGTAAAATTAGCAACTGAGCTTGCAAAGGTATCCACCGGTAAAACGATCTATATTTTGGACGAGCCGACCACAGGTCTGCACGCAGCAGATGTGCATAGACTCATTGAAGTGCTTCAGCGTTTGGTTGATACGGGCAATACCGTTTTGGTCATTGAGCATAACTTAGATGTGATCAAATCTGCCGATTACCTCGTCGATCTTGGTCCTGAAGGGGGCGATATGGGCGGCGAGATTGTTGCCCAAGGCACACCCGAGGAGGTCGCTGCTATCTCTGAAAGCTATACCGGACAGTATTTAAGGGATTATCTGTAAAAAACCGGCCTGCACTGCAGGCCGGAATAGATTACTTTTTGTATAATTCGGGGGATAGGGCATCTGAAAGCTCTAAAAGCGCGTGATCGTGGCCACCGGAATAATCCACGTGGATGATGTTTGAACGAATGTCGCCGGGATTGCCGGGTTTTGCCAATAGGGTCATGGTAACAGAAAGACCCTTACCCTTTGGCTGTCTAACAAGCACAGTACCGCCGTGTGCGGAAGCCGTAGCGCAGACCAGCATCATACCCAGTCCCATACCGAATCGGCTGTCTTCGATCACAGGCTCCCGAAGATAGCGGGTAAAAATGTTACCGGTCACATTTTCAGGGAGCCCCGGACCTTCATCGGAAACTGTAAACATCACAACATCTTTGCATTTTTCGAGCTTGGCAGTGATGGTGCTGCCAACAGGAGAAAATTTAAGTGCATTGGAAAGCATATTATAGATGGCGCGCTCCAATCGCTCAGGTGAGAAGGATACAAACAGTTCTCTTACAGGTATGATAAGTTCCAGCTTATATCCTGATTCTTCTGCAAGGGCCTTACACTTCTCTAAAATCTCTTCTATGAATGCTACAATATCCCGATTTTGCATTGCGCAGTTAGCGTTTCTGCTATAGCGCGGTGCATCGGACATATTGCCAATTAAGCGCTGCATCGTCATAAGACTGCGATTCAATCGTTCCGGAATGTCACTGCCTTTTAGTGCCTCATCGTTGAAAAGCTTATCTGTGAGCAAAGCTATTTCCGCGAGTGGGAAGCGGAACTGCAGCGCGGCTAACGACAGTATACGCAGTTCCTGTGAGTCAGCTGTGTTTTCCAATAGGAAAATATCAGCGCCCATCGCTTTTGTTACGGAGGCGTTCCACACGGTATCCGCAACACAGAGCTGTAAATGGAGACGGCCATCCGTAAATGCATCATAGGCATCCTTGCCGGTGTGCAGAAGATGGGCAATCTCTGTGCCGGGGGAAATCTGTCTTTGATAAGCAGCACTGTTAACGTGTGTCACAGTCCCATCATGCACGGAAAAGGCCGGATATGTCAGTAATTTCAGCAGTTCATCAATTTGGTTTGTCTGTTGCATACGTTATCTCCTTTTGAGATTAGGTTGCGCATTCTTTTGGAATTCTTTCACGCATTGTACGTCAAATTTCGTCCTTTTTCCATATTGTAACGAATAAATCTGCAAATAGCAAGATAAATTAACTTGAGGTGAGTAAATATGCCGGTTCACGATGGTCACAGACAGCGTCTTCGGGCCAGATTTTTGAAAGAAGGCCTGGATAGTTTTGAGCAAGTCAATGCATTGGAACTATTGTTGTTCTACTGTATTCCACGGAAAGATACCAATGAGCTTGCCCACAAGCTATTGGACCATTTTGGCTCTTTCCATCAGGTGATGGATGCTACACCGGAGGAATTAATGGCAGTTCCCGGAATTGGGGAAGGCGCAGCAACCTTTCTTCCGCTAATCTCGGCAGCCTGTCGGTATTACCGTGTCAGTCAGGTGAAGAATGTCTGCGCGCTGGATACGATTGAAAAGTGCGGGGATTACTTGGTGAATTTCTTCCATAGCCGGAAGAATGAAACAGTATTTCTTCTCTGCCTGGATGCGAAATGTAAGGTGATTGTCTGTCGTGAAATCGGAGAGGGGAGTATCAACTCCGCAAGTATTTCTGCCCGAAAGGTAGCAGAAATCGCCCTGGGAGTAAATGCGTCCTCTGTCATACTTGCCCATAACCATCCAAGCGGTATTGCACTCCCGTCTGGAGATGATGTTGCTACTACAAGGCTGATCGCACGGAGTTTATATGCTGTCGGTGTGACATTGACAGACCATATTGTTGTTGCAGAGGATGACTATGTATCCATGGCCCAGTCCGGGCTATATCATTACGAGGATATTTCCCTGTAACATGTATATTTTTTAGAGAAAAACATACATATTCTCCCTTTTTAATCGGAACTTGGAAGAATTTACAGCTTGAAACAAAGGCGTATTTTTACTAAAATATGCTTAGGACTTGCAAGCCTGAATTTGATTAAAGAGGTGAATGTTATCGGAAAAAGAATATTATGTTTTATCTTTGCACTTGCTGTTATGGCAAGCTGCATCTTGCCTAAGCAAGTAAACGCTGCTACAGCGGAGAAATCGGCGGGTATTGTATCTGTTTCTTCCGGATATCTGAATGTGAGGCGAAGCGCATCAACATCTGCCGGTGTGGTTTCAACTCTGAAGAAAGGAGCCTATATTACGCTCCTGTCTAAGGAGGGGAAATGGTGGCGCGTGGAATATGCACAGGGTCGCTATGGGTATTGTCACACGAATTATATTAAGACAGTTGACAGCACACCGGCCACAGTCTCTACAGCTGGCAGTCCGCTCAATGTGCGCAGCGGTGCAGGTACATCCTATAGTAGAATCGGTAGCTTAACAAATGGTGCCACGGTGCTCCATCTCGGAACAACGGGGAAATGGTACAAGATTCTATATAATGGAACAAAAACCGGCTATGTAAGTGCAAGCTACTTAAAGCTGGGCAGCACATATCGTGCAATTTCCTTATCTGTGCCCTATTATCTTCAGACGGACAGTCGCTGGTCTTGGGTGACACTTGGCACTTCCGGACAAACCATCGGTAAGATCGGCTGCACAACTACAGCACTTGCGATGGCTGAATCCTATCGGTTGGGAAAAACAATTTACCCCGATGCAATGTCTAAGAAGCTTGCGTACACATCTACGGGTAGTCTCTACTGGCCTTCCAACTATGAAGGTGTAACAACTGGGCTGAACCTAAAGGCAATCTACGAATACTTGAAACAGGGTAAGCCTGTGGTTGTGGGCTTCACCAATCGAAATGGCGGTCAGCACTGGGCTGTAATCCACGGCTACAGCGGCGGTAGCAGCCTTCGTACCGGCGGCTTTTTGATTCGTGATCCCGGCAGTAAAAGCCGCACAAACCTATCCCAGCTGATCGAGGATTATCCCAATTTCATTAAGTACGTTTATTATCATTAGTTTTTCTTGGCTGCACCATTCGGTGCAGCCTTTTTCTGTGCGAAATGCACAAAACGGAGTGCGAAAATTTGGCGGCCAATTATGCAGAATTTCATAAAATGTCTATCCTTAATCGGTGATCTTATGGTATACTATAATAGGGTCGGAAACAGACCGCCCCGTGAAAGGATGCTACATATTTATGAATAATATTTTGTTCTTTTTGATGCCAAAAGCAATGTGTTCCTTTGTCTACGATGATTATACCATTCGTCAGGCACTGGAGAAAATGGAATCGGCTGGCTATGCTGCCCTCCCAATCTTAAACCGCAGGGGTGAGTACCGGGGAACGATCACAGAGGGCGATCTTCTCTGGGCACTGAAGAATATTTGCTATATGGATATGCGACAGGCGGAAGCAAGACGGATCGCAGAGCTTGAACGTCGCAGAGATTACATTCCTGTCCGTGTCACCACCGATATGCACGATCTTGTAGAACGCGCCAGCGCACAGAACTTTGTACCCGTGGTGGACGATAAGGATACTTTTATCGGCATTGTTACAAGAAGCGCAATTATTCGCTACTGTTCGGAGCGCTTGTTCGCAGCAAGTAAATAAAAGGGCGGTTTTCCGCCTTTTTTTACGGTTGATATTTTGACTGTTTCCTGCTACTATGTAGAAAAAGAGGGTGATTATACGAATAAAGCTGAACTTAGAAAAGAAATCCGTGCAAAGAAACGGGCAATGACCGAGGAAGTGATCATTTCCAAAAGTCAGCGCCTCTGCGAGAAATTCTCGCAATGCCAAGTATACAAAGATGCAAGAACCATATATGGCTATCTGCCCTATAATCAGGAAGTCCGCACTTGGGAGCTTCTTCAAAAGGCAATGGAGGACGGAAAGAAAGTTGCAGTTCCCAAGGTTTACGGGGAAGAAATGCGCTTTATTTATATCACTGACTTTTCGCAAGTGTCTGATGGCTATTGCGGCATCCCGGAGCCGTTATTCGATGAACCGATTGCAGAGGATAAAGATGCGCTGGTGCTGATGCCCGGCCTTGCCTTTGACCGGGAGGGGCACCGCATCGGCTATGGCGGCGGCTTTTATGACCGTTTCTTGTCGGCAGAGCCTAACCATCCGACGGTGGCGCTTTGCTATGATTTCCAGCTTGTAGAAGACCTGCCTACGGAGGAATTTGACATTCCCGTAGATTTGGTGATTTGGGACTAAGGAGAAAAGTATGCACATACCCAAAGGAACGACCGCTGAGCTTTCCCTTGTAACCTTCGAGGAGGCGCTGGCGGCTGCAGATATCCCCAACGAAGAATACGATGTAAAGAAATGGATATACGCCCCGAACTTTTATTCTGAGTACCGTTACATACTTGGCACAAGAGGGGAGAAGCCCCTGATTTGCGTGGGAATCAATCCTTCTACTGCTAAGCCCGGTGATTTGGATAATACCCTCAAATCCGTAGAGCGGATCGCCCTCGGTAATGGCTTCGACAGCTTCATTATGTTTAACGTCTATGCCCAGCGGGCCACCAACCCAGATGATATGGAAAAGACTTGCAACTTCCTTCTCCACAAGGAGAATATGGCGGCGTTTTCCTATGTGCTTTCCCTCTCAAAAAAGCCTGCCGTTTGGGCGGCTTGGGGTACGATCATCGAAAAGCGGGACTACTTAAAAGACTGCGTTAGGGATATGCTGGATATTGGCGAAAAGTGCGGCGCAAGCTGGTACTGCGCCGGCGCGGTAAGCAAAAAGGGCCATCCCCACCATCCGCTGTACCTGCGAAAGGATGAAAAGATTCGTCCTTTCGATGTGCCCGGTTATCTGGATAAACTGTAAGGAGGCATCTTTATGGGCTGCGAATGTGATACCTGCTGGTATTATGATTATGATGAAGAATTTGACGAATATGTCTGTATTATGGATTTAGATGAGGATGAAATGTACCGTTTCCTGACCTCCGGAAAGACCCATTGCCCCTACTACCGTCAAGGCGATGACTACACACTGGCAAGAAAGCAATAAAAGCCTTCCCCCTCGGGGGAAGGTGTCAGCCGAACAGGCTGACGGATGAGGGGAGAATTGCACCAATTTGCCCAAATGCATTTGTAATTTATTATGCACTACCCCCTCATCAGTCAAAAATCAAAGATTTTTGCCAGCTTCCCCCAGGGGAAGCCTTTTTCCTGTAGGGAATGCATTTATGCATTCCACTGTGTGGAACGGATAAATCCGTTCCCTACACCGCCCTCCGATAGAATCTGTAGGGCAGAAGCAATCCCCCCACCGTTATCTCTAAATAATCAACCGCAGCACCAACACCAAGTGCTGCGGTTAATTTTCCTGCATATTAGAATTTATCAATTATATGTGCTTTTCCATATACCCACAGGTGAATGGGAAAAATTCAAACTTTTTGGTTCCAGTATGC
>SVLZ01000058.1 GCA_015067665.1 Oscillospiraceae bacterium | reverse complement strand
TGGTATTGTCAATTGCTTCAACACATTGACGCTTCACTTAAATGCCACAAGGGATTATGAACTGGATACAGACGATGTAGGAAACCACCCATATACATCTGTACAGGTAATTGGCTCCGGCGCACAGGTGAACGATCTTCCTGCGCGTTATCATAAGTAATTCTAACGTATATTTAGGAGAAACGAATATGAAACAAAAGATCATTCGTTTAATTGCCGGTTTACTCAGCTTGCTGATGCTCCTTGCCGGCTGTCAGATTCCCAGCGTCGACCCCACCCAGCCTCAAGATCCAACTGAGCCAGATCCCACATTTCCCACCGGTCCTGCCGTAGATCCTGAGGACCTGCAGGCGGGTATTATCAACACAGTATATGGAACGGAGGACGTACTTGTGGCAGATTATATCATTAATACCGCTTGCGGTGCGGATCCGACCGGTATGACCGATAGCACCGCGGCAATTCAGAGTGTATTGGATCTTTGCGCGGAAAATGGCGGCGGCACCGTATATCTGCCCGAAGGCCGTTATTTGGTTTCTTCCCAGATTAAAGTTCCCCCCTTCGTATACCTCCACGGTGATTGGAACGATCCCGATGCTGAAGACTGGAACGGTGAGTACGGCACTGTGATCATGGCAAAGGTGGCCCCTGCAAAAACAGAGACCCGTAGCCCCGTTTTGGCTGACCGGGACGACATCTACGCCAATTTCCCTGCGCTCTTCCGTATGGGCGGCAGTGCAGGTCTAATTGGTGTGACCATTTGGTATCCTGAGCAGGATATTCAGGATGTAACACCTTATCCCTTTGCAGTGGAAATTCCCTCCTTTGCGGCGGAGGGCGGACATACCAACCATATGGCCACTACCGTGAAGAACGTGACCTTCATTAACTGCTATAAGGGTCTCATTGCCGGTGCTACCGCCACTGCTGCCAGCAACAACTATGCTGCGGCCTTTGAGCAGGTACACCTCGAGAACATCAAAGGTACATTCCTGTACCAAGGCTATCAGATGTACATCGCCAGCGAAGCCGGTGCGGTTATGGATTTGAGCATTTCCAACGATTATTGGAAGAACTCCACTCTTTGTGAGGTGGATGGCAATAAGCTGGACGAATATACTATGAAGTACACCACCGGCATGCTGCTTGGTGACCTGGAATGGCTGTTCTTCGATGACATTACCATCCGGGATGTGTGCATAGGTGTTCGTCTGTTTGATGGCATCCGCCGATTCTTTACTAACACGATCTACTTTATTGGCCAGTTCTATAACTTAGATGTGCGTAACACCAAAACAGCGCTTCGTGTGGACAATATGATGCCTAACTTTGGCATTACCGTTGCAAACAGCCATTTAGAGGGCTCGATTTACAGCATCAATGAGCTGGATAATACCACTTCTGTTGTAAAGTTGGTAGGCACGACATTGGTAGGCGATACCTACGGAAACAGTATTGTAAAGAGCGGCGCAGAGGATGCTTATACCAAGCTTAAGGAGCAGGGAAAGTTGGCTACTACCGACTGCCCCAAACTGCCCAGTGTACCGCAGGTGCTTTACGATGTGGTTGGCACCTATGGCGCGGACAATACCGGTGCGTCCGATGCCTCTTTGGCTATCCAAAAGGCACTGGACGATGCCCACGCAAATGGCGGCGGTATTGTTTATTTGAAAGCCGGCTTCTACTGGCTGGATAACCCGCTTACCGTTTACGATAATACCCTCTTAAAGGGCGCTGCCAGCGCAGCTACCCGTGACCAGATCGGTATGAGTAAAGGTACAGCGCTGATGGCTAACTACGGCTATCAGGAGCAGGACTTTATGGCGGAGAATATGACTGCGCTCATTACTCTGCAGGGGAGCCGCAGCGGCATGCAGGGCATTCGCGTGATCTACCCTAACAATAAGCCTATGCCCAGAGCGACTGGCAACAAGTACAAGCTGCATACTTATGTGGTACGGATCCTTGGCGAGAGATCCTATGTTTCCCAGTGCTCCCTTGTAGGTGTGCCTTATGGCATTGAGATTGTCAATACCAAGGGTGTTGTGGTCACAGAGGTCAGTGGCTGCTACTATAAGGTAGGTGTCCGGGTGGTTAATTCCGAGAATATTTATCTCGATGAACTGCTGGAAAATGCGGCAGTTGTCAGCCGGTTCGGTTATGCGAAGGTGCCTGCACTGACTAAGTACTTTATCCGCTCTTGGCCTACTGACGGTGACGGTATGAGCCATATGTACAGCGAGATCACAAGACCGTTCTTGACTTTCTTCCAGGTGAAGGACAGCAAGAATGTCTCCATTGTCAATTCCTCTGCCTTCGGTATCCGCAGCTTCTATGAGGGTATCAACTCCGAGGCGAAGATCCTCGCCTGTAACTCCGATAACTGCAGCGACTACATTTGGAAGGTGGAGGGCGGCTCCCTGAATACCGTCAATATGTTCAAGTATAATGACCGGCCTACCTATTTGGCAACAGAGGGCGGCGTTGTCAACTGCTTCAACACGCTTACCTTGCACTTTACCACCAACTACACACTGGATACAGACGATGTCGACAATCGCACTTATGCGTCTGTGCCAATGAAGAGTACCAACTCTCTGAAAAATGATCTCCCCGAGCGCTATGTAAAATAATAAAAATATGCCGGATCATATGATCCGGCATATTTTTATTGATTAGGGAAACCACCGGCTATGCCGGTGGAGGTACTCCGTAAAAAAGCTTTAGCTTCAAGTATCGAGCGAAGCGAACTACTAACAAGCAATTTAGCAAGTTAGCACAAGCTCGGAAAGAAGCATAAGTGCCCGTTTACGGGCGGCGGAGCAGTAGATGCAAAAGAAAGAATATTCAGTGCATCTTTAGATGCCCACCGGTAAAAAGCCCTTATAGGGCTTAATCAAGCCTCCGGCTTAGCCGGAGGTCATGACTTTTTGATATTTTTAACGCTGTTTCGCATTTGCAGGAAGGGTTTGATCTTAATATGGGAGATCTCAGCCGGACTGGTACCGTTAATTTTATCAATGGTCCACTGTACCATCTTTTCGATCATTTCATCAAAGGGGTGGGCGACAGTAGTAATTCCTAAGTGCTGTGCGAGCACAGTATCGTCGTAACCGATGAGGCTAATGTCATCGCAGATCCTTAGACCCAGGTTGTTGACAACGGTGATGCACATTTCACACAGTTGCTGTGTAACGGCAAGGATTGCGGTGGGATGCTTTTCTAAAATAGCAGATTGGATTCGCTCCGCGTACATACCGTCATTGAATTCTGCCAGCTTCAGCACCATATCCTCATTGTAGGGAACACCCATCTCTTGAAAGGCCTGATAATAACCGCGGTCACGGTACATAGGCATGCGCTGCTGGAAATCCACCAACAGTATCCGCTCGTGTCCGTTTTCAAGCAGATGCTTGGTGCCTAAGTAGGCACCGTAAATGTCGTCAACCACAAAGGCATCCATGCCGCTGTAGCCCATACGGAACAGCTGCAGGCATTTCGAGGCGGCCTCGGGAGAGAGGTCAGCGACCATTTGACTGCGCTGGGTCGGGATGAAGATGCAAAGATCTACATTAAAGCTCTTTAAGCTGGTGTAGCTATCATAATCATCGCTGTCCTCTTCGTTGACGAAGGACAGAAGGACAGTATAGCCGCGCTTTTTCAGCCGTCGCTCCATTCGCATCACCAGCTTGCTGATAAATGGGTTTTCAATGTCAAACAAGGCAATGCCGATGGTTTTCGATTTGCCGGATCGCAGCGCCATCGCTGTCCGGTCAGGCACATAGCCCAGTTCTCGGATGACAGCTTGCACTTTCTCTCGTGTGGATTTTTTCACCAGCTCGGGGTTGTTAATGGTACGCGTAACGGTCATTGTAGAAACGCATGCCCGTGCGGCTACATCCTTAATGTTAATATCTGCCACGGTATTGGTCCTCCAGCGGTATAAGGTAAAATTTGGTAACTTTTCTATTTATAGCACAAGCGACCGGATTTTGCAACCATTAAACCATTTGCCAAACCTCTAAATTTGACAGCTTTCCTGTACAGTCCTCTAAATAAAAGCCAAATTGGTTGGGGTTGATCTGCTGGGCAGGACGCCAGGAGGAGACATAGATATCGTCAATATAGACTTCAATAAACCACTTCCGGGCGAGAATTTTTACCATAGAGTGCTGAGAAATGGGGAATTTTTGGATCACGTCGTTGCAAATGAGCATATTGGGTCCCCAACCCTCGTTGATAAAGCCGAATTCCAATCTCTGACGTTGACGATTCAGCATAACACCGAGCCGTGTGCCATTTTCGCTCTCAAAGTAGATACCGCCGCCTTCGCCGCTTTCGATATCCAAATCGAAGGTAATAAAGCGACCGTCGGAAAGGTCGGTATTTAAGTTGGAGCCAGTGCTGCCGTTTAGGGCAGGCGCACGAAGAGCAGCGGCTGTGCCGAGGCTCTCAAAAACCATATCCTCCTGCAAGGTGAGCTTGATGGGAGGGATCAGTCCAGGATGCTTGACAAACTGCAAGTCCTTTAGAACATCAGCAGTGGTTGCCAAGAGCTTTCCCTTTAGACTATCGTTGACGGGGTTATAGCGCAGACGCAGCTTGTAGGGTTTTTCCTCCTCTAAAAGCTTTGCACTACCACCCCAGCCCTCGGGACCATTATCGCCCCAGATGTGGTAATAGAAAACCTGATCGCCTACCTTCAGAGGGCGGCCTACGGTAACCATACTAACGCTCGGGTTATTGCGGGTACCCTGCAGCATATAGTCACCGTCAGGAAGACGGTAGGGGCCGAGCTGATCGTCAGAAACCACATAGAAGGTGCCACCGGCCATATCGTCGGAATAGCGGTCAAAGCGGTGGGACAGGTAGCTACTGGTACAGAATGTCACATAGTGCCGTCCGTTGATCTCCACGTGCTCCGGCACTTCAAATTGTGGAAACATATCGGTATCCGGAAAGGCGTTGGGAAGACAAGTCCAATTAAAGCCATCCTTACTGGTCACAAGACCGAGGGCACCGTTTTTGTTCATGTTCTTGATCTTTTTGGCGCTGGCGGTAAGGAATGCGTAGTAAGGACCTGGCTTATCCTCCAAGCCGTCAATGACACCGAGGGAGTCCCAGCGGGGATAGGAACTGGAGCAATCTGTGGGCGCATTCATATAATGCTCACCATCGGGAGCGCAGACGTGGTCTGTCCGCTCCCAATGGATAAGGTCACGGCTGGTGGCAAAATAGATATTCTGTTTACCCGCAGGCCGCTCCTCGGAGAAATTCATAATGTAAAGATCGCCCTTTTTCTGAATCATACCTGTGCCGATCCACAGAGCCTCGGGATGCTTTTCGAAAATGCGGCCGTATTCCTTCCAGTGGACAAAATCTTCGGAAATGGCAAGGCTGATGCCGTCCCAGCCACCTTTACCGTACTGCTGGGGGGAGAGACTTAAATGGTACATATAGTATTTTCCCTCATGAGGATAGATCCAGCAGTCCCAAAGACGCTCCTCTTGCGGTTTATAAAGCATAGTAATTACTCCTTTTCAATGCGAATGGTGACTACACCTGTGGCCTCATCGAGAACAACGCGACCACCCTCGTGGGCAATGGAACGGATACTTCTTTCGCTGATGTCGCACAGGGCGGCAGAGGCGATGGTGAAGGGGAAGGTGACGGTGGCACCTGCTTTGCAGCCGGAAAGCCGCAGAATATAGCCACTGCCATTTTCAGCCAGCTTGAGAGCCACAAGGTTTGCGCCCTCTACATTCAGGAAGCTGCCGGTTTCGGGGAGGGTGCCCACACTGTTTTGCATCGGTACTTCGCTGCATGGATGGCCGTAAAGGGTGATGCAGCGGTCGAATTCTTCTGCATTTTCGGCAGTACCGATAGCAAAATCAAATTCGCTGATGCCAAAGTCGGGCAGCGGGTCAGGCTCATAGCTGCCGCGAATGAGGGTGATGGAGATGCCGTCACGGGTGGTACGGAAGCCGTACTTAGAGTTGCTGATAACGAACAGATTACCACGTCCGGTGTCTGCCATTACGCCATTGAGGCTGGGCATATCCATCTCACGGATGGTGCGCTCCACGTGACCGAAGGGAATATCACCGATATATTTGCCATCCGGAATGTCGCAAGGAATGTAAACGCCAAGCTGGGGCACGGTCTGGTGGGGAACAGGCTTTTCACCGAAATCACAGCTGCAGCGGAAGGTGACCATGGGGGAATTTTTCTCTAAGCTGATCGTGACCCGCAGGCTGGAATGGTGGAAAGGAACAGTATAGGTAACGCTCTGTACCAGCTCGCCCTTAATGTACTCATAGGGACGGACGATGACACCGCCGGTAAGATCTTCCGTCTTTGCATAGCGGCCGACGATCCAAGCGGTCATTTCCTTGGAGGCATCCTCGGTAATGAGGCGGAAATAGGCGCTCTTGCCATTTAGCAAGTCCTTTCCGGTGCGCTTATCGGTGAGCCGGCGGATGGAGCAATCCATAGTGTCCAGTTCCACACGGAGCAGGTCGTTTTCCAGCACGAAGCCGTCGTCCCGATCCAGTCGGGGTTCAGGCGGGAAGAAATAGGGGATAGAACCCTCGGTTTTGGGACGGATGACCACGGTGGTGTAGCCAAAGGCGGGGACTGTTACATCTACGACTATACGCTGGTATTCGTGGGTCCAGTAGAACATAGGTCGGTTATCCAGTAGCTGATAGGAGACTTTCTCACCGTTTACAGTCACATCTACGTCGCTCAGGTCACCGGGGTAATCCCAAACGGTGACGGTAGAAGGTGTGCGGTAGGGGAAAGCTGTGCTGTTAAAGAGGTGATAGATGCGGTTTTTGCCGTTGTTGTTCCGGTCGGCATAGGCAAATACGCCGGCGGTGTGGCAGAAGCCTACACCTGCGCCTGCGCTGGTGCTGTCGGAATCGGCACAGATGCCGTGAGCGGAGGTGTCAATAGTGGCGGCAAGAGCGGCAAGGGCGCGGCTCTTTTTGGCGGTGGTAATGCCAAGGCACTCCTGATATTTGCCAAGCGCGTGCTCCCGGGTGCCGATGACACCGGAGCCGGGGAGGATGTCGTGGAAATCGTTAAAGAGCACATGCTCCCAGCCATCCCGGAAAGAAGCTCCCTCTGCATAGGAAATACCCTGCATACGACGGAAGCTGTCGAAGGCTTCTGCCTCGTAGAGCTGCTTTTCGCACAGTTTATTAAAGCGCTTGATACGGGTCTGGGTGGTGTAGCAGCCGGTGGCGAAGGAATTGAGCTCACCGGTGACAATGGGGAAAGATGCCCGCTTTTCTTCCAAGGTGGCAAAAAATTCCCGGTATGTACCAAAGCGAATGGTAGGCAGCAGCGGCCAGGTCATCATATCCATCAGACGTGTCAGGTCGCGACGAGTAGGGCCACCGCCGTGGTCGCCTACACCGTAAACCTTAAGAAGGGTAGAAATGCCGTTTTTCTTGGCAAATTCCGGCATATATACGAAATCGTTGGGGGTAATGGCAGCGTTATACCACACAGGTTCCCGGTAGGTGAGAACTTCACTGCTGCCGCTTTGCCAGCGGTAAATGTGGTGGCCCTCGTAGCCACGGCAGTGGTAGTAGTACTGTACGCCACCGGCGTTTAAGATCTGCGGCACATTGGCATTGTGGCCGAAGGTATCCGGCTCAAAGTCCAGCTTAAGATCCTCGGGGTCGATGCCGAACAGCTCCTGCATATAGTTCTTGGCGTAGAGAATATGGCGGCAGAGGGTCTCTCCGGCAGGCATATTCTTGTCGGTCTCCACCCAAGAACTGACGGTAGGCTCCCAACGACCTTCCTTCACATATTTGCGGATCTCATCGAGCATGTCAGGATCATATTTTTCTACGATGCGATAGGTGGATGCCTGGGACTGGGAGAAGGTAAAGTCCGGGAATTCCTTCATGAAATTAAGGATGGTACGGAAGGTGGACAGGGTGATGGAAACGGTTTCATCATAGCTCCACATCCAGTTCATATCGAGGTGAGCATGGGAAACGGCAAGGACGGTCATCTCCTTGATCTTCTTACCAAGGGGAGCGAGGGAAATTTCTATTGCGTTTATGTCATCTGCCGTGGGATGGGGGCAAGCCATTGCTTTTTCCAGTTGCTGATGGATTTCTTCATCGAATCCGCATCCGTAGGAACTATTATATGCGTCTGCAAAAGCAAGCTCTGCATAGACCCGTTCGCAGAACGCGCCTTGCCGGTTTTTCAGGGTTCGCAGCATTTCGTAATTGTTCATAATACACGCCTCCTATGTTATCGTTCACATAGTAATTTTATCTAAAAACGGTGGATTTGTCAATACTCTGTAGACCTTTTTGAGAATAAGGGAATGTAGCTTTTTGGAAATAGGGAAAGATATTGACAACAATCTTTTGGTTTGTTAATATTGTTATCGATAACAACCTAAAATTTATAGATTGGAGTGGAAACAATGGCTTTATATATTGGCATTGACCTTGGCACATCTGCAATGAAGTTATTACTTATGGATGGTGCAGGGGATATTAAAAATGTGGTATCCAAGGAATATCCTTTGGAATTCCCCCAGCCCGGCTGGAGTCAGCAGGATCCCGAGGATTGGAAAAAGGCGCTCTATGAGGGTATTCCCGAACTGTTAAAGGGCTTTGACACCTCCAGAGTTGCCGGTATCGGCAGCGGTGGACAAATGCACGGCCTTGTGGTGCTGGATGAAAACGACAATGTCATCCGTCCCGCAATCCTTTGGAATGACGGTAGAACCGCAAAGCAAGTGGATTATCTCAATAACGAAATTGGCAAGGAGAAGCTGTCCGCGCTCACCGCCAATATTGCCTTTGCCGGTTTTACCGCGCCCAAAATTCTCTGGATGAAAGAGAATGAGCCTGAGAATTTCTCTAAGATCGCAAAAATTATGCTCCCCAAGGACTATATCAACTATATCCTTACCGGGGTACATAGCTGTGACTATTCCGATGCCTCCGGTATGCTTCTTTTGGATGTCGCCAATAAGTGCTGGTCGAAAGAAATGTTGGACATTTGCGGTATTACAGAAAGGCAGATGCCCGCGCTCTTTGAAAGCTTTGCGCCTATCGGCACTGTGAAGCCTTCCATCGCCGCAAAACTGGGACTTCCCGAAAATGTGACGGTCTGTGCCGGCGCAGGCGATAATGCTGCGGCGGCAGTAGGAACGGGTGTCGTAGGGGAGGGCGGCTGTAATATCAGCATCGGCACCTCCGGTACGGTGTTCATTTCTTCCGAGAGTTTCGGTGTAGACGATACCAATGCGCTGCACGCCTTTGCTCATGCAGACGGCGGCTGGCATTTGATGGGCTGTATGCTTTCTGCGGCAAGCTGCAACAAGTGGCTGATGGATGACATTTTCAAGACAAAGGATTATGCTGCAGAGCAAGCGCCCATTACAGAGGATAAGTTAGGAGAAAATCATGTCTATTTCCTGCCCTACTTAATGGGTGAGAGAAGTCCCATTAACGATACCAACGCGCGCGGTACATTCATCGGCATGACTATGGACACCACAAGAGCGGATCTTACGCAGGCTGTTCTTGAGGGTGTGGCTTTTGCCATCCGTGACAGCGTTGAAGTTGCCCGCAGCCTTGGTATTACCATCAACAGTTCGAAGATCTGCGGCGGCGGTGTAAAGTCCAAGCTGTGGCAGCAGATCTTTGCAAACGTTCTCAATTGCGAGCTGGAAATCCCCGTTTCTGAGCAAGGCCCTGGTATGGGCGGCGCAATGCTTGCGATGGTTGCCTGCGGTGAATATGACAGTGTCAAATCTTGCTGCGAAAAGCTGTGTGCTGTGGCCAATACCGTAAAACCGGAAGCTAAACTTGTCGCCAAATATGAGG
>SVLZ01000004.1 GCA_015067665.1 Oscillospiraceae bacterium | reverse complement strand
TACTCTTTTATGCAATTTTCACAAAACTCACGCCTGATCAACCACAAAATAGATCTCTCAGATTGTTAATTCCTACAATCTTTCTTTTTCTCCCTCAAAAATTCAAAAATAACTCTTTACTTTTCCACCCCCTTCCCCAAAGGGGAAGGTTTTGGGCTGTCGAAAATAGACGAAATTTGACGGCTCCCCCTGCGGGGAAGCCGTTTTTTCTCCGTGTCGATGGTTTTTTGCGGGGCGTCGAGGGCGCCGCCCCCTACAATAGGCTACAATTTTGGCAGATTTTTGCTTGCTTTTGTTTTATTTCGACTCGTTTCTACAAGGGGGTACCGCGTGTGCTTTGTTCTGCATTTCTGTATGTTTTTCTAACTTTCAGTTGCTATATTTATTATTTTTCTGTATTTTTAATAGGAATATGCAATATTTATACGATTTTTTCCGTTTGACAAACGCTTTTTTTGGTGCTATAATGCGTCCGTTCTCCTTGATGGAGAACATAATTACGCGCCAAAGGCGCAAAAAATGAAAAGGAGATTATCCCAATGAACAAGAAGAACAACCGCAAGGGCTTCACCACGGTGGAACTGGTTATCGTTATCGCTGTTATCGCTATCCTGGCTACCGTCCTGATCCCCACTTTCTCTAACCTGATCGGTAAGGCTGAAGAGTCTGTCGCTCTGCAGACCGCAAACAACGCTATGAAGGCCGTTTCTATTGAAGCTGCTGACCCCCTGTCTGACATTGAAATTACTGGTGATTTCCAGCTTCTCACATATCAGGAAAAGACCGGTAGTGAAAAGTATTTCTACGCAATCGTCAACAACAACCTCGTGGTTCTTAAGGACGAGGCTGAATTTGAAATCGGTAAAGGCACAGATGCTGTTGAAGTTACCGTTGCTATTGAAGATGATGAAATCACTTTTACTGCTGATGGTGATGCCCTTACCATTGCTGCTGCTATTACTAACATTCCCGATGTCCCCAGCACTGTGACTGTACAGCCTGTATCACTTCCCACTGAGTAATTCCTAACTACATAAAAGCCCGGAGATTCCGGGCTTTTTTTGTTGCCTTTTTAGGGGCGAATTTGGTCGGTTTGACAAATAGGTGGCGCAGTGGTATAATACCTCTATTCGTCCCTATCATTTCATAATATCTTAAAGTTTAGAAAGCACCTAAGCCTCCCCTGTGTAAGGTAAGCGAAGCGCAGTCGCGGTAGTGAATGACAATCCAGTGGATTGTCAGAGCCGCGACCGGTCGCCCACAGGCGAGGTGGGCAAAATCTTCGATTTTGCTCGGAGGGGTTGTAATCTATCGGCAATTAACAATCCCTCAGTCAGCCTGTTCGGCTGACAGCCCTGCCGGGCCCGCGCCCCTTTTGTCCGCGTTGCGGACATTTTCCCCGCTAACGGGGAAATCTACCCTTTACACAAGGGAGCCTTGATTGCTCCCACACCAGAAATTAAGCTTTCGTTGTTACAGAACGCTTGTAGAAAGAAGAGGTTTCTCCGAATGAAGAAGCGGAGCCGCCGCAAAGGCTTTACCACGGTGGAGCTGGTGATCGTCATCGCAGTCATTGCCATCTTAGCCACCGTGCTGGTTCCCACATTTTCCAATTTGGTGGACAAAGCCCGCGAATCTGCCGCCTTGCAGGAGGCCAGCAGTATCTTCATGCACTACTCCATCGACAATGTAACCAACTTAGGTACTAAGAAAGATTTCTTCATCAAGGCGAAGGGTTACTATTTCCGGGTTTCCGATGGCGAACTGCAAGAGGACGGCACGACCACCGCGCCCACTGAAGTTGGCACAATCATCGTTTCTTCTGATACAGATGCCCCTTACTGCAAGGCAGAGCCAATTACTGAACCAACTACGGAGCCTGTAACGGAGCCTGCTACGGAGCCTGAAACCGAACCTGCTACGGAACCTGAAACCCACAACTGCGCTGACATAAGCGGAGACTGTCGATGTGATTACTATGATTGTAATAAGCCAATTCATAATGAAGTCAACGGCTATTCTCAGGATTCGTGTTTCTTTTGTAAGCAATACTTAAATTCATAAAAACCGATGCAAAACTCTCCTCTTTGGGGAGACTTAGCGGGCGATTCGTGAATCGCCCCTACGATGCACCATCAACGAAAATTGTAGAGGAGGCGTTTCGCCTCCCGAGGGACGGGGAACCCGTCCCCTACGAGGGGCTTGAAGGATCATTGTAGGGAATGCATTTATGCATTCCGCGTTCCCTTCGGACCTTTATGGAACGGATAAATCCGTTCCCTACGCCTATTCCCGGCTTTTTCTTGGCTCTCCCAAAGGGAGAGCCAAGATGTACGCTACTCTCAGGAGGTACTTATTATGACTATGTTTGACAGCGCGCATATTGGACTGCTCATTGGAACGGTGGCATTTTTGGCCATTTCCACTTTGGTGGTTGCAAAGCTGCCCCGGGTGGGGCAGAATATTGCCTTTTTTATGGCGGCGATCTACTGCGCTGCCGGCATTTTCTTCCGGTACGGAATGAATCTGTCCTTTGACGGCGGATTTAACTTCAAAACGCTGGCGACCCAAATGCTGCAGGTATGCAATTTCAACTTTATTTTGGTGCTACTAATGCTGATCCCTAAGTTTGAGCTGGCGCGGCAGTATTCCGTATTTTTCTCCGCGGCGGCGGCCTGCACCACCTTTGTGTCCATTTCCAGTGCATGGAAAAACTACGAATGGAACGACCTGACGGTGCTTAATTCCTGGTTTAACCACGTCTTTGCGGTGGCGCTGCCACTGTGGATGGTGGCTGCCCGGCGTTTGAAGCCCCAAAAGAAGTACATTCCCTGGGTGCTTTGTCTGGTATTTATCTACTTTACTGCCGCATACATTCTCATTAAGACCCTTATTGACTACGGCGTTCTTGCGCCGGGGACCAGCTTCTCCTTTATTTACGATGCGGAAAAGGTGGGACTACTGGAAATGCTGCAAACGCTTATCCCCTACCCCTATTTTTATCTCTATCCTCTGTTCCCGGTGCTGGCAGGCTTCTTCTGGGTCTGGGCAAAGGGCTTCGAAAAGTACAAGGTAGAAAAATTCCATTATTGATTGCCGAAACCGATCTCCCGAACGGGAGGTCGGTTTTTTTCGTACATTGCAGGGGCGGACGACCGATGGTCGCCCCTACAACCCCTATCGATGATGCCGTAGGGAACGGATTTATCCGTTCCACATTGCGGAATGCATTTATGCATTCCCTACAATAGCGGGTGGAATTTTGTTATGTAAACGGTTGCAATTTTAGGAAAGCCGTGATATAGTATTGTTGCTTTCTTTGGTTTATTCCCGCTTTTTCCGGCATACTATTTACGAATGAAGAAAAGCGAGGTTCTTTTATGGGTAGATTCCTGAAGTTTATTTTTTCTTCCATTGGTATCCTCCTTTTGCTGGCGCTTTTGATGGTCGGCATTGCCTGCGCCCATTCCCTGACTTATCAGGTACCAAAACAGGATACAAAAATTGAAAACAGCACCGGTCTTGTACAGGCCAGCGGCCGCGCTCTTTATGATGCAGACGGCAATATTTTGCAGCTTTACGGTGTTAATGCAGGACAGATCCTTTTACAGGAGGGCTGGATGGGCGCATTTGCCACCGAAGCACTCCGCAACGAGGACGGCTCTTACGTAAAGGACGATGGCGGCAACATTCAGTATCCCGAATTTACGGAGGCAGAATTCCGCAAGGCACTGAAAGAAAACCCCAATCTTCAAGGGTATGATTTGGATGCGCTACTGCGTCTTTACTGGGATGCCTTTATGACCGAGGAGGATTTTCGGATCATTAAAGAGGAACTGCAGCTTAACACCATCCGCTTCCCGATCTATTATCTCAACATCCTGAACGAGGATTTGACACCCCGTGAGGATGCGTTCTCCTATATCGACTGGTTTATCGAGCAGGCTGCCAAAAATGGGCTCTATATCATCTTGGACCTGCACGGCGCACCCGGCAGCCAAAACGGCTATGAGCATTCCGGCGAGCCCGGTCACACAGCCGGTCTTTGGACGAATCAGAGCTACTTGGATGCCACCGCACGGATTTGGGATATGATTTCCAAGCACTATACGAACGAGCGCCCGGATCTGGGCAAATGGATCGCCACCTACGATCTGCTCAACGAGCCGACTTATACCTACAAGGGTAATACCACCCGAGAGTGTTGGGATTTCTTTGACCGGCTGTACGATTTGATCCGCGAAAACGGTGACAAGCACGTGATCACTATGTCCGGCTGCTGGGATTTCATCCATCTGCCTGACCCCAATGAGTACGGGTGGAAAAATGTCCAGTATCAGTACCACTGGTACAACTGGGAGCACGAGAGGATCCCCTTCTCCGTTTTCTTTATCTTTAAGGATTTCTTTAATCTACTGCGCAACTACGATGTGCCGGTGCTGATCGGCGAGTTTACCTTCTTCGAGGATCGGGACGCTTGGGCTGCAGGACTCAAATTTTTCGATGATCGGTACTATTCCTGGACCCTTTGGAATTACAAAACAGTGGTTACCGGCTGGTGGACTTCCTCTTGGGGTGTTTACACCTGTCAGCTGCAGTTCATCACAGAAAACGAGGATGTAAAATGCAATCCCGCTACCTGCACCTATGAAGAATATGTGGCAGCCTGCGAAAAGACCCGGACAGAAAACTGTGTCACCGGCACAGTCTATGAGGTCTTACAGGAATACGCAAGAAGCAAATAAATGAACAAAACCGACGCGCGATGCGTCGGTTTTTATTTCGGGTCGTCGAAGGCGCTGACCCCTATCCTTAGTCTTTCTTATAAGGCGGATCGGCGGGATAAATACCCTCTAATTTCTGCATTGCACGGGAAACTGCATCCCGGGAGTTTTTCCAGTCGGCAGATGCATTGCGGTAGTCGAATTTTGCTACGAACCAGTCAAGGTCTTCCTTGACCCGTGTGAGGTTTTCCTCGGTGACGCGAAAAACGGCAGGATAAAACCACTCCCGCTGGGCATTGGGAAGCTTCTCCTCCGCATTACGGAGTAGCTGCGGAAAATGGCGCAGGCAGAAGCCCTTGCTATGCTCTACTTTGTGGCGAAATTCTTCGTCCCTGATCATATGGAAAAAGGTGGTATAGTACCGCTCCATATGGTAATCGATCCGCTTGCAGATCAGGCACTCCCCTGCTTGCTTTTCCAATTTTTCCCAATAAGGCTCCCCCGTAGGTGCTTTGCTGCCAAAAAGGCTTTTCTTCGGCGGCATAACAAAGCTTTCCATTTCTGCCCGGAAGGATTTGAGCAGGCTTGCATAATGGGTCTGCAGGATCAAGCCATTTCCGAGGGCATTGCCGTAATCATAGAGCTTTTTCATATGTACGGGGCAGAAACCGAACTTATCCGTCTCCGCACGGGCATCCGGTTCCATATAGCTGGCAGAATTTCCTGCAATCGAGCGGATGGTGCTTTGCTCCGCTTTTCGCTCCAAGTAGCAAAAGGGGCACTCGTCCCCGGCATCAAAGGCATCGTTTACGGGAATGGTATCGATCTCGTGTCGCATAATATCCCCTCCTCTTTTCATTAGTATAGCAAAATCCCCGAAAAAAGCAAGTATATTAGCCCCCTCTGACGAGGGGGCTAATATACTTATTTGCCAATGCTTAGGAAATCTGCCGGGGAGATGGATTCATCGTTCAAAGTCACGCTAAAGTGTAAATGGTGACCGATGGCCGATTCCATAAGGGCTGTCTGCCCCACCGCGCCGATGGCCTGTCCCATCGTAACGGTATCACCGGGCTTTACCGCCACCTCTTCTGCAAGGCAGGCATAGCTGGTGGCGTACCCGTCTTCGTGACGAATAACGACCGTTACACCCATTGTATCATCGTCATAGACCGTGTAGACTGTGCCGTCTGCCGCCGCGCAGACCGCCGTGCCTGCATCTGCCGCAATGTCCACGCCATCGTGGGTGCGCCAGTCCCTTGTGGTGGGATTATAGGTCAGACAGTCCATGGCGTACTCCATCACCTTTTCTCCTGTTACAGGGGAAACAGTAGCCGTCAGGCGCTTTTGGGGTGTGGTGGGCGATGTGGGGTCAGTTGGCGTATTGCCATTTGGCAATGTCGCACCGGTGGTGGGGTCAGTGGCAATCGCAGGAACATCGCCGTTTGCTGGTTCGTTTGCATTCTGGTAGTACAAATAGCCGGAAATCCCGATGGCAACCGCACACAGGATCAGGGCTATGTAGTAGCCCTTACCGGAGAGAATGTTGCCAAATTTTTTATTTTGCATATTTCAGCACCTCCGAAGACCATTATCACCACATTTTCTATTTCTAAACCCTTTTTCCAATTTTTATTGTGGGGATTTTTTATTGACAAAATCCCCGTTGCAATGTATAGTCATAATTGTCGAATTGCACACAAAAATACACACAGAAATGGGGGAGGATACATGTCCAAAGAGCTCATTCGACTCCAAGACCTCACGATGGAGTTCGACGGGGAACGGATACTTGATGGTATCAATCTCTATATTAACGACCACGAATTTCTCACACTGCTGGGCCCCTCCGGCTGCGGTAAGACCACTACACTGCGCCTCATCGGTGGATTTTTAACCCCGACCTCAGGTGAAGTGCTTTTTGACGGTCAACGCACCAACGAAGTGCCCCCTTACAAGAGACAGGTCAATACGGTCTTCCAGCGCTATGCCCTGTTCCCGCACTTAGATGTTTACGACAACATCGCCTTCGGTCTTCGGGTGGCAAAGCTGCCTAAAAACGAAATTCAGGAGCGGGTCACAGAAATGCTGGGCATCGTAGGCCTTAAGGGTTACGAACACCGCCGCATCGATGCACTCTCCGGCGGTCAGCAGCAGCGTGTTGCCATAGCCCGCGCACTGGTCAACCGGCCTAAGGTCCTTCTGCTTGATGAGCCTTTGGCTGCATTGGACCTGCGTCTGCGCAAGGATATGCAGAATGAATTAAAGCGTATCCAGCAGACTTTGGGCATTACCTTTATTTATGTTACCCACGACCAGGAAGAAGCCCTTTCTATGTCCGATACCGTTGTGGTTATGGACAAGGGACGCATCCAGCAGATCGGTAGACCTGAGGATATTTACAACGAGCCCAAGAATGCCTTCGTTGCAGACTTTATCGGCGAGAGTAATATTCTTGACGGTGTGATGCTGGAGGACTACAAGGTACGGTTCTTCGGTCGGACCTTCAAATGCTTGGACGCAGGCTTTGCACGGGGAGAACCGGTGGATGTTGTTATCCGCCCTGAGGATATTGACTTTGTCCCTGTAGAGGAAGGTCATCTTGTGGGCACTGTTACCTCTGTGACCTTTAAGGGCCTCAATTACGATATTATCGTAGATTTCCGCGGCTTCAAATGGCTGATTCAAACCACCGATCATCAGAGCGTTGGCGCCAAGGTAGGCATTCGGCTGAACCCGGAGGACATTCACGTTATGAAGAAGAGTGAGTACTCCGGTATGTTTGGTGACTACAGCTCGTATTCTGCCGAGTACGACGAGCTGACGGAGGATGCCGATGATGAAGAAGAATAAATCCATCCTGCTTAGTATTCCCTACGCCATTTGGATGTTGGTGTTTACCCTCATCCCCTTAGGCGTGGTGGCATACTATGCCCTGACAGACCCCAGCACCGGGCAGTTTACGCTACAAAACATCCGTGACTTAGGAATGTTTCTGCCCACCTTGGGCATCTCCGGTGCTTATGCGTTGGTCTCTGCGCTAATCTGCCTGCTGCTGGGCTACCCCGTTGCTTACTATATTGCCCACCGGACACCGGTGATACAGAAGATCCTCTATATGCTGGTTATGCTTCCTATGTGTATGAGCTTTTTGCTGCGTACGCTGGCTTGGGTAGGACTGCTGGAAAACAACGGCATTCTCAACAGTCTGCTCGGTGCACTGCACTTAAAGCCCATTACGATGATCGGTACACCCGGCGCGGTCATTTTAGGTATGGTATACAACTACCTTCCCTATATGATCCTCCCCCTTTATGCCATTATCGTGAAGATCGACCATCGGCTCATCGAAGCTGCAGAGGATCTCGGCTGCAGCGGTACCCAAGTTTTTTCCAAGGTGATCCTACCCCTTTCTATGCCCGGTATCCTCTCCGGCATTACAATGGTGTTTGTCCCGGCAATCTCCACCTTCTACATCTCCCAAAAGCTGGGCGGTACGGAAACGATGCTCATTGGCGATATTATCGAGCGGCTCTTCAAATCTGCCGGTAATCCCAATTTAGGCGCTGCCCTTAGCTTGGTGCTGATGCTTCTGGTCTTTATCTGTACCGGCGTGATGAACCGCTTCGGCGGTGAAGAGGAAGGCGGTGTGGTGGTATGAAAAAAGCCAACAAGCTCATCACCGTGCTGATCTTCGTTTTCCTTTATATCCCTATGGCGGTGCTGATCATCGGCTCCTTTAATACGGGAAAAAGCCTTTCTCATTTTGAAGGCTTTACCTTACAGCAGTACGCTGAACTCTTTAACGACAAGGATCTTTTGGCGCTTTTGGGTAATTCCCTGCTGATCTCCATCCTTGCCACCTCCATTGCAACAGCATTTGGTACCGTTACAGCTGTAGGTATTCATAATCTGAAGCCCAAAATGCGCAAGGCGGTTATGAGTCTAACCAATATCCCTATGACGAATCCGGATATCGTTACCGGTATCTCCCTTTCTCTCTTGTTCGTCTTTGTGGGTACCGGTATGCTGGGCAATAAGCAGAGCCTGAATTTTTGGACACTGCTGATCGCTCATATTACATTCAGCCTCCCTTATGTGATCCTCAATGTAATGCCCAAGCTCCAGCAGATGAATCCCGCCCTGCAGGATGCGGCTATGGATTTAGGCTGTACACCGCTGCATTCTTTCTTTAAGGTAACCATTCACGAAATTATGCCCGGCATCGTGTCCGGTGCCATTATGGCCTTTACAATGAGCCTTGATGATTTTGTGATCAGCTACTTTGTCACCGGCTCGGACTTTGTAACGTTGCCGGTCAAGATCTACTCCTTTACCAGAAAGCCCATCCATCCCAAGGTCTATGCTATGTTTACATTGCTCTTTACCTTGATCTTCGTGCTGATGGTAACGATGAACCTGCTGCAGCTGCGTGCGGATAAGCGCAAAACACAGCGGCGGGCAAAGGCCGAAAGCCGGACGATGCGGGTCTTTAAGCGGGTCTGTGCCATCGCCTGCGTTGCGGTTTTGCTGGCAGGCACAGTGCTTCTGCTCGTCACCACCCGTAGCAATAAGATCACCCTGAACATTATGAACTGGGGTCAAAACATTGCAGACGGCAGTGACGGCACAGTAGACATTATCGCGGCTTTCGAAAAGAAGTACCCCCATATTCAGGTCAATTATTCCGAATATGCCTCCAATGAAGAGCTGTATACCAAGCTCTCCAACGGTGGTCTTGTAGTAGATCTCATCATTCCGTCCGATTATATGATCGCCCGGATGATCAATGAAAATATGCTGCTGCCTTTGGACTTTAACAACATCCCCGACTATAAGAATGTGGCGGACACCTACAAAGATCAGGCGTATGACCCGGAAAACAAGTATTCCGTGCCTTACACTTGGGGTACAGTGGGCATTATCTACAATTCTAAGTATGTTTCCGAAGAGGATGTGACCGGTTGGGAGCTTCTTTGGAATAAGAAGTACGCTAAGAAAATTTTGATGTTCGATAACTCCAGAGACGCTTTCGGTGTAGCTGCCTACAAGCTTGGCATTGATGTGAACACCACTGACAGGGCAGAGATTCAGCGCTGTGCCGACGAACTCAAAAAGCAGAAGCCTTTGGTTCAGCAATATGTAATGGATCAGGTCTACGACAAGATGATCGAAGGCAACGCCTGGATCGCGCCTTATTATGCCGGCGATGCTATGATGATGATGGAAGAAAATCCCGATCTGCGGTTCTACCTGCCGGAGAATCAGAATTTTAATCTCTTCATTGACGCTATGTGTATCCCCACCTGCAGCGAGCAGCCGGAGGCCGCAGAGCTGTTCATCAACTTTATGTGCAATCCCGAAATTTCCGGCGCCAATATGGACTACATCTGCTATGGCTCCCCCATTACCGGTGCGACTGAATTTATGGATGAATACTTGGCAAATAGCGAAGTCATTTATCCCCCGGATGAGGTTTTGGCCCGCGGCAGAAGCTACTCCTTCCTACCGGAAGAAATCACCCGCTATGTAGATAGTCTTTTTACGACCGAAGTCCGGCTTGGCTAATCCCAAATAATCAAAAAAGAGCAAGTGCGAAGAGCGTTTTTTCTTCTGCGCTTGCTCTTTTTATTATCTTTTTGCTATATTCTCTTTATAGCAAGCCCTATCCCATTCATATTTTTCACAAAAATCGATAAAAATTTATTTTTTTAGATGACAGATTCATTTTGATATGTTATACTAAGTCTTGTAGTGCGCTTTTTATAACATAAGCGCTATGTTTACGGATACAAGGAAGGTGGAAAAGTGGAAAACTATACCAAGTATGCGCTGAAAAATGCTGACGAACTGAACGCTCTGCTGGAAGGCAAGGACAATCTGTTTGTTGTCAGCTGCAATAAGTGCTACAAAGCGTTTGACACCACAAACGAGCCGGAGTCGGAAGAATTTTTGAAGCTGGCAGAAGGCTTAGGCAAAACCGTTGTCGGTACTGCCAAAGCAGATTTTCTTTGCAATCAGTGGAAGGCTCAAAACGGACTTAAGCATATGATCCCTGAAAACGCAGAGCACGTGATCGTAATCTCCTGCGGTCTGGGTGTGCAGACGGCAGCTGCAACCCTCGACGTTCCCGTCTATACCGCAACCAATTCTATTAACTATACCGGCCATCACGGTATGGCACTGACAAAGAAGGCATGCGATGCCTGCGCGCAATGCTACCTCACTATGACCGGTGGTATCTGCCCCGTGGTAGACTGCTCCAAGAGTCTTCTCAACGGTCAGTGCGGCGGTGCAAAAGACGGCAAGTGCGAGGTGTGCGCCGATAAGGATTGCGCTTGGGAAAAAATTCAGCAGCGCTTGGCACAGCAAGGCCGTTTACAGGAGCTGACAGCGCAAGCTGTGCAGGTTCGCGACTATTCTAAGGTCAACTTTAAGGTGATCAATGAATATGTAAAAGCGATTCGCGAAAAGCGTTTGGAAGGCTGGTACGGCGGTGTACATCCTGTAGAAGGCAAAGAGCCCACCGAGCATAAGGGCCTTGTGCGCTTCCCTGCTCCCAAGATCGCAGTATTCCCTCTTAGTATGCACTTAGGTGCGCCCGCCAACCCCATCGTCGCTGTGGGCGACCACGTAGATATCGGTCAGAAGCTCGGCGAGGCTGCCGGATTCATCTCCGCACCTATTCACAGCAGTATCAGCGGCAAGGTCATTGCCATAGAGGAACGTCCTCACGCGACCCGCGGCACCTGCCTGAGCGTTGTGGTGGAAAATGATTTTAAGGACACTGTGCATTCCTCTGTACAGCCTAATAAGGCTTTGGAGGAGCTGACCGCCGGGGAAATTATCGAGATCGTCAAGAATGCCGGTATTGTCGGTATGGGTGGCGCCGGCTTCCCCGCCTACGTAAAGCTGAATCCCGGCAAACCTATCGATGCCGTTTTGGTAAACGCCTGCGAGTGTGAGCCAATGCTTACCGCGGACCACCGTGTTCTTTTGGAATTTGCCGATGATATTATCTTCGGCCTGCTGGCTGAAATGAAGACGGTCAACGCCCCCAAGGGCATTATCGTCATCGAAGAAAATAAACCCGATGCCATCGCACTGCTGCGGGAAAAGACTGCAAGTATCGAAGGAATCGAGATTTTAGAAGTTGCTACCCAGTATCCTCAAGGCGGCGAAAAGATGCTCATTAAGCGCGCTCTGGGTCGCAGCGTTCCCAGCGGCGGTTTGCCGGCCGATGTGGGCGCTTGTGTCAGCAACGTTTCTACTGTCAAGGCCATTGCCGATGCCATCAAGACCGGTATGCCTCTTGTGGAGCGCGTGACCACCGTCACCGGCAAGTACATACCCAATCCCATGAATTTCATTGTCCGCATCGGCACCCCCGCTTCCGAGCTGGTAGAAGCCTGCGGCGGCATCTCTGCCGAAGATGTGCTTATTAAGGCCGGCGGTCCTATGATGGGCTTCCCCCAGACTACGCTGGATACCCCCATTATGAAGGGCTCCAACGGCATTATTGCCATTGACAACGATGAAACTGAGCCGGCTGAATGCATCAAGTGCGGCCGCTGCGTAGATGTGTGTCCCATGGAGCTGAAGCCCCTGCACTACTTTAAGCTGGTAGGCGCGCAGGACTGGCAAGGCTGCAAGGATATGAAGATCATGGACTGTATGGAATGCCGCTGCTGCGAATATATCTGCTCTTCCAAGCTGCCCCTGGTCACAATGATCAAAATGGGCAAGAACGGTGTAAGGGGGCTGAAATAATGCTGATTACAGAACTGAAAAGCAAAGCGATCATCAAAGCACAGCTTGTAGGCAACGTTTTCGTTCTTGTCTGCCACGGCTGTAAGGAAATTCATTTCCCCGAGCAGGAAGCAGATGCGCTAATTGCCGAACTGAAAGATAGCGGCATCGTTACCGGCACACTGGTAACAGACTATATCTGCAATGTTGAGAACCTGAAGCTGCGTCTGCAAAAGCAGCCCGCTATCGAAAACGCAGACACCATTTTGGTGCTTTCCTGCGGTGTCGGTGTCCAAACTGTTGCAGAGATGTTCCCCGCTAAGCGGGTCTGCGCCGGCTGCGATACTTATGCACTGCCCGGTTTTCAGGGCGTAACCCCCCTGCCGCACAACTGCGCACAATGCGGGGAGTGTTTTCTGAATCTCACCGGCGGCATCTGTCCACTTACCGCTTGCTCTAAGGGGCTCGTGAACGGTCAGTGCGGCGGTGCAAAGAACGGCAAGTGTGAGGTCGACCCCGATATGGAATGCGGCTGGGAGCGCATCCAGAAGCGTCTGGAAAAGATTGGCCGCTTAGACGCGCTTAAGTGCCCTGTACAGGTGCGCAATTACGCCACCGACGAGCAGGCTTGATCATTTTAAGATGAGGTGTAATAGATCATGAGAATTACCGAACTTTTTGATAACGGTCAGTTTGTTGTAACCGCAGAGGTTGGCCCTCCTAAGGGCATCCACGTTGACCACTTGGTGGAAGAAGCCAAGGAATACCTCGGTGGCATTACTGCTGTGAACGTAACCGATAACCAGTCCTCCGTTATGCGTATGGGCAGCTTGCCCACCTGCGTTGCGCTGAAAAACGCAGGACTGACACCCATTCTGCAGCTGACCTGCCGTGACCGCAACCGGATCGCGCTGCAGTCCGAGCTGCTGGGTGCCGCTATGTTGGGCATCGACAACATTCTGTGTCTTACCGGTGACCATACCAAGATGGGCGACCATCCCGGTGCAAAGCCCGTTTTTGACTTAGACTCCGTTTCCCTGCTGCACACCGCTTGCCAGCTGGAAAAGGGTATCGACCTCGGCGGTCAGCCTCTGGTTGGCGAGCCTCCCAAGTTTGCGAAAGGCGCTGTTGTTTCCCCTTGCTCTGACTCCGTGGATGCACAGCTTGCCAAGATGGAGCGCAAGGTTATGGCCGGTGCGGAGTATTTCCAAACCCAAGCTGTTTTTGATTCCGAGAAGTTTATCCAGTTTATGGAAAAGGCAAAGCAGTTCGGAAAGCCTGTACAGCTGGGTGTGATCATTCCTAAATCTGCGGGTATGGCAAAGTTTATGAACAACAATGTGGCCGGTGTCCATGTGCCCCAGCATATGATCGACGCGCTGGCGGCTGATAAGGAGCGGGCAAAGGCCGGTATTACCGGTGTGGAGATCGCTGCACAGATCATCCGCGAATGCAGACCCTACTGTCAGGGTGTGCATATTATGGCGCTGGGCTGGGAAGCAAAGGTTCCCGAACTTCTGAAGCTGGCAGGTATCTAAAGAAAAAAAGGATGTGCCAAACGGCACATCCTTTTTTTATATCTCTTTGTACATCATACCGGCATCGTCCTTGCGGACATTGTCGGCCACCTGAACGACCTCCACAGATACCGTACGGGGACCCATAGAGATTTCAAGCTTATCTCCAACCTTCACTTCATAGCTGGCCTTGACCACCTTGCCATTGACGCTGATGCGACCATTGTCACACGCTTCGTTGGCAACTGTCCGGCGCTTGATGAGACGGGAGACTTTCAGGTACTTATCAAGCCGCATTACTTAGCGATCAGATCCTTCAGGGTCTTGCTGGCCTTGAAAGCAGGCTGCTTGGAAGCGGGAATCTCAATTGCTTCCTTTGTACGGGGATTGTGGCCGGTGCGGGCTTCGCGCTTCTTGACATCGAAAATGCCAAAGCCGGAAACCTGGACCTTGTCGCCATCAGCCATAGCCTGTGCGATGGTCTCAAAGGTAGCAGCTACGACGCGATCTGCGTCCTTCTTGGTCAGGCCGGTCTTTTCAGCGACAGCGGCGATGAGTTCGGTCTTATTCATAATAAAATACCTCTCTTATTTTTTTGGTGAATCGCTATCAACAAATTACCACATTTTTGTGTAAATTGCAAGGCTTTTTTTATTTCAGGCGAAGAATTTTGGCAATTTTATCTCCTTTAGGCAGCAATGCACAGTCTTCCTTGGTAATTGTACGGGTTATAATTACCATCACAAGATACACCGCTACGCCCACGCAGACAGGGCCCCCGCAGAGAATAATCCTGCTGGAGATGTGCAGCACATCCCGAAGCAACCAAAGGGCACCGTAAACCGCCGCGCCCATAACGGCAGAAGCAAGAATGGGCCGCAGCAAATTACGCACCAATTTTGGCTTTTGGGGTACGCAGCGTCGGATAGATGCCAAATTCATAAGGGCAATAGAGGTATAACAAAGAATCGTACCCATCGGAACACCCAAAATGCCAATATTGGGATTTCCTGCAAGGAAATAAACCGCTACCAGCTTTACGGCTCCGCACAGCAGCATATTGACCACCGGTACGTGGGCATAGCCGTGAGACTGCAGCACCGCGTTGGTGTACTGAATGACCGTGTAGGCAAAAATGCAGAAACCCAGCAGTGCCATCAACTGTCCGGCAAGGGTCAGCTTTAGTCCTGTATAGCCGCCCAGCAGCGCCATAACCGGCTCGGAAAGAATTACAAGGCCCACGGCACAGGGCATAGAGATCAGTCCGGTAATTCGGGCTGCGGACTCCTCTGTTGCTCTTACCTGCTGATCCCGACGGAGGGTCAAATGCTCGGTGATGGCAGGAATAACGCTGGTGCCGATAGGAATGATGAATGCGCAGGGCATATTGAAAATCGTCTGCGCAAAATTGTAAATACCCTTCAGGTTAACAGCGACCTGTGAGCTGACCTGCGAATTTGTCAGTCCCGGAGATGCCTCGGTCACCTGCTGGCGAAGAAGATCAATAAGCGGACCGCTATAGCGGTTCGTGTCCAAAAGCTCCACGATCCGATCCATATATAGTCCGGTTTCCACCACCGTCAGCAGCTGCAAGCCCGCCGAACCAATGGTAATGGGAACAGCGACCTTTAGGAGCTCCTTAGCAGTTTTCGCAAAGGTTTCCGGGGGTTCTCCGCTCTCCGGCAGTACCTTATAGGCCTTTTGGAGCTTTGTCATAAGGTAAGCTGCCGATACGGCACAGCTGACCGTCACGCCCAAAATCGCACCGGCAGCCGCCAAATGGACCTTCCGGGTGATCTGCATAATGCAAAATGCCAAAGCTAACCCAACAACCAGCTTAATAACCGCCTCCAGCATCTGCGACCGGGAAGTGGGGCGCATATTGCCTTGTCCTTGGAAGAAGCCGCGGCTGGGAGACATAATGCCCATAAAGAGCGCACAGGGCGCAAGGCACAAAATCGCCGCCCATGCATCGGGCTGCTCCATCACATTTGCCAGCCAATGGCAGCCCAGCACCATAACTAAGGTACTAAAAATGCCGAGGCATAAAAACACTGTCCGTGAGGTCTGGTAGATCTTGCGAACCTGATTGTAATGTCCCAAGGAATTGGCTTCACTGATAAGACGGCTGGTTGCAATGGGCAGACCTGCTGTGGAGATCATCAGCAGCACAGAGTAAATATCGTAAGCCGTGGTAAAGTAGCCATAGCCTTGGTCACCGATGATACCCTTTAGGGGAATTTTATACAGCGCACCGATGACCTTTACTACTGCCACCGCAATGGCAAGCAGCGCCGCGCCGTGGAGGAAGCTCTGCTTATTGTTATTCTTTTCCATTTTTGTCCCCCTTTATTCCGCTTCCCGGAATAGCGTGGGAATGGCATATTCTGTAAGGGTCTGTACAACGCTGCCGAGATCGATGGTAGGAAATTGACCGTTCTGATAGAGAACTTTGCCACGGACCATCGTAAGCGCCACATCGCCGCCCTTAGCAGAAAAAACAAGAGACGAAAGCACATTGTGGCAAGGCATCAAGTGCGGTGCGGAATAGTCCACAAGTACAATGTCCGCATCCATTCCCTCTTTCAGCATACCGGTGTTTTCCGCACGGCCTTGGGCTCTTGCGCCACAGACCGTTGCCATCATCAGCACCGCGGGAGCCGGCATCCCAGCAGCATCGCCTCCGGCAGTACGGGCAGTCATTGCGGTCTGCCGCATCACTTCGAACATATCCAAATTTCCGCACTCCACCGCGCCGCCGGTACCCAGCGCCACATTCATCCCCGCCTTGACGCAGTCAGCAATGGGGGTGGTGGGATGCCCCATTTTACCGTAGGCGATGGGCGTTGCCACTGCGGAAACACCCTTTTTGCCTAAGATCTTGCGGTCTGCCTCCGTCATAGCTACACAGCCGGTCGCGGTAGCGGGAACAGTAAAGAGCCGATGGGCAGAAAGAAGCTCTGCCTGTGAAAGGCCGGTGCGATCCAAGCAGGACTCCCCTTCTTCCTCTGTTTCGGCAAGATGCAGCTGCATCCGCAGACCTGTATCCAGTGCGTAAGCGCCCAGCGCTTCCCAAAGCTTATAGTTACTGGTATATTCACTGTGGATACCGCAGTCGACCGTTATTCTGCCGCCATCGTAGCCGTGCCACTTATCAACAACACGGCAAATCTCCTGACATTGCTCGTCAGTCTCAAAGTCAAATTCTTCATTTTCGTCAATAAATCGGTTAGCAGACAGCGCCACATTTGCCTTGATGCCTGCTTCTGCCGCAGCTTCCGCAGTGGCCGCCGGGAAATAGTAAAGATCTGATACCGAGGTGATTCCAAACCGCAGACACTCTGCAATGCCAAGAAGTGCGGAAGCTTTGGCCGCTTTGCTGTCCATTTTTGCTTCCTTTTGGAGCAGCTGCAAGAGTGCTTCCTTGTTTTCTGCATCGTCTAAAAAGCTGCGCAGAGCGGTGGTTGCCAAATGGGTATGGGCATTCACAAGGCCGGGGATCGCAACCATTCCGGTGCCGTCAATGATCCTCTCCGGAGCTTCCTCCGGGGCAGAAGACCCTATGTAGGTGATTTTTCCGGCTGAGATACCGATGAAGCTGCCAAAGAGCACCTCCATCTTTTCATTCATTGTCACGGTGGTTACATTGGAAATCAGCGTATCCACTCAAACACTTCCTTTCATCAGGGCAAACAGTTCTTCTTTTTGACGCAGTACATCGTCTAACTGCCCGATATACTGCTCCGGGAATTTGGGGTTATGGAAGCGTTGCAGGGCACCCCCCGGCAAATTCACCTTATTCATACCACCGCCGCCCAAAGACAGGATGGGGTGAAGCTCTTCCATCATATATATATTATACAGGCAGTCCTGCCCATCTTTACTCCATCCTACATTTTCAAAGCTGCCCGACATATATTTCTGCCGATAGAGATAGTAGGGCTTGTAGGTGCGCGCTGCAAGCTGATCGTTGGCATAAGCTACCATTTGCGAAACCTCCTCATAGCCGGGCAGTGCTCCGCGCTTCTCAAAGAGGTCTGCACCCTTTTTCAGTGCCAGGGTGTGTACCGTAATATTTGCAGGTTCCAAGGCAGCTACGCGGTCCAGCGACCTGCAGAAGCCATCGTAGCTATCCTCCGGAAGACCTGCGATCAGGTCCATATTGATTGCCGCAAAGCCGGCATCCACAGCCATATGATAGGCTTTTTCCACGTCATCTGCCGTGTGGGGTCTGCCGCAGGCGCGAAGGACGTGATCCTCCATTGTCTGGGGATTGATACTGATGCGGTCTGCACCGCAGCGGTAGATCGTACGAAGCTTCTCTTCATCCAAGGTATCAGGTCGTCCGCCCTCTACTGTAAACTCTATACAGCGGCTTAAGTCTATATTGTGGGAAATACCGCCCATTAATCGCTCCATTTGGGTAGCTGAAAGCGTTGTGGGCGTACCGCCACCGATATAGATGGTGCGCACTGTGTGTCCGGAGTCCCTGAGCAGCTTTCCAGTATGGGAAAGCTCTGTAAGCAGTGCCTCCAGATAGGGGTCTAAAAGGGACAGGTTCTTCCCTACTGTACGGCTGACAAAGCTGCAGTACGTACAACGGGTGGGGCAAAAAGGAATGCCCACATAAAGGGACACATCCTTATCTCCCATCTTTTCCACAGCTGCTACCGTGGAAAAGGAGCAATCAAGCGCTAATTTCCGCCGGGCATCACTTACATAATAGGTATCCCGCAAAAGGCGGTCAGCGCTTTTGGGTGTGCCGCCCTCCAGCAGGTGCTTTGTGGTGATTTTCGTGGGGCGAACACCGGAAAGGGCGCCCCAGGCAGGCGCTTCCGGCAAATGGGGCAGCGCCGCATTATAAAAGCTCTGCTGTAAAATGCGGCGGCGCATACGAACATCTTCTTTTTCCGCCTGCATTTTCTTCACCGCACGGGTTTTCTTTTCTCCTATACAGATTTCCGTTACAGCTGTCAGCCATTTCTCCCCTCTATACAGACGGGAGACGGCCTGTCCCTCCGTCATACCGGGAAACAGCGCCATTTGCAGCTGAGAAACTGCATATTCTTCTGTATGGCCAACCAGCTCTAATTTCATAATCTTCCTCGCATTTGTACTGTCATTCCGAGCCGGTTCGCAAACTGGCGCGGGAATCTATAGGCTTATATTTTTAGATTGCCACACCAGTGACATCTGTCACTGATTCGCAATGACAACGAATGATTTAACCTCACATATAGGGGTTATTTTCTCTCTCATAGGATAGTTTTGTATTCTCTGCGTGACCCGGAAATACCCGATAGTCGCCCGGAAGCTCCCTGAGCTTTTTCAGCGACAAAACCATTTCCTTCGGGTCACTGCCGGGGAAATCCGTTCTGCCGCAGGAGCCGGCAAAAAGGGTGTCTCCCGAAAAAATTACATCTCCGCAAATTAGGCACACCGAGCCGGGAGTATGTCCCGGTGTGTGGAGAACGGTAAACTCCAGTCCGGCTGCAGAAAGGGTGTTTTCGTAGCCATCGGTACTATAGAGGGGTCCGGCAGTCATAAAAAAGGGCAATTTCTTCTCTGCCGGGTGGAGATAGACCGGGCAATCGGCTTTTTCCGCAATCTTCCGCACGGCACCCACGTGGTCAAAGTGACCGTGGGTCAGCAAAATGGCGGCAATTCGCCTTCCCTGCTGCTCTACAGCTTCCAGTATTTTCTTCGGCTGGTCACCGGGGTCAATAAGCACACAGTCCTCCCTGTCCGCCTGCCAAACAATATAGCAGTTGGTTTGGTAAGACCCTACCGATATTGCAAGTATCTCCATATTATCCCTTCCTGCGGGGTGTGTCCAAAAGCACATCCGTGTCCAAAATCAAGGTCACCGGGCCGTCATTGATCGAGGCGACCTGCATATCCGCACCGAAAACGCCGTGCTGGGGTACATAACCCAAGTCGGTGCAGTCTGCGAGGAATTTTTCATACAAACGGTTGCCCAGCTCCGGGCCTGCAGCCTCCGTAAAGCTGGGGCGACGACCCTTGCGGCAATTGCCGTAGAGCGTAAACTGGCTCACGACCAGTACCTGCCCGCCCACATCAGAAAGGCTCAGATTCATTTTACCGTTTTCATCTTCAAAAATCCGAAGAGAGAGGGCTTTTTCTGCCAAATACCGGCATTTTTCCTCGTTATCCTCCGGGCCAACACCCAAGAGAATCAAAAAGCCCTTAGAGATTTCCCCAACCACCTTTCCGTCAATGGTGACGGAGGCAGATTTTACTCTTGTCAGTACAGCGCGCATAACAGTCCTCTCAATTCTGACCCCGGCGGGAACCGATCACATCCGGGATGTTCAGCAGTTTATTGCGAATTGCTTCTAATTCCGCTACATTCTTGACCTCAAACCGCACCGTAAAGACACTATGTCCACCGGGCAGGTCCTTGCCGTTCAGTTCCTTCACACGGACTCGGGCAGCCGTCATTGTGGTCGCCACGTCCAAAAGCAGGCCATCACGGGTAATGCAGTCCAGCTCCAAGGTAGTATCGAAAGGCTGTGCCTCTTGATTTGCCCAGCGGACAGGCACCCAGCGGGCAGCCGTTTCCGGATTGTTGCGGTTTGCGGTATTGGGGCAATCTATCCGGTGGACAGAAACACCAAAACCACGGGTAATGAAGCCGATAATGGAGTCACCGGGCACCGGTGTGCAGCACTTGGAGAATTTGATCATGCACGACTCAATATCCTCCACAATAACACCACCTGCGCTGTGACGGCTGTGCTTGGCATTTTCGTTCTCCGGAGTAAGGCGCAGCGGACCGGTTCGCTCCGGCTGAGGACGGGAAGCGCGGTTAATATCGTCACGAATCCGCCCAACCGCTTTTGTGGCAGTAAGTCCACCGTAACCGATAGCCGCATACATATCATCCCAAGAATCAAATGCCAGTTTTTTCAGAAGCGTCTGCTCCAGCTCCGCGTCGGTTAGGGCAGAAAGGGGCAGCATCAGGCGACGCATTTCTGCTTCAAAGCTGCTGCGTCCGTGGGCGATATTTTCTTCCCGCTTTTCCTTCTTAAACCACTGCTTGATTTTCGTCCGCGCCTGATTGGACTGGCAAACATTCAGCCAGTCACGGCTGGGACCCTTGGCAGTTTTCGATGTGATGATTTCTACAACATCGCCATTTTTCAGCGTTGTATCAATGTTACTGATTCGATTATTGACCTTTGCGCCTACCATGGCGTTACCAACACCGGAGTGGATAAAGTAAGCAAAGTCAATAGGTGTGGAGCCGGCAGGCAGAGATACGATCTTACCCTTGGGGGTAAAGACGAAGACCTCATCGTCAAACATATCGATCTTAAAGGAACTGACGTAGTCCTCAGCATCTGTATCCTGCTGACTCTCCAGGAGTCTCCGAATCCATTCGAAGTCCTTCTCATCTCCTCCGCCCTGCTTATACTTCCAGTGGGCGGCAACACCGTACTCCGCAGTTTCGTGCATTTCCCAAGTACGGATCTGCACCTCAAAAGGAATACCCTGTACACCGATGACAGTCGTATGCAAGCTCTGGTACATATTCGGCTTTGGGGTAGAAATATAGTCCTTAAAGCGACCGGGCACCAGATTAAACAGGTCGTGGATATGTCCCAGCACGTTATAGCAGTCAGGAATGGAATCCACCACTACCCGGAACGCATAAATGTCATACAGCTCGTCCATAGTCTTATCCTGGGCGTTCATCTTCCGATAGATGGAATAGACGTGCTTAATTCGCCCATAGGTAGAGTTGTGGATTCCCACCTCTGCCAGACGTAAACGGATTTTTTCCTGAATGGCCCGCATAAAGGCCTCGTCTTTTTCCTTATGGGCCTGCAAATGATCCATAATGTCCTGATAGGCAGCAGGATCAATATACCGAAGGGCAATGTCCTCCAGCTCCCACTTGATCTTCTGCATACCAAGGCGGTAAGCCAGCGGCGCATAGATGTCCATCGTCTCCCGACATTTGATCAGCTGTTTTGCGGGAGACTGGTACTGCATCGTACGCATATTGTGGAGCCGGTCAGAAATCTTGATCAGCACTACCCGGATGTCCTTAGACATTGCCATAAACATCTTGCGCAGGTTTTCCATCTGTGCTTGCTCACTGCTGGTAAAGTTCGCGCGGGTCAGCTTGGTAACGCCCTCCACCAGTTCTGCACAAGTCCTGCCAAAAAGCTTAACGATCTCATCATAGGATGCATCGGTATCCTCAATGCAGTCGTGAAGCAACGCGCCCAAAAGGGCTTCTTCATCAAGGCCTAATTCCGCTACAATTTCCGCTACAGCCAGCGGGTGAATCACATAAGGCGAGCCATCCTTGCGCTTTTGGTCTTTATGCTTTTCACGGGCATATTCCACTGCCCGGTCAATGCGATCCATATCCGCCGTGGGCATATGCCGGGCAATGGCAGTACATAGGGACGCATAATGGTTTTCAAAGGTTTCCACAGTATGTTTCAACTCTCTTTCGCACGCAGCAGGCGCTGCATCGTGGGACTCAAATTCAGGTCTGTTTTTTCTGCAACGGAATTCGCCTGAAGCAGAATGTACTTATGCTGCCGATTTCGGGTAAGTAAACCCACATCTGCAAAAATATCCAAGGTGACCAGCAGCTTTTGCAAGCTCAGCGATTTGCCGGACCAACGAACGATCTTCCGGCAAAGGCTCATCGGGGTTTCCTTAATGAGACCTTTATGGGCTGCCAGATACCGCCAAATAAGGCCTTGGGTCTCCCGTTCAGGCAGCAGCTTTTCTGCGTCTGCGGCGGTAAGTGTGCCGTTACACAGCGCACGGTAACTGTCTGTTTGTGACGGGCACTCTGCCTTACAGCTGGGGCGGATATCCACCACATTCATCTGTACAGAACGCTCACCCCGGTATTCGTTAACCTGGGCAGTAAAGGCAATATCCACCGTTTCACCGGGGCAAATACAAGCCGTTTCTGCAGTAGCGGAAAAATAGATTGCTTGGAAGCTATACCGACCGCTTCTGACCCGCAGGCGCATATGCTTGCCGCTACCCACCTGACTGATTCGTTCCACTGTCAGATTCTCCATCACAAACAGCGGTTTGGGGCAGCCGGAACCGCAAGGCTCCAAAACCTTCAGGGCATCAATATTGGAAATGGTTAAAAGCTCCGGTGTGATCACGCAGTCACCGCTCAGCGCAGTCGCTTCTCCCGCTTCTGCATAATAGCGCTCAGCTGTTGCGCACAGCGCCTCGCGGAACGCCCCGATCTTTTCACGAAGGATCGTAAAGCCGGCCGCCAATTCGTGACCGCCATAGCTTTCCAGTAAATGGGCATTTTCTTTCAGCGCGGCAAAGAGGTTAAAGCCGCCGTAGCTCCGGGAGCTGGCCTTGCCGTGTTCTCCATCCAAGCAAATCAGCACCGCAGGACAGCAGCATTCCTCTGCAATTCTGCTGGCAACGATGCCCACAACACCCTGATGCCAAGTATCGTCCGCCAACACCACGGCTTCCGGCAGTTTTTCAGCCGGGAGCATTTCGATCGCCTGCTCATAAATGGTAGTTTCCACAATCTGCCGCTGGCGATTTAGTTCGCAAAGGCCGGACGCCAAAGCCTCCGCCTGGCGCTTATCTTTTGTGAGAAAAAGTTCAACAGCCAAATGGATCTCACCCATTCTGCCTGCCGCATTGATCCGCGGAGCCAATACATATCCCACGGAAGAAGCGCTCAGATCCTGCCCATTGCAGCCGCAGGCCTTCATCAGCGCAGCAATACCTGTCCGCGGTGCCGTCTTCATTTGCATAAGCCCTTCTATTACAAAACGGCGGTTTTCACCTTGCAGCAGCATTACATCCGCTACAGTGCCAAGGCAGACCAAATCACTGTATTTTTCCAGCACCTGCCGCTGATTGCCGCAGAGGGCAGCCGCCAGCTTAAATGCCACACCGACACCGGACAGATTCTTATGGGGATAGCCGCCGTCCGGTCGGTGCGGATCAATAACCGCCACTGCATCCGGCAGCGTTTCTTTACATTCGTGATGGTCGGTAATAATCAGGTCAATGCCCTTTTCCCGGCACAGAAATGCCTCCTCCACGGCAGTAATACCGCAGTCCACCGTAACGATCAGCTTCACACCGTGTTGGGCAAGCTGGTTAATTGCCAAGCTGTTGAGACCATAGCCCTCTTCCAGGCGCGCAGGAATATAAGGCACGCAGTCCGCGCCCTGTTCCCGGAGAAAATCCGTAAGCAAGCAGGTAGCGGTAATGCCATCCACATCATAATCGCCAAACACCGCGATTCGCTGACCGCAGGCAATGGCTGCGCGGAGTCGCTCCACCGCCGGCACCATATCCGTCAGCAAAAAGGGGTCCGGCAGAAAATCTCCGCAGCCCAAATACTGTTGCGCCTGTTTCTCGTCAACAATACCTCTGGAGGACAGCACCATTGCTGTCAGAGGTGCATAGCCGGCACGTACCAACGCATTTACATTTTCCGCTTCAATCTTCGCCACATTCCAGATTCCGTATTTCAAAGCATAACACATCCATTATATCATTTTCTTTGTATTATAACAAAAATGTCAGCAATGCACAATAGGATTCTACATTTTTTCCGCACGCAAAATTTGCAAAAAAGCCGCCGCTGTCATCGGGGCAAAGATAAGCCCCAAGAATCCCCAGAAACGATAGCCGGTATAAATCGCAAAAAGGGTTACCAGTGGATCAAGTCCCAAATTTTTTCCCACCAGCCGCGGTTCCAAGATCGCACGAACCCCGGCAGACAATCCATAAATAACAAGATAGGAAAGGGCGCGGTTCCCCGCCCCTTGCAAAATGCTCACGATCGCACAGGGCACCAGCACCGTACCTGTTCCTAAAAGGGGCACCGCATCTACCAGTGCCACCAGCACCGCCCACACAGGCCCAAAGGGGATTCCCATAAGCAAAAAACCTGCCGCAACGATGCCATATGTCACAAGGCACAAAAGAAGCTGCGCTTTTAGCCATCCCCAAAGGGCGCTGCGGATCCTCTTAATTACAGGAAAATACGTGTTTTTCCATTTTTGGGGAACGTACCGCGCCAGACCGTCCCGCAATTGCGGCAGCCGGGCAGAGATCATAAACCCCGCCAGTATTCCCGTGCCGATCATCAGCGCGCTGTCCGGCACTGCGCCAAGCACCTTACCCAACACGCCGGGCAAGCGATCTGTCACCAAATCCATTACCGCTGTTCCATCACTGAAAAACCGCTCTGCCATCCTTGAGAGCAACGGTTGCAGGCCATCAGGCGCCTGCTTTGCGAGTTGAAGCAGTTGGGTCTGTGCCATGGAAACCCCATCCCTTGCCGTCTGCTGCAAATCCGGCATTGCCCGCATCAAAACACCAATTTCCCGAACAGCCACCGCACCCAGCAGAGAAAAAAGCACCAGCAGGGATACTAACACAATTCCCACACCAACTCCCGATGATACCGTCCGGGGCAGACGACCTCTTTGGGTACAAAGAGATGTTACCGGCTCTGCTGCCAATGCAAGCAGCAGTCCTAATAAAAATGGAAGGGCCACCGGCAGCAAATATCGAACGCTCACCCAAAGGGCGCCGAAACCCAATAGCATACCTAATAGCCATTTTACTGAATCCTTTGGCATAATTCCCTCCTCTTATATGCAGAAAGGCACTTGCATTTTATAAAATATATGCTACAATAGCTGTAATTCGGACAAAGAAAATTGTCGTTTACAGAAAGACAGGAGGCCCCATCATGGCAAACACCCCAAAATACTATATCGTGGAAGCATCGGCTCTACCGGAAATCTTCCTGAAAGTCGCAGAAGCTAAGCATTTGCTGACCACCGGCCAGGCAGGCACTGTAAATGATGCTGCTAAAATGACCGGCATCAGCCGTAGTGCATTTTATAAATATCGAGACGCACTGCTCCCCTTCCAAAATATGACTTCCGGACGGATCATCACCTTCCAGCTTTTGCTCCACGACAGACCCGGTATGCTGCAAAGCATCTTAGGCATCTTCTCCGAGCACAATGCCAATATCATCACCATCAATTCCATCGTACCTACCGACGGCTGCGCTGTCGTGACCATTTCTGCAGAGACCATACATATCGATATAGACTTGGAGGACTTACTGCTGACACTGCGGGACACATCCGGTGTTGTTAAGGCAGAAATCTTAGCAGGGTAATATATGGAAAACGGGCGTATAAACAAAATACGCCCGTTTTTTCGCACCTTCTTGCTCTTTTCCCAATAGAATGACACAGAGGTGATTCCTATGCGTATCGTGCAAAAATACGGTGGCTCCTCCCTCTGCAATGCCGAAAGGCTGCAAGCCGCCGCGCAGCGGGTCAGCAAGCTTGCCCGGCAGGGTGTGCAGGTCATTGTTGTGGTATCCGCCCAAGGAGACACTACCGATGAACTGATCGAGAAAGCCCGCCAAGTAAATCCTCAAGGCTCAGCGCGAGAAATGGATGCCTATCTCGCTGCCGGTGAGCAGCTTTCCGCTTCCCTTCTCTCTATGACTTTAGAGACACTGGGTGTCTGTGCAGTCAGTCTGTGCGGCTGGCAGGCAGGTATCCTTACAGATGCGGTTTATGGCAACGCACGGATTTTGGAGCTGTGCAATGACCGCATTTTAACAGAACTGGAAAAAAGAAATGTAGTCGTTGTTGCCGGGTTTCAGGGTATAAACCGGCACGGCGACATCACGACCTTAGGTCGGGGCGGTTCGGATACCACCGCTGTTGCATTGGCCGCCTTTCTGCGTGCAGACCTTTGCCAGATTTTTACCGATGTGGACGGCATTTATGACCGGGATCCCCGCCGCTACCCCGATGCCCAGCGTTTCTCTGAGATAAGCTATGAAGAAATGCTCGGGCTCATCCAAAACGGCGCACAAGTCCTCCATGACCGCAGTGTAGAAATGGCTCGCGCCTATAACCTAAAAATCGAAGTTCTCTCTTCTATGACCGGCGCCCCCGGCACCATCGTTGGTTAAATTTTAGCCCAAAGCGTAACTTCTTATACTGGCGAAAAAATATCCACCAACTGTAGTGAAGTTGGTGGATATTCTCATTTCTCAAACATTTCCGCGAAGATGCTGTTCTCCAGGAACAGAACGTTTATGTCCGCGTACCCTTGGATGCCATCTACCCGTCCCTTGGCAGTATACTGCCACATATCCGCCCGGAAGCTGGCACTTAAGTAATTGCGATAATCTGCATACCAAATACCATACTCGCCCAGCTCTTCGATATAAATCTTATATTTCACAAGATACTCGGCAGTGTAGAACATAGGCGTGTAGCCGGCAGCCTTGACCTTCTCACAAAAGGCCTTGACACTGTCCGTAGCATTACGGCGAGACACATTTTCTACGCGGGAGGAACCGCTGGTATACTCCCAGTCACAAACCAACGGCAGGTCAACATCCCAGCCCTCTACAATGTCCAAAAGGAACTGCGCTTCTTCCTCGGCCTCCTTGGCTGTTCTGGCTTGGGAATAGAAATAGAAGCCGACCTTTAATCCGGCAGCCTTTGCACCAAGGTAGTTTTGCTCAACATACTGATCCTTATTAAGCTTCCCCGCCCAAGCGGTACTGCGGAAGCCCGCGCGAATCATCACATAATCTACACCGGCAGCCTTTAGCTTTTCAAAATCCACATTTTCCTGCCAGCTGGAAATATCCACACCAATGGCGGTTTTTTCTGTTTTGCAGGAAATAAACTGACCGTTTTTTACAAAGTCATCTCGCTCAAAGGGGTTTGGTTTCAGCACTGAGGCAGCCGGAGGCTCTGTAGGTATCGGATCGGTGGGCGGTTCCGTAGGAGGCTCCGTGGGCGGTTCCGTGGGCGGTTCCGTGGGAGGTTCCGTAGGAGGTTCCGTGGGAGGTTCCGTAGGTGGCAAGCTGTCTCCAATGTGAACATACCAAAGGCAAACCCAGCCCTTTTCTGTTCTACCCCAACGAACGCCATTCAGATCGGTCTCTTCTAAAATAGAAATTTCTGTGCCGTATGTATAAACATCCACGCTTTCGTGAGAAGTACCGGCGGTTTTACGAACATTGAGCCTTTTAACCGTAACAAACGCACGACGAGGCGGCTCAGTTGGTGTCGGTTCCGTAGGTGCCTCCGTAGGTATCTCAGTTGGGATTTCTGTAGGCGCTTCTGTAGGCGCTTCTGTAGGCACCTCAGTCGGCGCCTCTGTGGGTTCCATCATTTGCGGCGGTTCCGTAGGTGAAGGAACTCCGTCATCCGGCAAGAAGATAAGCAGCAGTGAAAGCGCAATGATCACCACTATACCAATCACAGGAATATAGAGATATGGCTTCTTAAAAGTCAATTTCATCGTGTGTTTCTTCTCCTGTTTTTTCGCGTCACCGAGAATTATACCATATACCCCCTATAAAAGCAATCTTTTTGTTTGGAACAACAAGTCCGCTGACCAAATCAGTCAGCGGACCTTTGTTTTTCTTACTGGATAACCTTCAGGAAAGACAGGACAGAAAGGACGATACCTACTGTGGTATAGATGCCGGAAACTGTGCCTACTACCCAAGCAGCAATATCTCCCAACAGAGGAACGATGCCCAGAATGCCGCAGACAATACCGGAAACAACACCAATCACTACATAGATGAGGATGGAAATTACCAGCTTCTTAACGTCTGCAAGACCGAAGGAAAAAGGAAAGTACTTTTTCACCATATCCATATGTAACACCTCCAAATACAGATTACTTTCGCAATACTCATTATTGCATAACTGCGCACAAAAAGTCAAGCAAAAGAATTCATAACAGCCCCTGTGCGTTTTACTCCAAAATTTCCTTTAGTTTATCGAGGAAGGCTTCCTCTCCCAATGTATTGACCTTAAAAAACATCGCCTGACTGCCGCCGGAGGTGATAGCTGAGACCTTTATGGGGTCTCCGCCGTTTTGAAAGACCGTCACATTCAGGCTGACCCGGTTGGAGCCCATATAGCTATAGCGCTCAAAGACACGAACACTGCATCGGGCATCACCGCTTCTGAAATCACTGCTGTCCTCCAAAGACGCAGTAAAGCTGCCGTTTAAGATGCCGTCAGTAATTTTATTAAGGACCGCAGAAAAATCCCCACGGACAGTTGTTTCATATTTTGCCATACTGACACCTCATTTTTTCTTCTTTTCCATTTTAACGAAGAAGAAGGGATAGACGAAAAGCAAAACAATGGCAGCTGCGAGGAAAATGTTGGCATTGGGCACAAAGGAAGTCGTACCGTCGTTGTTTGTAATGACCTCCGCATTTTCCAGTACTTTCTTACCGATGGCCGGGCCAACGATACCGGGCACAAAAACCTGCGAGAAGATCCGCACACCCTGCAGTCTGCCGGATTTGCCAACCGGAGTATAGTCCCGGATCACAGCGCCAAAGACTGCCATACCGGCAAGGTAGCCGCTCATCATAAAGAGCGACCCGATAAAGACCGGAAGCGTGGTGCGGGTCAAGTACAGTATCACGAAGCCCACAAGCAGCGCAGAAACTGCCAAAAGTCCGGAAAAACGGAAACCCTTCTTATCGTACACTCTGCCCCAAAAGGCAGTGACCACAGAAGCAACAATAATGGCAGGTGCCATAATCAGCACATAATCCGTCATCTGCAGCGATACCTCATAGTAAATGATGAGATAGGGCATATAGATTTGAATAGCGATGTTAAAGAGGATATAGCCGACCATCGCTAAGTACAGTTTCTTATTCTCTCCAATGGTCTTGGGACGGAAGCCGTAGAGGATACCACCCAAGTAGGAGTCCTTCACCGGCTGGATATTCGGCTCTTTAATAAGAAAGAAGCCCAAAATACCCACAACGGTCACCAGCGTACCGATTACTGCAAAGATAATGCTCCAGCTGGAGGACTGCTCCAGATCAAAAAACATAAAACCGCCAAAGACCACCAATATGCTTACCAACGGCATCATTGCATTGATTCCCTCTGCAGCGCCGCGGTTGCTGTCATCGGTGGAATCCGTCAGCCACGCATTGAACGCAGCATCGTTGGCAGTCGAGCCGAAGAAGGTCATTACGCAGTCCAAAATGATGGTCAGGCTCACACCTACGGTGGCGGCAGAAACCGTCATCCCGAGGGTCTTGCTGATAATGTCCTCCCGCAGGAAAATGAAGCTAAAAATAGAAATACCCCACATCAGGTAGCCACCGCAGATAAAGAGCTTCCGCTTGCCAAGTTTATCCGACAGCGGCCCCATCAGGACGGTGGTCAGCGTAGCAGTCACGGCAGAAGCCATAACCATATTGGAGATATCCGCAGCAGACGCGTGGAACATCTTATAGATAAAGACATTGAAATACATATTTTCAACGACCCACGCAATTTGACCCATCAAACTAAAAATGGTCAGGCACAGCCAAAAACGGCGATCCAGCTTGGTTTTCATAAAACCCCTCCTCTTTTCCCTCAGTATAACGCAAGAATAATATTTTTTCAATGAGAAAAATCAAAACCTTCCCCTTGGGGGAAGGTTTTGATAGCAAACTGTCAATTATTCTCCCACCGGCTTTTTGGTCAACATTGTGTGCACCATCTTAAAGAAGGCAGGTTTCCCCATATGGGTATCCTTTTCTCCTAAGATAAGAACGCGATTTTGTCCCCTTCCGGAGGCAATCCAAGTGGGCAGCTCACCGCTCTTATTTGGGTTGCCCGTCTTTGCAAAATTACAGAGATAGGAAACCATCTGCTGGCTCAGGGCATAATCCTTCTCCTCCATAGGCCGCCAGCTGTTAGGGAGCGTACCAAACCAGTACCAAAGATCGGAAGAATGCCAGGCGCCATTGTCGTCGCCGGGAAGCTGACGGTTAAAATGCCAAGTATAGCTGGGTTTTTCCCGCTTTGCGATCCAGCTTTTCGCCATACCCTGCAGCACCGGAGGTGCCATATCCTCGCTGGTAGCGCCTGCCATATAAGGAAGGTCGTGGGGTTTTGCGCCGCTGACAGTGAGCACCCCATCTTTAATGGGGAACACTGCCGCATTGCCGCCCTTAAGCGCCTTTTTACCTTCCTCCCAAGCAGAAAACAGCTTTTCGGGAGGCAGCGCCCGGAACTGCTCCAGCGTTTCACAGCCACACTTTGCCATCACTGCTTGCCAGAAAGCACCGGACTTTTCTTCTGTACCTGCCAGCATTCCGCCAAGGCCACAGCCGCTTGCCATAACGCCCTTTTGGAACAAGCCATTTGTCAAAGGACTGCAGGAGAGGATCTGCACGCTGGCAGCACCGGCACTTTGTCCCATAATGGTTATGTTCTCCGGATCGCCACCAAAGGCAGCAATATTGTCCTTTATCCAGCGAATTGCAGTCATTTGGTCAAACAGGCCATAGTTACCGGTGTGTCCCGCTTCTTCCTTCAGCTGGGGCAGGCACACAAAGCCCATCGGTCCAAGGCGGTAGTTGAGCGTCACACCAATAACCCCCTTCGTGGGCCATACAGGGCCATCAAAATGCTTTTCGTGACCGCTGCCACCGGTGTAGCCACCACCGTGGATATAGATAAGAACGGGCAATTTATCCCCCTCTTTTGCTGTTTCCGGGGTGAAAATATTCAAAAACAGACAGTCTTCACTGTAAGAATAGGTATTGCCCTTACGGAACTCATTGTGGTAAAATTTTTTCTTAGGCAGTTCCTCTTCATTGCAAAAAGCACGGGTCTGGAAGCTGCAAGCGCCATACTGGGCAGCATCATAGATGCCCTCCCAAGCAGTGACCTGCTTGGGATACTCCCAACGTCCGGCCGTGGCGTAGCGGATGCCCTTATAGGCCACTGTGCCCTCCACCCGGTCGGCATAGCCGCGAACAGCACCGCAAGGTGTATTTACAATGTAATCCATAGTTTTTCTCCTTACAAAATCGGCACGGCATTGGCCGTGCCGATAAAATTTGCCGGTTAATTACTCCCCAGCCTCTACAGATTTCTCTGCTTTCTCTGCCGCCATTGCTGCCCGGGTCTCGGGAGAAATTCGCCATACGAACTTAAAGGCTGCCCAAGAACCAAGAATGAAGATTGCAGGGATCAGCACGCATAGGCTCTTAAAGCCAAAGATGGTACCGGCGCTCTGCATATCCAGGGCAGGCTTATAGCCGATCCAGTCCAGCGCAAAGAAGCTGATGCCCAAGCCCACAGTCTGACCGATCCGGCGGGCAAGATTAAAAGTGCCGTAAATAGAGCCTTCGGTGCGCTTGCCTGTAATGTACTCGTTATAATCGATGGCTTCGCCGACAAGACCCCATTGCATTTGAATCGAGACCATTGCCATACCGGAGCCAACGCCCAATATCACGCCGTGGAGCAGCGGAGGCACATCCATTACCATATGCATACCAAACAACACAGCACAGATGGCGCCGCCGATGAGCAAGCTGATACGAATGACCTTTTCAAGACCCAGCTTTTTGCACATAAAGGGAACGGCGATCATAGAGCCCATCATGAAAGGTGCAGATAGCACAGAAGCAATTGTCTTATAGGTAACATCATTATAGACAGCAGAATACATATACATACTGATATTCTCTGCCAGATACTGCATTGCGCAGATGCATACGCCGTGGATACAAAGCGCGATAAAAGGACGGTTTTTCTTTACTACTGTAAGAATATCCGTTAGCTTAATATCGTCTGCCTTGGTCTCCTCTTCTACAATCACGCGTTCCTCAGTCATAGCATAGTGCAGCAGGCAGACCACAAAGCCGATGGCAGCGCAGACCACACCGGTGATCATATAGCCGGTGGATTTATTCTCACCGAACATACCGATGACAACAGGACCCAGCATACCGGGGATCATATTGCCGAACGCAGCGCCGACACCACGGGCAGAAGATAAAGACGCCCGCTCAGCATCGTTTTTGGACATTGCAGAAAGGAGCGAGCCCATAGGGATATTGAACATCGTATAAGACGCCTCATAGAGGATCTTAAAGGAGAACAGGGCAACCAGCAGAGGAATTCCGTCCATAAAAGTAGGAACCGTCCACAGTGCAATGGCAGAAACTGCCAGCAGCGGCGTTGCGCGCAGCAGCCACGGACGGAACTTGCCACGCTTATTGCGTTTTTTGGCAAATGCCTTGTCCATCAGCGCGCCCATCATAGGATCATTTACTGCATCCCAAATGGTCCAAACAACGGTAAGTATACCCATAACTGTGGCACTGATGCCCAAAACATTTGTGCAGTAGATGGAGAAAATGCTGGACATCAGAGCGAAGGTCATACAGCCGCCCCAGTCGCCAAACATATAGCCAAACCAATGCTTTTTGGTAAGGGCATTTTTCGGTGATTTCGACATAGTTTTCCCTCCGATTTCACTGTTACCTATGATATGTTAGCATAATTCCCGCCAAAAGTAAATTGTAAAATCTTTACACTCTGGGACCGATCTGCAGCTCGTCGGCATACGCTTTCATCGCTTCGATACAGATTTCTGCTACCGTGCGGACGTCCAGCCCCAGCATTTCGCAGCCTTTGGTAATAATGGCACGGTCACACTTGGCAGCAAATTTCTTATCCTTGAATTTCTTCATAAAGCTGGAAACTTCCATATCCGTAATGCCCATAGGACGCATCCGGGCAGCTGCCTGAATGATGCCGGTCAGCTCATCCACAGTATAGAGGGATTTTTCCAGAACGGTAATGGGCTCTACATCGTTTGTATGCCCAAAGCCGTGCGCTAAAATAGCCCGAACCTCTTCCTCCGTCACACCCACGGCTAAAAGAGGCGCTTCGGTATGCTGCAGATGCTCCTCCGGATACTGCTCATAGTCATAGTCGTGGAGATAGCCAATCGCCATCCAATGCTGCTCATCCTCGCCAAAGTGCTTGGCAAGTCCACCCATAGCAACAGATACATTTTTCGCGTGGAGGAACAGATGCTCCTCGGTAGTGGTAGTTGCCAGTAATTCTTTTGCCCGTTCCAATGTCAGCATAATTTTCTCTCCTTATTGTTTTTCATAAAGCTTGGGGAAGGTGCGCTTATCCGGGCGATACAGCAGTCCGTAAAGACCTGCCGCCACAAGCCCGCAGAGAATAAAGACCAGCCAAATAAGCCGGTAGTTACTGCCGGTCAGGATCAGCATAAAGCTGATAATATACTGAGTCGCGGAGTTGCATACCGAATGTACTACCGTGGAAAGACCACCGATACGCCCTCTGTGGGATGCCGGGACACGGCGGGAATTGTAGGGATTGTGTCCCAGCACCGTAACGACCTCACCCAAAGTGAAGACGAACATACCTACAAACAGCACCGCCACCGCCGTATTCAGGGAGAAGAAGCCAACGCCTGCTATAAACAGCATAAGTCCGATAATCGTCTTGGGGATCTCCGTCAGCCTTCGCAGAAGCACCGTAAAGATAGGCGTAAACAGAATGACCACAAAGCCATTGAGAGAATTTAAGTAGCCGTAAATCGTGGCACCTGCCTCTCCCATTGCGTCCTTTAGCTGCAACGGCAGTAAGATGCCAGCCAAATTAGAGGGCATCGAAGCAATGCAGCCTACCAGCATCATAAAAAGCAGCACCGGGCGCTGCCGTAAAACGGTAAGGATGGAGATCTTTTCATCCACCGGCATCTCATATTCGCTGTAATTCTTTTCCAGCTGTGCTGTGTCGTTGGAGACAGCATTTTTGGTATGGACAAACAGTGTGATCAGCAATGTGGAAATGCCAATGGCAACGCCATTTAAGCAAAATGCCAGCCGGACAAATTTCTCGAACAGCAGACCGGACACACTGGCGCCCACCACAAAACCTAAGTTAAAGCCTAAGTAAGAAAGAGAATAGGCCTTTACCCGCTGCTGGGATGTGGAAAAATCAGCATTCAGCGCATCATAGGCAGGAGATTCAATGGTCTGGAACAAGCCCGCCAAAAACAGCAGTGCTGCTGTGCCGATGGTCAGCGGCAGGATCGCTGCTAAGAAATAAAAACTGATGGTTAAAACATCAAAAACAATGATGATATTCTTGCGGCTGAATCTGTCCGCCAGCTTGCCACCCAAAAGGGCTGCCGGGAAGGAAAGGACAGAGGCCGTTGCGATCAGCAGCGTCGCCGTGCCGTCATCAAGGCCCAGCTTCGTTGTAAGGAAAAAGGTCAGCATAGGCCACACAAAAGAGCCCATCGCTGTCACCAGCTTGCCGATAAAGAGGATATAAACCTCTCTTTTAAGTCCGGCATACTGGGTAAAAAGCTGTTTCATAATAAATCTCCCAGAAATCTTTTTGTGCAAATGCGCATCAAAAGTTAATATAGCACATTTAGGAGGCTTTTGCAAGAACTGCCCCTGGGCATCTATAAAAATGCCGCCCGGATCGGGCGGCATTTTCTATTACCTATTGCAATCCTTTCGTGCCACCATTTCGTGGGTAAGGAACATAACGGTCAAAAGCATAAGCTGAAAGACCGGCAACAGAGAAATGGTGATGTAATCAGCAATCACGCCAAAAAACGGCGGCATGATCAAAAAGCCCGTATAGGCAAAAGCCATTTGAATACCGATCATCGCCTGCGATTTTTCTTTTCCGAACACGTCAGGTGTCATATGGATAATGCAGGGATAAATAGGCGCACAGCCAAGTCCGATGACCACAAAGCCACTGAGGGCAAATGTGGAACTGACGGATATAAACAAAAGTCCGATACCGGCAACGATGAGCGCTGCGCCCGCCCGGATCAAAAAGTGATCGCTAAGCTTCATTGCAAAGAAGCCGTTAATAAACCGGCCAAAGGTAATGCCGATATAGAACATACTGGCAAAGCCGGCCGCCGCCTCAGGCGAAAAGTGCCATTTTTCTACAAAATAGCTGCTGGCCCACAGAGAGGTGGTCACCTCCAAAGCGCAGTAGCAAAAAAAGGACAAAAAGCAAGGCAGCGCACCCTTAATGGCGAAGATCTCCCGAAAGGAAAGAGCCGCAGGCAAAACTTCTTCTTGCGCACTTTCACCGTTTTCCGCACCTTTTTTCCAAAGAGGAATACTCAGGAAGATCACAGCCGACAGCACCGCCTGAATGGTTGCTACAATCAAATACCCGTAATTCCAGCTTTCTAAGTGCACAAGGGAAAAGCTCATAATATAAGGACTTATAGATGCGCCTACGCCCCACATACAGTGCAGCCAGCTCATATGCTGTGCCTTATAATGCAGTGCCACATAGTTATTAAGAATCGCATCCACACCACCGGCACCCAGCCCGTAGGGGATCGCCCACAGCATCAGCATCCAAAATTGATTACTGCCGGAAAACCCAAATAAGCCAAATGCCGTCATTGCTATACTGACAGCCGTCACTCTCCCTGCACCAAATCTGCGAAGCAGCTTATCGCTGAAAAGACTTGACAAAATGGTTCCTGCGCAGATAGTTGCAGATATAATTCCCGCAAAAAATACCGGCACCTGAATTTCCTGATGGAGCACCGGCCACGCAGACCCAAGGAGCGAGTCCGGCAATCCCAAGCTAATGAAGCACACATAAATAAGTGAGAGTAGTAAACTTCCCATAAAAAACTTTCTCTCCTAAAGAAGGCACCCTGTAGGGCATATCTCTACAAAATAATGGATAATTTATCGGGCAGCAATTGCTTCAATTTCGCACAATACGCCCTTGGGCAGTGTTTTGACCGCCACGCAGCTGCGAGCCGGCTTAGAGACAAAATACTTGGCATAAACTTCGTTAAAGGCAGCAAAATCGCCCATATCCGCCAAAAAACAAGTGGTCTTAAACACCCTTTCGAATCCAATACCGGCAGCTTCCAAAATAGCACCTACATTCTTACAGCTCTGCTCTGCCTGCGCAGCAATCCCCTCAGGTACTTCTCCGGTTACGGGATTCACCGGGATCTGTCCGGAGGTATATACAAAACCGTTTACCTCAAAGCCTTGGCTGTAAGGACCGATGGCTCCGGGGGCATTTTTTGTTTCCAGTACTTTCATAGCATTTCCTCCTATTATTTATGGGTTAAAAACGTATTTATCCAGCCTGTCAAAAGCTTCTTTTACACGGGAAAGGGGCAGTGCCAAGTTCATACGGATATGGCAATTACCATGGAACATCCGTCCATCCTGCACCGCAACACCTACAGCCCAAGCCGCCTTTTCCACATCCTCGATTGTCTTGCCGTGCTTTTCGCACCACTTGGTGCAGTCCACAAAGAGCATATAGGTTCCTTCGGGACGGGAGACCTCCACGCCATCGAAATGGGTGCGGATATACTTCACCGCATAATCGATATTTCCTGTAATGACCTGACACAGCTCGTCTGTCCATTCGTAGCCCTCAGGCTTATACGCACCGATCAGTGCATGCATCGACAGCACATTCATGCTGTTATAGTGGCAAAGAGAGGATTCTTTTTCGATCCGTTCCCGCAGGTATTTATTATAAATAATATGATAGCTGCCGATAAGACCTGCCAAATTAAAGGTCTTGGAAGGCGCATAGACTGCAACGGTGCGGTTTTTGGCATCCTCGCTGACACTTTGTGTAGGCGTATGCTTGTTGCCGGTGAGAATAATATCTGACCAAATCTCATCGGAAACCACATAAACATCGTGCTTTTTATACAGTTCCATTGCCTTTTCAATTTCCCATTTTTCCCAAACGCGGCCGCAAGGATTGTGGGGTGAGCAGAAAATCGTCGCATGGATTTTGTTCTCCACGATCTTCTTTTCCATATCTGCAAAATCCATCCGCCAAATGCCGTTTTCATCCTTTTTAAGGGGCGAATGGACGATTCTGTAACCGTTATCGGTCAGGCTTCTTGTAAATCCGATATACGTAGGGCTGTGTACGAGGACATTGTCACCTCTGGAGCAGAGGACACCCAGCGCGCTGACTACACCGCCCAAAACACCGTTCTCATAGCCGATATGTTCTTTGGTTAGTCCTGTAACACCGTTACGCGTTTCCTGCCAGCGGATAATGGCATTAAAATATGCATCGGTCGCAGAAAAATAACCGTAAGCCGTATGCTGGGCACGGGCGATGATCGCCTCCGGAACGGTTGGCACTGTGGGAAAATTCATATCCGCTACCCACATTGGAATCAGGTCAAAGCCATCCTTCGGACCATCCGGCGCAAAGCCGGGCATCTTGCCCACATCGTCCACTGCAATGGCATCCTTGCCGCGGCGATCCATAATGGAAGTAAAATCGTATTTCATATCCTATATCCTTTCTAAAGGCATTTTGTCGTATTGCTACTACTTATTATAGCAGTCCGCCACATTTGTGCAAGTGTAATTTTCTATCGCCGCGATCCAAAACAAAGGAGAGCGTGTTGCTTTGCAACACGCCCTTTCCTCATTCAACAATATGCTTTTCGATCATTTCGCCGCCTGCCGGGAAGGTCACGTGCATCTCCTTGAAGATACCCGAAACAGGAGAAACGGTATAGGACTTGAACCCATCCTCCGTCCGCAAGCCTAAGAAATACTTGTAGGCAATTTCCAAAGGTCCACCGGACCACGCGTGATTCCGTGTGCCCAGCAGATAGAAATCCTCCCAAAGGGTAGAGTTTTCATTGGTGATCAGTGGATAATACCTTGCCATCATACGGCGGTAGGCATCCTTAATATAGCCCATTTCGCACAGTGCCGTCAGCACAAATCGCTCAAAATAGGGTGTCGAATTAAATGCCGTCATCAGCACCTTCATCACAAGCCCATAGCGCTCCTTGGGACATACACCGCTCAGCACCGCAATGGCATTGGCCCTGTCGTCCACAAAGCTGCCGGATGCATAATACTTCCCCTTCCAGAATTTCTTTTCAATATTCTCGGAAAGTATCGTGATCCGTTCGTTCAGGAAATCGTCAAAGCGGTGATCTCCACAGATCTCAGCCATTTGCAGAGCATATTTTGCCGCACCCACATACATACAGTTTTCCAATACTGGCGCATCCACATTCCAGCGGTGGTCAAACCAGTACCAGTTGCCCTTCCGGGGAATGAGCAACCCTTCCTCATCCAGCTCCCACAGCTTCAGGTAATTTACCGAAGGCTCCAAAACCAGTTCCGGGATCTCTGGGTCTTTGGAATAATGGTAGTATTCACCGATCAAGCCATATTCGCTGATGGCAACCAAGCTTTGTCCCGGCAGTTCACTTGCGTGCTGTCCCGGCACATTGCCTACCAGCACATCGCCCTTGCGCAGATGGATAAAGTCACTGACCGCCTTTTTCAGCAGCTTTTTAGCTTCGTCGTCAAATACGAAGAACACCTGCGGCACTTGCACAGATACGTCGCCAATCCACTGACCGCGCTCTCTATCGGGGCAATCCATAAAGTTATTACGCATACATACATAGAGCGTGCGGATAGACTTTTCCATCAGGCGGTTAAAGAGAGGATCCTCTGTGACAAAACTACCCACCTGCTTTGTGTTGTAGCCGCTTTCGGTGAAAGAAAGCTTTTGAAGCTTTACCGTTTCCGGGAAGGTTACAAGCACCTCTTCACCGTATAAGTACATCAAGCACGCAAAGATATTTTCCCCCGGCTTGCAGGTATATTCGATCCGGTGACAGTTGAAGAAATAAGCCTCATCTCCGGGGCCGCCGGGAACGGCATACCGATCCGTTCGGACATCGATCTTCTCACCGCCCTGGGCTTCCAGTTCAAAGCTGACGGTCAGCGCCATTGCGTGTGGAAGCTTTGCTGTTGCTCCATTTTCTGTAAGGCGAAAAGCCAGTTCTGTCTTAGGAAATACTTTCAAAAGAGGCAATTCGGATTCTATGCTGTCGCCCCACACCTGATCGGGGAAAACAGATGCAGGGTCAAAAGCAGAATCGTCAAACTCCGATGCCGTAAAGTCACCGAAATCCAAATTGGCATCAAAACCGATATTCTCGCCACCAAATAAGTGGGCAGGATGTGGCGCATCGGTAGGCACATAGGCAGGATGGTTGACAGCCAAAAATCCTTCGTCGGAATAAAGTGACAACGCATCACACTTGAAGATAAAGCCGGCCTGCCCGGAATTTGTGTTATTTCTGCCACCGTTTCCATAAAACCAAACCAGCACCGCGAGGGTATTCTCCCCTTCTTGCAGATAGGGTGCCAAATCCACCTTTTCTGCATAGCCGCAGCCCGGTCTGCTCTCCCGGAACACACCGCCCTCAAACACTACCATTTTTCCGTTTAGCCACAGCCAAAACTTGGTATCGCAGGCGATATAGGCTTCTGCCTTTTCCGGTTGCAAAGAAACAGAGAACTTCTTTCGAAAAACTACCTTTTGGTCTTTTGTAAGATTGTCTTTCGTCCAAATCCATTTAGACGGTGTAAAGTCAATAATGTTCATAGTTTTTCCTCTTTCGTATTAAATGCTTATTTCAATTCTACCAAACAGGCCCATCGGAGGCAGAATTGTATTTGTGGAGAAACGATCCCGTCTGCCGTAGCCTTGGTTGACAGCCACCTCAATACGGATTTTATTCTCCCCAGCTTTCCAAGCGTTTTCCACATAATAAACATAAGGCGCACGAACTGCACATCCGCAGTCGATGCCGTTGACCCACAATCGTGCCGTCTCCCCTACCTGCTCCAGCTTCAGCCATTTTGCCGACTCTGCACTGCATACAAAGTCGTAATCTATGACACCGCTAAAGGCAGGATAATCTTTTGCATAATTCTTATTAGGCATCCCATCACAGGTTTCCTGCAAAACTGTCTCTTCCTGTTGACGGAGGGTGACAGTCGCCTTTTCTACCGGCAAATTCTCCCATTGCGCAGGCGTGTCTGTAACGGGAAGCTTTTCTTCCGTAACACACCAAAGAATTGCCTGTCCCGGCGCCAGTGTCAGCTTATTCTCTTCCACTGGACAGCAAGTATTTAGCCAAGCATCATAAGCAACTGCCGGCGCGGAGGACTGAATCGCAACACAAGTGTCTATCGTTCTGTCCAAGCTGGCATTAAAGAAGAAATACACCTGTGTATCTCCATCTGCGCGATGAAGTATCCGCAGATCCGGTTCTGCCACAGTGGTTTCCACCGCTGCCCATTTCTCCTCTTTGATAAGCGCAGGAAGATGCGCCTTTGCTACTACTTTTCCCGATAACGAAGGCGCAGTTCCCGTTTCTGTCCGCTCCGGCTTGCCGTCCAAGTACAGGACAGCTACACCGGAAGCAGTCAATGCTTCTATCTTCTGCGCCAAGGCGGCAGGGATCACCTGACTGTAGGGCAAAATCAGTGCGCGATAAGCGCAAGGGCCGACCTGCAATTTTCCCTTTTCTTCCATGGCCGTCATAAGCGCATCCATCGGTACAAAATCAAAATCTGTATGATTTCGTCCCAAAATGCTTGCAACGCGCTCCAGCGGATCTACCTCACCGCCGCACCATTCACTCTCTGCGTTATAGTAGACCGCCACGGGGATCTGTGGCACGCCGGCATTTAAGATATGGAAATGCTTTGCCGTGTAGTCCATTAGCTTACCGAATACCGGGTACTGGGGATTTTTCCCACCGTTAAAGAAATGGGGCGGGCAGTCCGGGTCTTCCACTTTATCGGAAAATGCGTGGGGAACTAAGTGATTGATACCTTGACTAAGCATACAATCCGTTAAATATTTCATCTCCGGCACACCTTCTGCCCAGCCAAAGGCGCCGTATAGCTCGCACATTACTCTGCCCTGCTTCTTTTCGTCCAAATGGGCAGCAGAAGTGGCAAGCTTGGGAATGGTGTACGCATAGCTGTCAGGGCTTGCCTGCTTACCGGAGGCACTGGCATAAGAATGTACCATCTTGGTAATGCCGGGCGCAATTTGGTTCAGAACAATGTCCATACCGGACATATGCTGTCCTTCCAGTGCCCGGAAGAAATGACCGCTGCCATAGCCAAGGCGCATATGCGCGCCGCCATCCTCGATAACGTGACCGATATACTCTATGCCGCGCTTTTCACACCATAAACCCAGCATATTGCTGAAATTATCCCGATACAGCTTCGTGATAATATTCATATATCCAAGGCGAAGAACAGCCGTATGCTCTGTAACAGTATGCCAAAGTGCCGGCAGACGGCAGATTGCTTCCTCTTCGGTAATGCCGCATTCCTGCGCCAAAAGGGTCACCATATCCTCTCGCCAAGGAATATTCAGAGTCGGTGTTCCCAGCTTATCTACAAAAGAGCCGATATTATTGGCAAAGCAAGGCTCATCAGAGAAAAAGCCCCGGAACGTATTGCCGAAGTATTCCGAAAAATGGTCATAGTGGGGCTGATAGATCTCGTCTACCATAACGCGGCAGGAGTCCACATCGCACATATCGATGTAGTTTCTAAAGTGGGCAGGACCGCGATGGGTATTTATAACAAAATACACGCGCCACACACCCTCCGGCACATCCCAAAATACAAGACCGTCCCGAATATCCGTCAGCAGCATACCACTGTTGCCATCAACAATCTCCCCTTCTCCTGTGCGGCGGTAGGCGCATACAGACAGAACTGTTTCATCCTCGTCCATCTGTGGAAACAAGCAACAGCCGTCCCGCATAGGACCTGCCACATCAATGCAAGCCACCCGCACGCACTTTCTGCGTAGGTGAGGGTATTTTTTCTCAATAGCGGCATTGGCATAGCCGGTAGGAAAATGCTTATCATCCAGCACCCACACCTGCATATCCCGTGCCTTTGCATACTGCAAAATAAAGCCCAAGTCCTCCCACCAGGCATCCTCACAAAAATACGGATGGGGGCGGCTTTCTACGCAAAACGCACGCAAGCCGCAGTTATAAATGGCATCCAATTCTTCCTGCAGACGGTGATGCGGTTCGCCATGCACCCAAAGAAAAGGGAAAATCCGGTCTTTCTTTTCTTTGTTTTCCAAACAATCCCAAAGTGCCTGCAATAAGCTTGCCTTTTCCATACCCTTTCCTCCTTGCTTTATTCAAAAAGCATATTATCCACAAATCTGTCTGAAAAATGAGGGTCTGCAGAAAGATCCACATATTCTGCGCCTAAATAAGCAGACAGATCATTCTTTTCATATGCAAATTTTGCCGTTCCCAGCAAGCTGCTGTTTTTCACGGCAATGCATTTTTTCATCAACTCCGCCGGAAGCAGGCCAACCTTTCCTGCGTTTGGGATATTGATCTTCCCGGAGAATCCACCGGAGAGATAAACTTCTTCCAACTCATCAAACCCAACGCCCAATTTCTCCATTAGTGTCAGCACTGCAGAGCATACCGCAGATTTTGCCACTTGGAACTGCCGCACATCTGCTTGACAGAGATAGATCTCTTCTGTTAAATAGAAATCTTCTTCCATATAGCCACTTTCTTCGATCGTTTCGTTTTTCAAAAGCGAGGCCATAATATCAATAAGCCCTGTGCCGCAAATTCCCTTTGCAGGAACATTGCCGATGGTTTTTATTTCACCTTTTTCATATGCCCAAATGGCACCATCTTCCGCACCCATACCGCATCGGATGTTTGCGCCCTCAAAGCAAGGACCTGCTGCAGCGGCAGTACAAACAGCTTCATCCCGGGAATAAAGCACAATTTCTGCGTTCGTTCCCAGATCGATGAGTAAATTATATTTTCCCTTTTGGGGCATTCCTACATAGTTCAGTCCCGCCACCAGATCCGCGCCTACAAAGGCAGAAATAGACGGCAGAGAAATAAGACCCTTTACCCCAGTTATGCCAAGAACCTCCGCTTGGATACACTTGCTTTCCAAAAAAGCAGGTGTATAAGGTGCTTTCCCCATAGATGACGGATCAACACCGAAAAGCAGATGGAGCATCGTGGCATTTCCCGACACATACATCATATCGATGATTGGCAGTCCAAAATCTGCAATCATCTCGCTGACTCTTTTCGCAACCACATTTTGGAGCTTCTCCACGCCGTTTTTACCGCAATAATCAATGCGGCTCATTACATCCGCACCAAAAGCTGTCTGAGGGTTGGTGCGGGTCAGCACCTTTACAATTTCTCCCCGATCCAGCGAAACCAGCGCAAGTGCCAGTGTAGTCGTTCCAACATCCAAGGCAAAGCACATATTTTCTGTCATCTTTCCCGTTTCTACAGCACCGGTTTCCGACAGTATTTCCGTATGTGCGGGGATATGTACCGTAATATCCGAATGAATTTCGTATTGACAGGCAAGTTCCGGCTTTCCGTTTACGACAACGGTACACTTTTTGCAGACACCCCTGCCACCGCACGGATGGGGCACAGAAAACTCTGTGCCCCTAAGCAGTGTGGATAATTTTTGTCCGTCGGCAGCACAAAAAGCCTTGCCGTCAATGATTACCTTATGCATAAAGCTCTGTTACCTTACTGAAATAAGCGTCGATATTTTCCCAAGAAGATGCCGCAGGGACATCGCAGCCTGTGGAAATTATGAAGTTTTCATACTGATTGCATAGGTTATACGCCCGCTTTGTGTCCCCAGCCACCGTTTCCGGTGTGCCGGTTCGAAACAGCACCGGGTCAACATTACCCATAATTACCTTGTCCTTCGGTAAACTCCGGCAGGCCTTTTCAATATCCACCACATTGCCGAAATGGAAAATATCTGCATCCAAAGTGGCAAATGCACCCATCATATCACTGGCGGCACTGCCGCAGTTATGATAGCAGAACACAAAATCCGGGCTATTCACCGCCTCGATGATCTTCTGCACATAGCAGGTAGAAAATTCCTCGGCAAGTGCAGGAGAGAGCAAGCCTGCTGCCGGCTCTGCCATTACCACACCGTCTGCGCCGGCTTCCCTATAAGCCTTAATATAGGCAATAATAAACTCCGAACATTTTTCCAACAAAATCTTCACTTCATCCGGGCTATCGTAGCACTCCATCATCAGCTCTGTCATATCAAAAAGCCTGCCAGCCAATGAGTAGGGACCAATCACACCGCAAAATACAGGAATATCCGTAATTCTTTCCTTTGCCTTGCGAATGCCGTCGATGTAGATAGCCGTTCTGCCTGCGCCTATTTGGGGCACGGCGATGTCCTCTGCATCGCAGATGTCATCAATGATGCCACTTTCAACAGCAGGGATCTCATCCTCATAGATGCGTATTTTTGCGCCAAAAGCTTCTGCTTCTACGGAAAGATCCATCATATTCAGCGCCGCACCAATGGGACAACGCTTATAAATTGCTTCCATACCCTTCGCCTGCATTTCGGCAGAGCCGATCAGTTCCTTAACACGGATCCCCAAAAGCTGCGCAGAGGGGAAAGTCAAGATCGGTACCGTTCTATTTTTGTTCTGTAATAATGCTTTTGTGATTTTTTTCATAGCGCCTCCGAAAACAAAACAACACAAAAGTAGGTGACGGTATTCACACCGTTATTATACTTGATCCCAATATTTTTAGAAAGGTTTACCACATGGATGCCGCAGGCCTCCACAGAAACAACCGCCTTTTCCGGGTAGCGACAAGGCGCATCGGGATAGGTGCATTTCTTGCACAGATTGCAGCCCTCGCACCCCAGCGCCAAGAATTTCTTTCCGTCTGCCTGCAGAGCATCCATAATGTCGCGGAGCACCTGCATGGTTTTCTGCTGACCGTCGATCATACCTTCAAAATCGAAAGGATCCTCCAGGTCATACTTGCAGGTAAAGACCACCGCCGTTTCATAGGTCTTAATTTTCTTTTCCAGCTCCTGAAACTGCCCTGCACCGGGCGGGCAGGTCCAGCAAGTACCGTACTTACCGCACTGGTTTGACTTGCAGGCATCTGCCACAGACTGCTCAAAGGGAATGTCGTTGGCCGGGATCACCTTACATTCAAAAATATCGGGATGACTAAAATACTTTTCCATATTACTGACAAAGGGCCACTGCCGCGTCCGCTGCGCTGGCAGCGTCGGAGGTGTAGACATCCGCGCCAATCTGATTACAGAAATCCTGTGTGATCGGTGCGCCACCTACCATGATCTTTACACCGGGTCGGATACCGGCAGCATCTGCCGCCTTAACGACCTCTGCCATGACATCCATAGTAGTGGTCAGCAGCGCAGAGCAGCAAATCACCTGACAGCCATGCTCGATGGCTGCCTGTACAAAGGCTTCAGGGGCAACATCTGTGCCAAGATCCACCACCTCAAGACCTTTACCTTCCATCATAAGCTTTACGATGTTCTTGCCGATGTCGTGAAGGTCGCCCTGCACCGTGCCGATGCACACCTTGCCGGTCGCCTGCACACCGTCTGCCACCAAAAGAGGCTTTAGAAGCTGCACACCGGAATTCATACATCTGGCGGCTACCAGCACCTCCGGGACATACACCTCGTTGTTCTTAAACTTTTCACCGATAATATTCATGCCTGCCATCAGTGCATCGTTGAGGATCTCAGCGGCAGGACAGCCTTGATCGATGGCTTGCTGCACCAGCTCTTTGACGATCTTATTCTTACCCTTCTGCAGGTTCTCAGAAATTTCCATATAAATACGCATAACGCTTTTCTCCTTTATGAATTTATTCTTTATTGTTGACAAAGTGCCACTGCCGCATCTGCTGCACTGGCAGCATCGGAGGTGTACACATCCGCCCCTATTTGATCGCAGAAATCCTGGGTTATCGGTGCGCCGCCGATCATTATTTTTACTTTTGGGCGGATCCCGGCGGTATCTGCCGCCTTTACCACATCTCCGATCACACCCATTGTAGTCGTCAAAAGCGCGGAGCAGCAGATCACCCGACATTTTTCCTCGATGGCGGCACGGATAAAGACTTCCGGTGCCACATCCGTGCCCAGATCCACGACCTCCAAGCCTTTTCCTTCCATCATAAGCTTTACGATGTTTTTACCGATGTCGTGGAGATCTCCCTGCACCGTGCCGATGCAGACCTTACCGGCTGCCTTCGTGCCGTCTGCTACCAATAGCGGTTTTAGGAGCTGTACACCGGCATTCATACATCTGGCGGCTACCAGCACCTCCGGGACATAGACCTCATTATTCTTAAACTTCTCACCGACGGCATTCATTCCGGTCATAAGTCCTTCATCGAGAATTTCCGTGGCTAAGCAACCCTGCGCAATAGCCGTTTGCACCAGCTCTTCTACCTGCTTGACTTTTCCTCTTTGCAAGCTCTCAGAAATCTGCAGGTATATGCCTATCGCGCTGTTGTCACCGTCGGCTTGCTGCGACATTCTGTACTGATAAGGGGTCATCCCCATATAGGTCTTAAAACCCCGGTAAAAAGAGGGAACGTCTTTCAGTCCGCATTTTTCTACAATCTGCTCATTTGTCAGCGCAGTGGTACTCAGCAGGCGACAAGCCAAGGATATCCTTGTTTTCCGCACATACTCCATAAAGGATTCTCCCGTCACCTTTGGAAACATTCTGCTCAGATGAGACCGACTGACATAAAGCGCAGATGCGATGGACTCCAGTGTCATATTGCTGTCGCTGCAGCGCTCCATAATCAGCCGCATCGCCGCAGATACCGTTATCCATTCCTCAGAGTGGTCATTTGCCGTTGTATCCGCCATATTGATATATCTGGCAACGGAAATAAGCATTAGCTTTAATTGAGAAATCGCTGCTGCTTGCCAATGCATATCCTTTTGCGTCAGCTCTTCCCCTATGGCCTTGAAGGATTCCAAAAATGTACGCATTGCATTGGAATTGAGCAGCGCATAGGATACCGGCACACGATCGGGAAACACACCGTAGCAAAAATGCGTACTGTCCGGGTCTGCCCACTGTTTTCCAAAAAGCTGTGCGGGACAAAAGCGAATGCTATAGACCGTAGGCTTTTCATCCTTACTTTTTGCAAAATAGCCGTGATGGACACCGCTGCCTATGATATACATATCTCCCGCGTGGCACTCCGTCGCTTCATTGAGGACCTTGTGGATTCCGCAACCGTCCACCACAACGCTGAGCTGCACCGCATCGCATACATATAGCTGCGAAAAGGGCAAGTCAGGATTATAGATATCTTCATATGTAGTTGTAATTTGTGTAATAAAATTTTCTTCCGGGAAGTCGCGCATATGGGGTGCCCCCCCTCTTATGTACCCAAATGAAAACTCAAAGCCGGATATTCTTGATTTGCTCAGCATAGTACTGCACAAGCTCAAATTTCGTTCCGGGCATCAGCCGGTGGTCGGGACAAGGAATAAAGCCGCCCATTGCTGTGAGGCGCTTTATTCGTTCTATCTCTGCATCTACAGCCGCCTTATCCTTCCGCAGCGCTGTCTTATCCATTGCACCCACACCCAGCATACCGTTTCCGTACTTTTTCCGTGCCGGCTCGAATTGATCGCCCCAAACACCGATCTCGATGGGGAACATAGTATTGACACCGTTTTCGAACCAGATCGGCAGCAGTTTTTCCGTTACACCATCGCAGTCTAAAGAAATTATATCAATTCCGTACTGATGGCACAAGTCATTTCTCTTTTTATAGTGCTTGGCGCACAGCTCCTCAAATTTATCGGGAGAGATCAGCGGACCGTTCTTAAAACAAATATCCTCCCAATAATGGGCGAAGTCAAACTTCGCACCGGTTTCCAAAATGGTTTTTACGCACTGATACTGCATTTCTGCATATGTATCGATAATATCCGCCAGCAGATCCTCGTCATCATCGTACATAAGATAACTAAGACCAACCACAGAAACCATATCCCGGATCTGTCCCAAGACACTTCCGAGGCACAGACCGACAGGTCTGTCCTTAGGCCGGGTCTCATTAAAGCTTTTATAGTAATCCAGATTCACACGCTCCGGAGTAAATTGCATTTTCGGGCGATAGAGTGTTTCAAAGGCCTCTCTATCCTTGAGTAAATAGTCATCCTCAGAAGGGATGGAAGTCACACCGGGCTTTATGCGTTCAATAAGGCCCAGATTGCTTTGCACTCTTTGCGTTCCGTCAGGAAATGTTTCTAATACTTTCTTTTCAAAGCAAGGATATAGGCCGTTATTGCTGCCCTTAGTGCTGTACCAATTAAAATCCCAGCCAATGAGCTTGTCCAGCTCCTGATCCTTGGGACTGCCGTCCCAGTTGCCAACAGCCAGTTCCTGTGGGATCTTGCCTTGCTGTGCCCATTCCGTCAGCAATTCCGGCCAATAGCCAAAATGCACCGCGGGCAGTCTGTCTACTTCTCGATAGTGCAAAATATTCATTGCGCGTTCAATGTTCGTCATTTCTCTGTTCCTCCCATCCTTTTGCTCTATTATAGCATCACCAAAAAAGGAAATAAATATGGCAGTGTTGTTTTCTCCTGTTCTTCGCAGAAAAAAACCACACAATTTTGTGTCCAAAGCTTTTCGTTTTACAAACGGCACCAATACAATTTTGTATTGGTGCCGTTTTGGAATTATTTCGCAGTCGGGGTTGCCTTATTGGGGTTTATCTCAAACTTTTCGATGGCATCTGCGCCCTTGCTCTCATAAACATAGTTCATTCTGCCGTAGGGTGCTGCGTCGCCGTTGAGATAGAAGGAGAAGATATCATCCTCGCCCTGATAGTTGTCCGCAAACTTAAACTGAATGGAAACATCCTCTGCAGAAAGGCCGAGGGTCTCCAGCGGAATCGCAAACTGCAGCTCGTTAAGCGCAACACTATACTTGGCATATCCCACAACTTCCCAGCCGTCAGCAGTCCGCTTTTCGATCACAAGACCGTCTTTCGTTGCAGCCTGACGGCCGATGACAAAGTCGTAGCCGCACCAAGCTTCGTTATTTTCGTTGCCGGTGCTGATAAACATACTCAGGCAGTGCTCGCCGTCCAGACCCTGAATAATATCCATTGTCTGTACATAAGCATACAGGTTTTCGCTGTCATTTGCAACCTTCATCTTGTAGATATCGTTGCGACCTGTTTCGTCACGGTAGATCTGACCGCCGTAGCCCAAGCCCTTACGATTGCCAATCTCACGGATGTAGTCCAGATAGTAACCGCCAACAGCGTTCCACTGATTCATACCGGCAGCCATATCCATCGTAATAGGCTTGCTTTCTGCCGCAGTATTGAGCGCCATATTGATCGTAGGCGCGCCCTTATACTGACGGATAAAATCCATCATCTGCAGGTAGTAGTTATCGCCATAACCGCCCTTCATGGGCATTATGTCACGGCTGCTCTCAATATTCGCTGTATCAACAAGAATAACAGGCTCTGTTTCCTCCAGACCGTTCCACACGCGCTGGCGAGTCGCTACCCATTCGTTCCAGCCGGTGATGAACACAATATCCGGGTTGCACTGGAGCGCATACTCGTACTGCTCACCAATATTGTAGCCGTAAACATATGCGTTTTCCGAATAATCCGGCGCACCGTCGTGCCAGCTTCGTCCGTGGTTGGTCTCATCTCCGTAGAAGGCATTACTACTGAAAGCAACCGTACCGCGATGGTCTGCGACCTGAACGGTCATAATGGTTTTGAGGCCATCAACGCCGCCAAAGATCGCATTCTTGCCATCCTCCGTCCAGGTGCCTTCATCCAGCCAAGCCAGTCCGTCCACCTTCATAGGTGTTTCCTTGGGCCACTGTGCATACCGGAAATTAAAGTACTTGTAGTACTCCGGCTCCATAGTCTGAGACAAGCTGTTGCACACAAGAAGGGGCTTTCCGTCGGGTTTATACCACAAATGGTCATATTCAGGTTTACCCATATAGTAGTTCTCATACAGATAGTCCACGCAGGTATTGTTGTTCAGCTTGATAACAAAGGTAAGCTTAGGAACCTCGAAGCCCTGACGGTAGAACTTATCCAGTGTTTCCAGCAGGATATCCCATTGCTCCGGATAGGTGACACCGTTACTGTAGTCCAGCATCAGAAAATCGATACCGGCATCGGTCAGCATCTGAACATCCCGTTCAATGACCCAACGGTCATTAGAGAAATAGTATCCAAACAGGGATTCGCCCCACCAATGTGTGTTACCGGGAGCACCGCCGCCAGCCTGCAGCCAACGAATCGGATCAGAAGCCGCATCGGGATCCTTTTCCAAAATTTTACTTACATCGTGAAGACTGCCAGCATCGTAAGTGCCCAGCCATGTTAGGTAGAAAATACCAACATCCTTGCTCTCATCATTGCCTGTAACCAAATCCACCACACGGCCCAAATCATCTGTTCCAGCCAGCAAGCCGGTAGTATTATTGGTAGCACTCATATCTGCTGCATCCGTATTGACTGAGGACTCTACACGGGGTGCTTCTTCCTTTACGCAACCAACAGTCAAGCTTGCCAAAAGGCAAAGCAACAGACATGCCGCTAAAATTCTTTTAATCATAATTGCACCTCTTTTAGAAGAAAGAATTAGACGGTGCCGTAGATCTCGATCTCAAAGAAGTTGATCCACAGGCTGTTGCTGGGTGCTCTGCCCGTGAAGATAATCTTCACATACTGGATATCCGCTGCATCCAGTCCGTCCAGAGTGCAAACGGCCCCTGTTTCATCATATTGGGTCTCGCTCGTTATCTTGGCGAGCTCCGTGTAGGTTTCGTGATCGGAGCTCACATAGATATCATAGAAATGCGGATTACTGAAGGTCAGCACCAGCTTTGTCAGGTCATACTTCTTGTCCAGATGGAAGATGATGCCAGTATCGGAGGTATAATTCTTGAGGCAGGGATTCCACTTGCTTGTAGTACTGCCGTCATAGGCAGGATTGGCAGAACCAACAGCAGAAAAACCGTCGGTGCCTGCAACGCCGTTGGAAATATACTCATGAACAGAAACAGTTGCCTTTACCGGCTCCTTAGGCTCCTCGGGGATCATCCAGGAATTGTCGAGACCTTCGCTGCCCTCTTCGCTGACGGTTACCTCGTAAAGGTTAACATACTCACTGCCGCCGCCGGTCAGAAGAAGCTTAACATTGGTTACTCCCTCCAGCTTCAGGCCATCCAGCGTGCAGACAGCGCCGCTATAGGCATTTGCTTCATTGGCTGTGCAGATCTTCGCCAAAAGTGTGTAGGTCGCGCCATTATCGGTGCTGGTGTAAACATCAAAGTAGTACTTTGTGGTGCTCGACACAGTTACTGTGATCTTGTTAATATCAGCCGCTCTGTTGAGCATATATTCAATGGAGGGCTCACCGGCGTAACCGGGCTTTACCTGCGGATTCCAACGGGTTGCAGGATCTCCGTCAAAGCTCTTGGTCGGGTGAACACTCTGCCAAGTGATCTTGCTGTCGACCCATTCAGCAGAAAGCTTGAAATCAACAATCTTCACAGGAGGCACATAGTCGGGGTTTGCGGTGCCACAGACGGTGCAGACAGGCTCGTTGGTGCCAAAGCTATGGGAAGCAGCGCCTTCGGCAGTCACCTTGCCGCAAACGGAGCAGGTAATTGCAGTGGTACAATTGCCGTCGTCCGCATTAGGTGTATGTCCCGTAGCAGCAGGAGTGGTTTCCTTACCACAGACGGAGCAGGTAATTGCAGTAGTACAGTCACCGTCGTCTGCATTGGGCGTGTGATCCTTGGCAGCGGTAGTCTCCTTGCCGCAGACGGAGCAGGTAATCGCAGTGGTGCAGTCACCGTCGTCTGCATTGGGCGTATGTCCCTCAGCACCTTCGGTGGTTACCTTGCCACAAACGGTACAGGTAATATCGGTAGTGCAATCACCATCATCGGCTGCGGGAGTATGTGCCTCAGCACCTTCGGTGGTTACCTTGCCGCAAACAGTGCAGGTAATGTCGGTAGTGCAATCACCGTCATCGGCTGCGGGGGTATGATTCTCTGCACCGGGGACAGCTACTTCACCGCACTCTGTGCAGAGAATATCTGTGGTGCAGTCGCCATCGTCTTCACCCGGAGTATGGGTGTGAGGAGGATCGGTGGGATCAGTAGGATCGACAGGGGGATCAGTGGGATCGACAGGGGGATCAGTGGGATCAACAGTGGGTTCAGTGGGTGTACTGGGTTCTGTAGGGGTAGTCGGAAGTAAGTTACAGCCGACAAACAGCAATGCTGCCATACAGAGAATCGCGATTAAGGTTAATGCTTTTTTCATAACTTTTTCCTCCTTATTAATAAATAACAGAGTTATTTTTGCGACTAAATTACTGCATTTCAGGACTATTTTGCCAATGTACCGTAGATCTCCATCTCATTCAGCGTACCCCAGGAGGCACCGCCGGTGAAGACGATCCGTACATACTTAACATTTTCTGCGCTCAGGCCGTCCAGAACGACTTGCCGATCGGCGTCATACTGGGAATCCTCTGTTACAGAAGCCATTTCCGTGAAGGTCTGATTATCGGAGCTCACCAAAACCTTGAAATAGCTCGTATTCTTGCCAAAGGTAAAGACGATCTTTGTCAGATCATAATAGTTATCCAGGTGGAGGCCGAGACCGGGCTGATAGGTGTCAAAGGGTGTCTTGAAAGCAGGATTCCACATGGAGCCGAGGTTGCCGTCATAAATATTTCTCGGGTCGCTGGTGAGTCCGGAATGATAAGCATCTGTGCTCGGGGCACCGTTGTAAGTAAACTCATAGGCCTCCACGGTTGCCTTGACCTCTACATCTGACAGGTCAGGGATCATCCAGGAAGTATCCACACCTTCCGTAATTTCCTCGCTGACGACTGCTTCCTTGAAGTTCACATACCGGGTACCGCTGGCGCGTCCGGTAAAGATGACCTTCACATATGTCACATCTGCCAGATTTATTCCATCCAAAGTGCAGACAAGGTCACCATTGGCATTTACCGTGTATGCCTTTTCTTCATTCAGGTAGCTGATCTTAGCAATTTCTGTGTAATCTTCACCGTTTTGGCTTACATATACATCAAAATAATGCTTGTCGCCGCCAAAAATAAATTCCAGCTTGCCAATATTTGTTTTCGCCTTCAAAGAGAAAATAATGCCGGGTTCGTCAGCAAATCCTACATTCGCCAGCGGATTCCAGAAGCTGAAAACATTGTTGTCATAGGCCTTATCAGGACCGTAGCTGCCATCCGTGGACAGATCCCTGGTCCAGGTGCCATGCAGAAAATAAGATTGGATCAAAGTATCCGGCAGCTTGTTGGGATCTTCTTCCTCAGGAATAAAGACCGGGCCTGGAGCAAGGTATGTACCCTCGAAGCTGAGCTCGTGGAAATTGACAAAGGGATTATTCTTATCGGCTCCCTTGAACATAATGCGGATATAGGAAATATGCTTTGCCTCCAGGTTTTCAAGCGTGCAGCGGCTCTCTTCATCATAAAACTCAGCTGCATTCTCCTTGGTGACAGACTTTAGAAGCGTATAATCTACACCGTTATCACTGCCCAACAAATCAAAATAATATGTACCGATAAATTTCATACGCAGGCTGTCCACATCGTAGTAGCCATCTAATAGGTATACCACGCCGGGATCTCCGACATAACCCTGATTTGCCTGCGGATTCCATTTTGTGCTCTCTCGCATATCGAAGGAACAACGAATGCCATAGGAATAATCATTTACAATGTCGCGCGTCCAGGAACCTACCGCAGCTCCCATCATAATATGGTTGTCCTCATCTTCAGAAGGGACATAGGGTTCAAATACCGGCACACGGACATCCTCCACCTTGAAGTCCAATGTGGGTTCCTGTGCGGGCAGACACCCGCACAGGTTGCAAATCATCAGAACAAATGCCAGGAAAAATGCCAACCGCTTTCTAAATTGCATAGGGCTTCCTCCTTTTGGAATGTTTCATTTTGGCGAATTACTGATAGATACCTTCAAAATAATTACGGTATGCATTGAGGATCTTTGTTGCGCCAAGGGCTTCGATCTCATCGAAGTACTTGTTTAAGTTTTCTTCATTCAGCTCGGTTCTTCCGATAACAAAGTTTGCGATTTCGATGGTAGCATATTCGTTTACCAGCGTCCATGCATTAGCCAGTTCCGAAACGACCTCCGGATCCAGATACGCATTGGGCAGCTGCTGTGCTGTGGCAAAGGGAACCATCGTATCCTTCAGGGCAGCACGGAATTGCTCGTCACCATCCACATTGTATTCCTTACGCACATCTGCCTGAATACCCTCGGCAGATACATCCGTGTACTTGGCGTAAATCTCTTCCTTGGTGTAGCCCATAATCTGCGTCATCATAACATTATAGGTACTATCGAAGCAGCAGCCCACAGAGCCGTAGGGCAGCAAATAGATATGCTTTGCAGCATAGTCAGCAAGGCTGGAGAATTTCTTCTGATTACGAATATAACCGGGGTAGTACTTCATAAGATTCTCGGCATCTACTTCATAGCCGGCAACCAGATCACTGTAAACATATTCAGGCTGGGTGGATGCAGGACCGTTGCAGGACAGATAGTAGTTTGCACCGGTGGGATCAAAGAACCAATCCGCAAAGCGCATAGCCAGCTCTACATTGTCACTCTTGGCGCTAATGACAAAATCACCCACGGAAATATCAGCCATAGGCCACTGGGCAGTTGTATTATACTGGCTGGTCAAAGGCTGTGCTCCCCACCAAGCAGTAAAGTTCGAGGTCTGTGTAAAGGGCGCTGCGGTAGTATAGCCGGTCTTGTTTTGTGCGATCATCGTCTTGATATCGCTATAGCCCATCGTAAAGAAATTCTTGTGGATCAAGCCCTCGTCATAGATCTGCTTGAAAAGCTTCAGGTACTCACCGAAAAGCTCGCGATCTGCTATAGGCAGCACAATTTTCCCATCTCTCAGGGCAACATCCATGCCCTTGGGATTCTCGGTAATATAACCGAACGCATTGAGCAGGATCAGCATGGGATTTTCTGCAGACCAAGAACCACCCATAGGTGTCACATCGCTGCCGGTTTTCTTAAATGCGCGGAGCATTGCAAGAAACGCATCCAGTGTTGCGGGTGTTTCCATTTCTGCACGCTCCAGCCAGTCATAATTAATGAAAGCACGAGAGATCAGGCCGGAACTGTTGCCATTACCAATGCAGTCCAGAGACCAGATCTTTCCATCCTTATCCGTAAATGCCTTTTTCATATCCGGATTCTCTGCAAAGATCTTGTACAGATTGGGTGTCAGCTCAGGTGTGATGTAGGGTGTCAGATTTTGCAGCATTCCCTCATCTGCACCGTAGCGCATCAGCTTTGCCTCGTCCAAGCCGGCGCCGATGATGATGTCAGGCAGATCGCCGTCTGCAAACAGCAGCGTCAACTGCTGACCGCCATCCTTCAGCACCGTAACATCAAGGTTGATATTCATCTCTTTTTCAACGAATTCATAGAACCACTTTTCTTCGGTCGTGCCTACTGCGCCTGGATGAAGAATAACGATCTCCAGCGTCTTTTCTGTTCCTTCTTTCACAATGGGAAGGTCGCTTTCCAGATTCAGCCACTCCAGATCTCTAGGGCCGTTATTCTGGGTGCTGCCACCACCGCCACCACCACAGGCGACCAGAGGCAGTACCATAGCGCATATGAGCATTAAGCAAATGGCCTTTATTGTCTTTTTCATAATGTTCCTCCTAAACTAATTTATCCTTTAACAGAGCCAACCAGTGTGCCCTGTACAAAGTACTTCTGAATAAACGGGAATACGATCAGCAGCGGTGCGCTGGCGATAAAGATCACTGCATATTGCATACCTTCTGCCAAGAGCATTCGCTCCATAATCTGCGCTAACATATCCGGATCCAGGATTTCCACATCGCCGGTAGAAACCTTACTGGTGATCAGCATTTCACGCAGAACAAGCTGCAAAGGCTTATACTCATCGGATCGAATGTATAGCAATGCATTAAAGTAACTATTCCATTTGCCGACGGCACATTGCACAGCCACCACCGCGATGATGGGCTTTGCCAGCGGCATTGCGATCTTACTGAAGCAAAACCATTCGTTCGCACCGTCGATCTCTGCCGCTTCGTAAAGATCCCCCGGGATGCTGTTGGTAAAATAGTTTCTGGTAATGATCAGGTGAAATGCAGAGCAGCCCGTTCCAACAATCATAACCAACGGGTTGTCCAGCAGGCCTAAGTTCTTGATCAAGAAATAGGTAGGAATCATGCCGCCACCAAAATACATAGTAAGCAGGTACAGCCACATAACCCCTCTACGCAACGGCAAGTCCCGCTTAGACATCGCATAGGCCGTCGGAATCGTCATGATCAAACTGTACAGTGTACCGAGAAACGTATAAATAATGGTGTTGCGATAACCTACCCACAGCTGTTCTTGCTGCAATGCATATTTATAGCTTTCAAAATTGAAGCCCTTAAACCAGAAAATCGTATTGCCTGCCATGACCTCGCTGGGAGCCGAAAAGGAAGCGACAACGCAGAAATATAACGGATATAAAAACAAAATCGTAATGAATACCACAAGACCGGTATTTACTACATCAAAAAGCTCTATCCGTTTTCGCTGTTTCTTAAGCATTTTCTCTCCCCTCCCTTAAATCAGGCCCAGTCTCTCATCGGAGACCTTTTTGCTGATAAAGTTTGTCGTAAGCACCATAATAATGCTGATAATGTTATTGAACAGGCCGATAGCCGCCGCGTAGCTGTACTCACCGCCGACTAAGCCCACACCATAGGAATAGGTAGAGATAATGCTGCTTGCCGAAAGATTCAAAGGATTCTGCAAGAGATATGCCTTTTCAAATCCAACAGACAAAATACCGCCCAATTGTAAAATCAGCTGAATGATAATAATGGGCTTCAGGTGAGGGATATAAATATGCCGAATGATCTGCATCCTGCTGGCACCGTCCATTCGCGCAGCTTCTATATGTTCTTGGGAAAGCGAGGCCAGTGATGCTGTGTAAAGGATCGTGCCCCAGCCAAGGCTCGTCCACACGCCGCTGGACTGGTAAATGAGCGGGAAGAGCTCCGGGAAAGAAATCCACTCTTTTGCCTCGCCCCCGAAGGCCTCTATGATCATATTGATGAGGCCGCCCTCTTCCTTAATAAACATCAGCGTCATACCGCATACCACGACGGTAGATACAAAGTGCGGTAAATAAAGAATCGTCTGACAAGTTTTCTTCAATCTATTGCTGCGGATCTCGTTGAACATGATCGCCAGCGCGATCGGCATAGGGAAACAAGCCAACGCATAGAGGCTCAGCGTTAACGTATTTTTGATCAACCGCCCAAAATACGGATAGTTAATAAATGTTTCAAAATGCTTGAATCCTACCCATTGGCTGCCGGAAACACCCAAGCTTGGTTTGAAATTTTGAAATGCCATCAAAATTCCGTAAAACGGCACGTAATGAAAGATAATTAGGGCAGCAATCGGTGCCAGAAGCATCAGATACAGGATCCAATACTTTTTTATCAATCTGCCTGTTCTATGTAACCGACTCTCTTTCATTGCGTGTTCCTTCCTGTATGTTCTCTAATAAATGCAATCAGTGCAAGCCAATCTGTTCTGCTGAAGCAGTGGGTGCCGGCACGCATATAGTAGCCAATTTTGCCCTTCTGATATGCATTTCCCGCTGTTAACGGGGCATTTTCAAATATAAGGCCGTCTACACCCTGTGCATCATAGGCTTCACTTGCCGCAATACAAGTAAGCAGTTCCGATAGAGGATCCGCAAAAACATCCCGCTCCGCGCTGCCAACGCTTACATATCTGGGTGCAATAGAAGCCACCAGGAAGTGTTGATCAAAAGGCATTTCCTCTTCATTATTCGGATATTTCAAATAGTTCTCGCAGAACCAATAGGGAAACAGTTCGCAGATCCTTGCAACGGTCTCCCGGGCATTTCCTCTTGCCAGCGCCGCACCGGAACAGCCGGAATCATTGGAGTGGGCGAACGCAAAGCGCGCATCGGTCGCTGCGGTTAGCAGTGCAGTCTTGCCTAAACGGGAATGTCCGCAAACAATGCCGCCCGCGGGATCTAAGCTCTCTACCGTCAGGGCATAGTCCATAACGCGCTGTGCCGCCCATGCCCACATAGCGATCTTGCCGGGATCAGTAGGCTTCTGCCGTTTTCCTTCCGGATACAAAATGCCGGCAAGCCCGTCTGTCCAGTCATCGTTATCCTGGGTAACATCGTTTTTATCAAAGGAAAGAACCGCAAAGCCTTCATCGATCAGCTCCTCTGTAGGGTTGCCATAATTGGGCAGCCCTTGGCTAAAGCCGATATGTATGAAAAAAGGATGCTTTCCCGGCTTATTGGGAATCACGCAATCTACAGGGAATTGTCCGGTTTTTCCTTTAAGCGTATATTGCAGGGTCACTCTGCTGTAGCTTGCCTTGTCACCGCCGAACTTGTACACAACATCCGGTTGGACCGTCCAAGTCAGCTTCTCCGGTGGAGGGGGCATATAGCCATATTCCTCTTCCTGCAATATTTTGAGCATTTCTTCTCTGCTGCGGAGCGCAGGTAAATTGCGCTGCTTTAAGAGTTCTAAATACATATCCATACACCTCGGATTATTCTAATACGTCTTCAATTCTCCATTCATCGTGCCAATAGATCTTAGGCACATCGTCTTCAAACTTGATCGGCAGCCAAACATAGTCCGCCATTGCTGTGTTTTTCTGTGTAACATCCTCCATCCGCATCTTGCGAATTTGCTCTCGACGCGCAGGATCCATAGGATACTTGGGATCCAGCTTGGCAGCAAAAAACTCAATACCCGTAGGTCCATCCTCCGAAAGGTCATTGAGCCAGCGGTCCGCCATTGCAATGTACAAATCTTCATAATGCGGATGCTTGAAAATACAAGAGATCTGACTGTCAAAGGAGGTTTTCTTGGGATCGTCTACATGGGGATCTCCAAGAATTGTCCACTCCCCGTGAATATCCGTAAATGTTGCCGTTTCCGACGGGTTCGGCATCTTGCCGGTGGTTCCCGAAGTAATTATGTATCCCTTTCCGTTACGGAAAAAGACTGCAGGACCTTCTCGGACATGAGGCGGACAAGGTCTGGGATAATGAGAGGTCCAGTGATCTGTTACATCTAAGTAATCCTCTGTAAGATCCATAACGATCATATCGGAATGAACCTTTTCAAATACGATCACAGCACGCCCATCTTCGAATTTAACCAAATCAAAGTCGCCGGAGTTCATACCGCCGGGGCGGAGGCACTTATTGACGATGGTATAAGGGCCCTTAATGGAATCACTGGTGGCAATTACCATATACTGCACATCACAGGGGTTCATGATCTTTATCCACATTACGAATTTGCCGGTTTTCTCGTTATAAAGAATATGAGGGCGATCCATCATTCGCTTGGGATGAAGAGGATGATTGGGGTCCTCTATACACGGCGGCACAATAATGCCTTCGCTCTTCCAGTTGTAAAGATCCTTTGAAGAGTAAAGTCTCACGCCCCAGTGCCATAATTCATATTCACAAAAGCTTTTCTCTTTATTCTCACCATACCAGTAAAAGGTGTCGTCGTGGTATAGCATATATCCCGCATGGGCCTGAATTCGATTGCCATCGGTGTCCAGCCACGGCCGTCCGGGATAAATTCTATCCTGCATAGCATATCCTCCAAAATCCATTTCTTATATGCAAAGGCATATACGCAATATCAGCATTTTTGCTATATTCCCATAAAAACACTTGTATTTCTTTTGCTTATTTTGGTTCTATTGTAATTTTACCATAAACCCTCTGCCTTTGGAATTGTTCGTATTTACATTTTCATTGCTCAAATTACCATATTTTCTAAAATGCATTTTCCGTATTCCTATATATTTTTTATCAATAACATCTATTTTCCGCTGGTTTTACATTATAAAATTGGTCGTTTTGTCCCATATTTTCCAAATGTAAGCATTTCTGCCCCTATTATCTTCCCATTGACATTTTCCCTTTGCATGATATTATTAACAATAGAAAAACAATTACAGGAGGCATTGTAATATGGCATCCTTGGTAAGCTACAATACTGATGTTGTTTTCCACTACCTCGACACTGTGGAGTACGATCGGGAGTTTCAGATGCATTATCATGACATCTATGAGCTATACTACTTTGTGGAAGGCGAAGCAGACTATTTTGTAGAGGGAAAGCAATACAGATTAAAGCCGGATAGCCTGTTGTTGCTCGCGCCCCACGCCATTCACGGCGTTCGTGTTAACTCCGTTGACCGATACAAAAGATACACGATTCATTTTGACGCGAAGCTTATTGAACCTCAGCACAGATCTTTCTTGCTCTCCGTGTTTTCAGATAACGAAGCCAGCGGACCCCAAGAAGTTTGCTATTCCAATTTGCGGAAATTTGATCTGTATCCTTTTATGGATGCACTTATTAATTGCAACAATCTTCCTATGAGTCTCTCGGAAAAGCTTCGCTCTTTTTACATTGAGGCACTTCTGGCAAAGCTTGCAGAGATTCATCATTCCTTCCAGCATCCCGCAGAAAGCACACCGCTCTTTACAAAGGTTGTCCCTATCATCAATTACATAAATCAGAATTTAACTGCGTATCTGACATTGGAAATGCTTTGCGAGCAATTCTACATCAGCAAGATACATTTGAATCGACTTTTCAGAAACTATGTTGGCACAACGCCTTTTGAATACATCACCTATCGGCGCATTGCCTTGGCACAGCATCTTTTGCAGAAGGGTATGCCGGCAAAAGATGTGGCAAGGCAAATTGGATACCGTGATTATTCTGCATTTTTCCGCACCTACAAAAAAATAACCGGCCATACACCGACACAGGAACATACAAATCCTCAGGAGTGATCTGTTTGAAAAACAATTTTTTGTTCAGCGGCTTTTTTCGCTTTTTCACACGCATCTTTGACTTAATATGGCTGAACATTTTATTCCTATTAGGCTGCCTACCGATTGTAACCGTAGGTGCTTGTATATCTGCGCTCTATAGCGTTTGCCTTAAACTGGTTCGTAACGAAGAAACATATGTGACCCGTGATTTCTTCCACGCTTTTCGTCAAAACCTAAAGCAAGGAATATTCCTTCATCTCATTCTGTCTGTAATTACTATTATAGTGGTCTTTGATCTCTTTGTAATGTGGAATATTATGGAATATGCTGTTCTATACAAATGGGCATTTGTTGTAATGCTTATATTTTCCGCACTCTTTTTTATGGCCGCGCTGTACATCTACCCTCTTTTGGCGCAGTTTAATAACAGCGTAAAGGGATACTTGCGCGCTGCCTTTGGACTCGCCCTCAAGCACCTCCCCTACTCCATTATGTTTTTGCTCCTTGCCGCCCTGCCTATTGTTGCAGCATTTTTTATCGCTGGAGCCTTGGAGTGGGAAATCTTTATTTTTATGATAATTGGATTCTCTTGTATGGCATATATTCGCGCCCTTTTTCTTTCCGTTATTTTTAAGAAATATATTGAAGGAGACCAATCGCTATAAAAACGGCCTCCCATCCAATAATCTTAACAAGGAGATGTCAAGATGCAAATTATTAAAGCTCCAGAAACTATGACCTCAAAGGAACGTGTCAGACGCACCTTTGCTTACGAAAAAACAGACCGCGTAACCATCGGCTATGATGCAAACGCAGGGATCAACAAGCGACTTTGCGAAGCACTGGGCGCTAATTCTCAAGAGGAACTCCTCGTTGCACTTGGTGTGGATTACCGTGGAATCGGTGCAAAATATATCGGCAAACCGCTTTTTGAAGCACCCGAAAACAGGCGCGTCGATCAGCTCGAGGGCTGTATTATGCGTTGGGTACAGCACGGCACCGGTGGTTATTGGGATTTCTGTGATTTCCCCCTTAAAGATGCTGAGGACGAGGATTTTGATACATTCCCTGTTCCAGACGCTGACAACTTTGACTACGATGGTGCCCTTGAAGTAGCAAAACACTATAACGGTCAGTACGCTCTTTATGTAGGAAACCCCGGTGTTCCTGATATCATCAACTCCAATGGTCGCATTATGGGTATGGAGGATGTCCTCTGCCATCTTTTTCTTGGAAACGAGGCCGCTCTAAGCTTCATAAAGCGTCGTGCCGATTTCCAGCTCAAAATGATGGAACGATTGATCGAAAAATGTAAGGATCACCTTGATTTTGTCTGGCTCGGCGAGGATCTCGGCACGCAGATCGCGCCAATGATAAGTCTTGATCTATACAGAAAACACATAAAGCCAATACATAAGCAGTTTGCTGAGTTAGCCGCATCCTATAATCTGCCAAGTATAATGCACACATGCGGAAGCAGCAGCTGGGCATACGAGGATTTTATTGAGATCGGTATCCGGGGTGTTGACACGCTTCAGCCTGAAGCAGCAAATATGTCCCCAGAATATCTCGCAGAAAAATTTGGCGGCAGACTCAATTTCAGAGGCTGTATTTCAACCGCAGGCCCTCTTGCTTATGGCACCGCCAAGGAGACCGAGGCTGTCTGTAAACAAACGCTCGAAACGATGATGTCCGTCGGTGGCTATCATTTTGCACCCACACATGCAATACAGGACAACTCCCCCATTGAAAATGTTATTGCAATGTACAACGCTGCACACAAATACGGAAGATACAATTAAGCGGATACGTACGCTTGCCTGCGCACAGCAACTACCTTTAACGGCACATCAGAACCAATTTAGATATTAAAAATCATTATTGCCAATGCCTATTTGTCAGCTGCAATCCGCACCGCCCGCAGATTAAAAGGAGTTCTTAATATGCGTTTTGTAGAACAGGAAAAGAAGAAAGCCATAACCTTTAGTTATGATGATGGTGTTACACAGGATATTCGATTGATAGAACTGCTGAATAAATACGGCTTAAAATCTACTTTTAATATCAATTCTGAACTTTTATCCACAAGAGGCATCCTTCCTCATAACAGTCAGCGCATTGCTCACTACAAAGTACATCCCGAGGATATAAAAACCATTTACGATGGGCACGAAATTGCCGCACATACACTTACACACCAAAATCTCACAAAATGTACCGACGACGAGGTGATTCGTCAAGTTGAAACCGACCGTCTCAACCTATCCGAGCTCGCGGGCTATGAGGTTGTAGGTATGGCATATCCCTGCGGCGGTGTGAATAACGACGACCGCGTTGCAGGTCTTATAAAGCACAATACAGGTATTCAATACGCGCGTACCATTACTTGTGATCACCGCTTTGATCTACAGGAGAATCTTCTGCGCTTTAACCCTACCGTATTCCATCTCGATTTCGAGAAAATGATGGAGCTGGGTCAGGCATTTGTGGAACTGCAGACAGAAACGCCGCAGATTTTCTACATTTGGGGTCATTCCTATGAAATGGACTTCGCACCGGATTACTGGATAAAGTTAGAAGATTTCTTCAACCTTATCAGTTTTCGTGCCGATATTTTCTACGGAACAAACAAGGAGATTCTTCTATAAAACGAACTATTACGCATAACATAGGAGGTAACATGCGCCATGAAAACCGGCCCGCACGGGTAACATCTATTAAGGATTACATATTTATTATTATCGGCAGTCTTCTATACGCCTGCAGCACACTGCTGTTTATCTTCCCTCACTCTCTTCTGTTAGGTGGAACATCCGGCATTTCCGTTATCTTAGAGTCCTTTCTGCATTTCTCCCCCGGCAGTATTTTAACTGCGATCAACTCTTTCCTGATCGTGCTGGCCTTTATCCTTTTAGGAAAAGAAATGGGCATAAAGACCCTTATAGGCTCCATTTTAACAACTGCCCTCATCGGTATATTGGAACCGATTTTGGTATTCCCAACACCGGTTATTAAAAGCCCCTATTTATCTGCCGCCATCGGTTCTGTGATCATCGCCTTTGCAAGCGGTATTATGTTCTATGTAGATTCCAGCTCCGGTGGAACAGATGTAATTGCGCTCATTATCAACAAGTATACGCGCTTCAAAATTGGCAAAGCCTTACTGATCACAGACATTGCCATCGTAATTATCGGTGGGATCCTTTCAGGGACAACCATCTTCTTCAGTTCCTTTTTGGGTCTGCTGATCAAGACGCTCGGCATTGATTTTGTCATCTCGCTTATTAAAAAAAGAAATCATAAAACCGCAATGGCGCCCAACGAAATCTCCACATAACAACAAATCGCTCTACAAAACCCGGCATTGCGCCAAAATCAAGGCGGTGGAGAAAAACTCCACCGCCTTGGTTGGTTTTGAGATTCTTTTGCAGGGACACCCGGGGACGGGTGTCCCTACGATGTTTTGTGCGTCGCAGGCTCTTTTTATTTCGTTGTTGATTCGGTTATTCCGTTACAGTGCATTCGTCGCACTCGCCAGTGTGAGTCAGAGTGATGCTCTTGAATTCGTTTTCAAACTTGAACTTCCAAATGTTGTTCGTCAAATCCGGCGCAGGTACGCTACTTTCATCCATCTGTCCGCAGTTGATAAACAAATCACAGCCATCTACCTCTTTACCGACCTGAGCAAACATAACTCCGCCCGTCTCATTTACTTCTGTAAGTACAGATTCAAATGTGATTGTTTTTAAGAACCAA
>SVLZ01000057.1 GCA_015067665.1 Oscillospiraceae bacterium | reverse complement strand
TATTTTCTTAAACATCCATATATACGGCATTATGATCGCCATAGGTGTTCTATGCGCTTTTGTGACCTTGTTTGCCGTTGCCAAGAAAAAGTCTATCCCCGATCCTACTAATCCTTCTCTCCGCAGGACTGGGAATAGTGCTGTACTCCATTTGAATATTTAGTATTTTCCCATGACACACCGCCCTGAAGCTTTCGTGCTTTAGGGCGGTGTGTCATTTTGGTTGACCAAAGTTAACCAACATAACAACGCCCCCTTTGTGCTGCCATTATAGCACAAAGGAGGCAGTTGCCTCAAGCAATGCATTTTAACATTGCGCTGTTAAAACCTATCCTTATCATTTCAATATCCAATTCCGTGTCATATATAGGCAGTGCTGGCTGTTTCACTCGCTTGTTATTTTACAATAACGATTCGGTACTGCACCCTATAAAAAGATTACCCATTAATTACCCATTAATTGATACAGAATGCTTGCAATATGGAAGTATATGGAGTATAATACACTTTTGTAAAAAAGATGCACTTTAGAGGCGCTGATGTAGGTACTTCAAGGCCGTTTTCTACACTATTTTTTGAAAAATGGTGTAGAAATGGTGTATAACCGAAAGTGTCAAATACGAAAACCCTTGTAAATAAAGGACTTTTTAAAGGAGAATAGATAAAAATGAAATTAGGTATCGTAGGACTGCCCAATGTGGGTAAGTCTACCCTCTTTAACGCCATCACCAATGCCGGTGTTCCGGCAGACAACTACGCTTTCTGCACCATCGACCCCAACGTTGGTGTGGTCTCCGTTCCCGATGAGCGGCTAAACTGGCTGGCAGAGCTCCATAACCCCAAGAAGCTGACTCCGGCTGTCATCGAATTTGTGGACATTGCAGGCCTTGTCAAGGGTGCATCTAAGGGCGAAGGTCTTGGCAACAAGTTCCTCTCTAACATTCGCACCACCGATGCCATCGTTCACGTTGTGCGCTGCTTTGACGACAGCAATGTAACCCACGTAGAAGGCACTACAGATCCTCTCCGGGACATCGACATTATTAACCTTGAGCTGGTAATGGCCGATATTGAAATGGTGGAGCGCCGGATCGACAAGGCCCAGAAGGCTATGAAAGGCGGCGATAAGCGTTTCGCCCACGAAGTTGAACTCTTTACTGAGCTGCTCAATCACCTCAATCAAGGCAAGCTGGCACGAACGCTGGACTGCAACGAGGATGATATGGCCATCATTGGCACCTCCGATTTGCTGACCCTGAAAAAGACCATTTACGTTGCCAACTTGGCAGAAGCCGAGATCAACGAGCCGGAAGAAAACCGTCACTATATGGCTGTGAAAGCATTGGCTGACGAGGAAGGCAGCCAGCTGATCCCCATCTGCGCAAAATTGGAAGCCGACATTGCGGAGCTGGATGATCCCGATGAAAAGGCAATGTTTATGGAAGAGCTGGGTGTGAATGAATCCGGTTTGGATAAGCTGATCCGCAGCAGCTATGCGCTCCTTGGTCTTATTTCGTTTTTGACTGCCGGCAGCGACGAGTGCCGCGCCTGGACCATCAAAAAGGGTACCAAGGCACCCCAAGCCGCCGGTAAGATCCATACCGACTTTGAGCGTGGCTTCATCCGTGCCGAGGTTATCGCATTTAACGATATGAAGGAATGCGGTACTATGGCAGCCGCCAAAGCAAAGGGTTTGGTTCGCAGCGAAGGCAAGGAATATGTGATGAAGGACGGCGACATCGTCAATTTCCTATTCAATGTATAAATAAAGTTTTTAACCGGAAGGCAAAACGCCTTCCGGTTTTCAATTCATATATCTGTCTCTATTGGTTTGCCGAATGTATCTTTTTGACTGCAGCCGGCGCGACCGCCGCCAGCACACGCACAAGCGCAAGCACAGGCACACCCGCCACCTCCGCCTCCGGAGCGTCCGCCGTGGGCAGCATTGTATCTGTCTCTTGCACGAATGTAGTGCGGGTTCGAGCTTCCGTAGGTGTGGACATAATAGCCGTGGCCGCTGAGGAAGCCTCTGCCGCGCCCGTAGGATACATAACTGTCAATAATGTAAACTTCCGCAATGATCAGCAGTGCAGCAAACAGGCAGCACAAAACGGCAATACCCACCTTGTCTTCCTGCAGTTCGTTGTATGCACCGCTGTCATCAAAGGGGGTATATTTGACGGTTTGACAGCCGGAAAAATCATTCATACCGTACTGCATAGTCATTTTGCAGTACTCTCCGTAGCTTAGTCTCCCTTGCTCCACATAGTCTCTGCCGCTGCTTGTCAGCCATTTGAACGCATAGTGCTTTACCTCGATGGCATTAAACCAGCTGGGTACAAACTCGTAAAAATAGCCTTTTTCATTTTTACACAGCATATCCTTTTGATTGATCTTAAAGGAAAAGGTGAATACATCTCCGCCGATATAAGCTTCCTTAAAGTCAAGGTGCAGAGAAACATAATCCTCATCTATGTACTTGTCATATTGGCTTATATTGGAAGAAACCGAACTAGGATAGATGGAGAAGCTCTCATTTGCCATACCAATTTCCACCCAAGTAAGAGGCTCCGATGTATCCAGCGCCTCCCATTGAAGGTAGTAAGTAATATCCAAACTGCCATCCTTCTGGGGTTCTACAGTCACATTATACTGATGAATCACATCCTGAGGCTTTGGTTGGTAACATAGACCAACAAGAATGAGTGCGATCTGCGCGACCACAATAACAATAAGCCAAATGGTGTTTGCTGCAGGAAATTTGCGTTTTGCGCGAATTTCCGCTTCCGTGTACTTTTCTTTCGCATTAACCTTTCCCTTTTTCATACACGATCACCGCCCTTCTGCATCCGGAAAGGACAGCTAAGTGCCTGCGTTTCGGACATATTCCGCAGTTTTTTACACCTTGGGTGATTCCATATTTTCTTAAAGGGGTCGGTAAGAATATTACCAAGAGACGCATCCGCACCCAGCCAGCTTTGGCAAGGAACGACCGTTCCATCCGGTGCGATAGCCATATTGCTCAGGCAAGCACCGCACATCGGAACATTCATCCCCAGCATTTCCAGCTTTTCCGCTTCGATAAGACCGGGAGAAGTAAAGTCCATTTCCATCTCGTGCTGATTGCAGAATTCCTTTGCAGATTTAACGATCTCATAAAGCTGCGCAGAGGTAAGATCATATTCCTCATGGTTGATCCCTGTCATACCGGTACAGATCAAGCCGCTGACTGTTACAAATCGGACACCTAAGGAATGGATAAATGCCAATGTCTTTTCATAATCAGCGTTTTTCTTACAAAGGGGTGTGTTAATGCTGATGTCCAACCCGGCTTCTACCGCACGCTGAATACCTCTGACTGTATCTTCGTGGTGATTACTGCCAACCAAAGCATTATGAATGCTCGCATCATAAGAATACAGTGTGACCTGCAGGCTGTCTAACCCTGCTGCCTTCAACTGCCCCACCAGCTCCGGTGTAAGGTTGATGCCATTGGTATTCAGCCGTGTTACCATCCGCTTTGCATAGCCAACCAATTCGGCAATATCTGCGCGCTGTGTCGGCTCGCCGCCTGTAAAGGTGACCATAGGTACTCTGGCCTTTTCCAATCGGTCAATGACCTGTTTCCACTCTTTGGTGGTCAGCTCCTTTGTCTTTCCCATCTCCTGACCGGCAGCATAACAGAAAATGCACTTCTGGTTACATTGCCATTTGCCACAGGCATCGGTCATGGCGCTGACCATCAAATCCATACGGTGCGGTGCAGTCATATTGTCACGGTAAGCGCGAATGGACAGCTTCTCAACCTCCATCTCCGGATTATTTCCTCTTGCCACCGCAAAGAGAACATCCAAAAGTGCATACATATCCTCCTCAATATCTTCCTTTGGAACAGTCGGATATGCTTTACGGACATTACGAACGGTCTTTTCTGTAATAGCCGCTTCATCCGCTTCTGAGATGGGTTTGCCGTCAAACTGATTGACCGCATCCATGAAGTTCGAAAGGATCAACGCCCAGGAATACCCCAACGGCAGCAGATAATAGCCGTTAAGGATCACAATATAAGCGCTGGAACGGAACAGGTGAAATTTCGGTGGGATCAAATGAATCCGCACCACACCGGGGCCATCGGGGTTAAAGGTACAATGACTGACGCCTTTCTTATACGCCTTGTATTGTGCGATCCTATTTTGCAGACCCATTCAAATATCCCCCTCACCGGCACATACAGTGTATTCTGTGCCTGATACCTCTCGATAGAATGCAGCAGTTGCTGCCTGCTTATAAGGTGTTAGCCATAGGTGACCGATTCCAAGAGTCAAGGACGCAAGAAAATCCCACCCAATAAAGCTAATCTGCAGGCAGAACAAGCGGAAACGGTTTCCGGACATCATTTGCTTGGACTTTTCAACAGCCTCCCCTGCGGTCATTTCCGGATGCTCTGCTAATATGTAGCCGGTCATTGCATAGCTGTAACCAGCCACAATGCCGGGAATGACAAAAAGCAGAGACCACAGAAATACATATACCGTCTGCATCAGCTTTGCTTTGACAGCCGTTTTCCAGTAAGCAAAATAAACGAACAGCGTGCCGATTTCAGGTTCTTCTCTGCGGTCAATGAGATTCAGATTAAAGCGCATGTAACCGATCTCAACGATGCTTCCAAGAACGAAATAGATCGCAGCCATCGCAATTGCCGCAAGTATAATGAATACCGCACCGCCAAGGATCCATGCTGCAATATCAGGATTCATTCCGTAATCTGTTGAGTAAACGGTTTGTCCAGCAACCTGAAAGACGATATTTGCACCGGAGTCACTGATGTCCAGTTTCAACTCCGGTCCGTTGGCGGAAGCAGCGCCCAGTAAAGAAGCAATCAGACAGGTTATTACTGCAATCGCCCATTTGCCCGATAAAGCATTTCGGGCAATGCTTCGAAAATCGGCTGCGAATTTCATTTTTCGATTCCTCCTCTTTTGGAGATCCATATCATTCTTATAAAGTTGTGATAATTGATTATTTTTCCTATACACGCCAGACTGCCTTAATGATCGCGCCGAGCTTGGGTGCGTTTCCGTACATCAAAACACCCAAGCGGTAGATCTTTGCTGCCAAGAAGCCAATACCTACAGTGGAGCCCAGCAAAATGCCAATGGAAAGCGCGATCTCATACCATGGCACAGTGCTCATGGCAACACGGGTGAACATCGCCATTGGAGAAGTGAACGGAATATAAGAGCAAACCTGCATCAGTAGATTATCTACCTCACCGCTGGACATAGAGAACATAACCACCATAAAGCCAAAGAGGAAAAGATATGTCACTGGCTGGACAGCCGTATTGATGTCCTCTAACTTAGAAACAGTGGAGGCGATCGCACCGTACAAAAACGCGTAGATCAGGAAGCCTAAAAGGAAAAACACCAGCATATAACCAAGCAGTTCAGGCGGAATGTTGAAAATAGAATCAATGATCTCATTGCCGCCCCAATAGGCCTTATTCATGTTGAAAAACAGAAGTGCTGAGCCAAAAATCGCGATGAGCTGTGTAAGACCGGCGATACAGGATGCCAGCACCTTGCCAAACATCATACTAATAGGTTTTGCGCTTGTGATCAGCACCTCCATCGCCCGGGAGCTCTTTTCCGTTGCCACATTCATCGCTACCATCTGCCCGTACAGCAAGATCACCATATATAAAGCGAAGATCATAATGTAGGTATAAAAGAAATTCTGCATCTGGTTCTTACCAAGCATTTCCACCTGACTGGTGATCTGGATGTTCATCACCTCTCCTGCCTGCTCCGGTGTCATACCGCCGCCGATCATCGCATTCATTTGGTAAATTCTCTGCAGCACCTCATTTGCGATAGCTTCATTGGCATCGTACATAGAGAGGTTATTCACATAGTAGGTGTAGGATGTAGGCCCGGTCATCACAAAGGCACCGTCTGCGTTGCCGGTAGTGATCTGCTCTTTGATATAAGCAACGTCCTCGTCGGTTACTTTTACATTATAGTCGGTGAATGCCGCCGAGAAGACCTCCTGCACCATTTCTGCTTGCGTAGGATCTTCCGCTTTCACAAGCAGAGTCGGCAGATCGCCGGGTTCTACTCCTCCGTCATCGGTTTCGATGAGAGAAATGATTCTGGGGAGGAACATAACCACCGCGATGATCACCACCAAAAAGATAGTTACACCTACGAAGGCCTTGTTCTTCATATAGTTTTTCAGCTCAAAATTCAGGATCTTTCCAAACTGTTTCATTTTTCGCCCTCCACTGCGGCATCACCCGCATACTCCACGAAAATGTCGTTGAGAGAAGGTTCAAAGACCTTGACCTCATCAATATCATAGTTTTGAACCAGCCGGGTCATAACCGCTTTCTTCTCCTCCGGGACGCGCAGCCGGATCAGCAGGTCGCCGTTTTCCATAACCTTGCAGGTGTCGCCAAAGTCAGAGATGATGGCATCGGGCTGCACTGTACGCACAACCAAGCGGTCACGGGGATAGTCCCGTTTAATATCCCGCAGATCGCCGTGGAGCGCGACAACGCCTTTATTGAGGATGGCAATGCTGTCACAAAACTCCTCAATATAGCTCATTTGATGGCTGGAAAACAGAACGATCTTCCCTTTCGTGATCTGTTCCTTGACCACGTCCTTTAACAGCATCGCATTGACCGGATCAAGGCCGGAGAACGGCTCGTCAAGGATCACAATATCCGGGTCATGGGCAAGGGCTGTAATGAGCTGGATCTTCTGCTGATTGCCTTTAGAGAGCGTGTCAAGCCGTTTGTTGCGGTACTCCATCATACCCAGTCTTTCCAGCCAATAGTCAATGGACTTTATAGCATCCTTGCGAGTCATTCCTTTCAGCTCTGCAAAATAGGCAAGCTGGTCAATAATCACCTTTTTAGGATACAGACCTCTCTCCTCTGGTAGGTAGCCAAATCCGACCTTACTGTAATCAATGGGTTTCCCGTCGATCAGCACCTCACCGCTGTTGGCGGGGAACACATCCATAAGGATGCGGATAGAGGTGGTTTTGCCGGCGCCATTTCTTCCCAGCAGGCCAAAGGCCTTACCACCCTCTGCTTTGAAGGACACACCGGTGAGGACCTTTTTCTCACCAAAAGATTTCTCTATGTTTTTTAGTTCAAGAATCATATTATGTTCCTCCTATTAAACAGCATCTGCAACCTTTTCTGCGATTTCCACCAGTTCCTGCTCAAGGGCCATATCACCGGCATAGGGGTATGTTTTGCGGATTCTCTCAAAAAGCGCCCGATAGGCATGTGCTTTCGCAGCGTCCTTTAAGCCCAGTAGCGCATACACATACTCCGTCCGAACAACTGTCGGGAAATGCTTCATTGCCTTCATAAAATCAAGCTGTTCCTTGGTGCGCATTTCATCCAGCACTTCCCTGCGGTTGTCGCCTATTAGCTCAAGGTACATCCGATCGCAGATCATCAGGCTGCGGTGAACACCCACGATCCCGCTGCCGTGAGTCAAAAGATGGGCCATCAGCCGGTCTGCTTCCTCAAATTTATGCTGATCCATAAAGCGGTTGGCTGCAAATACACCCTGGGTTGCCACCATACTGTTTTTCATCTTTTCATCGGAAGGAACAGTAAACCACGCCTCCGGCATATCCTTTGTGCGAATGCCATTTGTAATTTGTTCATTCACCTTAAGCTGCACCCAAAAAGCAGCCATAGCATCTGGATCCTTCTGCAGCGCAAATGCGTTATAGCCATCATTATCGATAGGTCCCATACGGAGAGGGATTCCATTGATCAGGGCGCTTACAACACCGATAAGTACCATCATCAGGCAGAAAACAGAAAGGACCGTGGTATTCGGTACGAACAGATAGATTGCAAAGAACACCGCACTTACCAAAAGGTTCATAATACATCCGCCTAAGTTATACAGGACCACCGGGAACTTCCCATCCTGCATATCCGGCGGTGCCATAAGGCATTGTCCGCCGGTACCCGCCAAATGAAACCGTCTGCATACCAGCTTGCCGTTTTCCTTCAGCCACATCATACTGCCGATCCGAAAGGAGGAAAACCGATAGCCGGTTCGAAGACCAAACACCAAATGTCCGGCCTCGTGTAAGCAAGTATGCAGAAAGAAACTCACATACAGTCCAAGCAGAAGTGTCAATGAGGTAACCATCCTCTCCAAAGAGGACGTCTCTTCTGCCGCTGTTTGCTCGGTAAATTCTATCATCAGAATACCGCAAACCGCACCGATCAGCACAAAGATGCCCATTACGAGCCATTGCTGCCACTGCCCTTTCTTCTTTTCATTCTTCATAACTTGGTCTCCATAAAGCTTATTATTTCATAAGAAAACGGATGCGAATCGCACCGATACCGCCGTTTATTTCGACTTCATTTGCACCGTTGCCGCTGCTGCCGTAATCGTTTACACTTTGTCCGTCTACGGAGAGGTCGCCAATTCCCTTATTGACCTCTAATTTATAGTCCTCTTTACTGCCGATGAGGGTAATATCGGATGCGCCGATACCCAAATCCATCCGGCAGTTACCGGAAAGCGCAGATGTCAGGTTCAGCTGACCAACACCCATTCCCAGATCCAGATCGTTAAGCGCGCCACCGGAAACCGTAATGCGTCCGGCTCCGCCATCGATCTCTGCCGATCTTGTGGCAGTCAAAGAGGTAATATTTACCTCCCCTGTCCCCAATTCAAAGTCGATCGTTTCTACAGATAAGTCCTCAATGGTCAGTCTGCCTGCACCGGTGGTCAGCTCCACATTGTCAAATTCTGTTTCCGCAGGAATATAGAGAATAAGCACTGCATCTGCGTATGTGCCGGAGAATTTTCGTGTTTCCTCAATAGAGAGGGTACTCCCCTTCTCCTCTACCTGAATATGCTTCAAATTGCTCTCAACAGAAAAGCTTTTTCCCTTTTTGATGGAAAAGTCCGCCGCATTGATCACGATCTCTAAATTACGGATCTGCCCGGTTACGGGGTAAGATGTCAAATCCTCTAAAACCACCTCATCATCAAACAGATCTCCAAAGATGCCGATCGCACCAAGTATACCGCCTATAATCGAGACAGTCAGGAAAACCGCAAGCCCAATGGCCAAATACTTGATCCCTTTTTGAAAGGCTGTCATTTGATCTCCACCCCTCCAAACATACTCAGGCCGCTGACATAGATCGTAGGCGCATCAGGGTATACAGCGGTCTTATTGCTAACGCCGCCAAAGATACTGTTGGAGCGCACCTTTACATTAACACCGTTGGGTACCAAAATATCCACACCGCCAAAGATCGCAGATACTGCAATGGCGCAATCCTTTTCAATTATGGCACTGCGCAGGTCGCATTTTATGCCGCCAAAAACTGCCGTAAGCTCTGCACCCTCAAACACTTCACCGTTATAGTCCACATCATAGCCGGAGAATACAGAGAAGGCCGTCTTCGGTGCTTTCCCCTCTACCTTCATTTTTGCAATGATCTCATTTGCCTTGTTGCCAAAAAGTCCCGTAAGCACCATTTTAAGACCGATGATTACGATCACCGCCGGCACAAGAAGCTTCCATAGCATAGAAAAGCGCAGTATATCCCAGCAGCAAAGCAACAGAAAAACACCGACTGCGATGCCAATTAGATTTCCGGTTTTTTCCCGCTCGGTGAAAAGCCCAATTGCGCAGGGGACGATGATAAACAACGTCCACCAGCCGTCAAAAAACAGGTCGATATTCGTAATATTCAGCGCATTCAGCGCAATAACAACACCAACCGCTACCAGAACAATACCCCATAAAATACTACTTGTCTTTTTCATGATCATACCTCATTTCTTTTTCAGTTCATACTTATAAATGTATCTCCATACCGTTTCCAGCTTTCACGGTAATCGGCAAAAAATGCCTGCTTCGCTTCTTCTGTAAATTCCCGAACAAGCCCTCTTGTCAAAGAGATATATTCCTTTTCTCCATCCTTGAACAAATGTGGCATTGCTGCACAGCCAAACTCCAAACGCAGACTCCCCTGCTGCGCCTCATATACCGCAGCTATTTCGCACACACCCTGCCAAATCTCTTCCAGCTTCTCATCCGGAAGCTCTTCTTCGCGCAACGCATAAGGTGTTTCTACATACAAATAACGGTATGCGCCATAGCGATATAGATATGGATGGTATAGGTTTCCGGGATCTTTTACCTCCCACTGCGGCTGTTTTTCCGACACAATCTTTTCAAGAAGACAATACTCGTAATCAGAGGCAAGATCATAAAACGGCCACATAAGCTCACCGTAAAAGGAGCGAATACTGACAATATCGCAATCGATGCCGTTGATCACCGCCGGCCACGCAATTCGATCTCTTACATGATCCTCATAGACAACTGTACAGGTCTCACTTACTGTTGCATCAGGATCCAATGCCTTGGCATAAGCCACAGCATCCTCGTAGCTATAATGTCTTCGCGCATATTCCTTTGGCGGTATCACTCCATCGCAGGCGGTAAATGACA
>SVLZ01000056.1 GCA_015067665.1 Oscillospiraceae bacterium | reverse complement strand
CCTGTCGTTGGCTGCGCACCCGAATGGATGAGTGAAAAGGCAGTTTCCATCGGTAACTATGTTGTTGCTACCGGTATTGAGACCTTCCTGGGCGTTGATCCCTACTCCAAGGGCTCTACCGAAGTCACCGAGCTGCTGCAGGGCGAGAACGGTATCAACAAGTGGGTCGAGGCGAAGTTCGTCGTCGATACCGATATCGACGCTCTGGGCGACAAGATGATCGCTTGCATCGAAGCAAAGCGTGCTGCTCTGGGCATCTAAGCTATGAAGATCGCCATTACCGGAAAAGGCGGCGTGGGTAAAACCACTCTGTCCTCCACCCTTGCAAGACTGTACGCCGACGAAGGCCGTACCGTTCTTGCTGCCGATGTAGACCCGGATGCCAATTTGGGTCTTGCGTTGGGTATGACCCAGGAAGAAGTGGATGAGATCATCCCCATCTCCCGGATGCGTACCTTGGTGGAAGAGCGGACCGGTGCAACTGCCGCCAATAAATTCTTCAAGCTTAATCCCTATGTAGCGGACATCCCCGAAATTTACGCCAAGGAAGTAAACGGTGTGAAGCTGCTCGTTATGGGCACGGTGGATGTAGGCGGAAGCGGCTGCGTTTGTCCTGAGCACGTGATGCTAAAGGCCATCCTGTCCTCCCTGACCTATCGGAAGAACGATGTGGTCATTATGGATATGGAAGCCGGCCTTGAGCATTTGGCTCGCGGAACGGCTGCCAATATGGACCAGTTCATCGTGGTCATCGAGCCCGGTGCCCGCAGTGTGCAGACCTACCGCAATGTAAAGCGGCTGGCTTCTGACTTGGGCGTGAAAACCGTCCGGGTGGTTGCCAATAAAGTCCGGAACGATGATGATGAAGCGTACATCCGCTCTGTCATCCCGGAAGAGGACCTGCTGGGCTGTATCTACTACAATCAGGATGTGATCGAGGCGGACCGTCAGGGAAAATCGCCCTACGATTTTAGCCCCGAAGCCACCCGCGAGATTCGGAAAATCAAAGCCATTTTGGATAAAGATGAATAAACAAGGAGGAAATACCGTGACACTTTTTGATAGAGTATTTGGCGGTAACGACTACAATTACGAGCGTACCGTAGCCGCCATTGATGCAGCGATCGCTAAGTATAGCGAAGCTGAACCCGTAGCATTCCCCAATACCGCCTACAACCTGCCGTGCTACTACTCCATCACCGGCAAGAAGATCAATAATCTGGGCGAGCTGAAGGCTGCTTTGGAGAATGATATTAAGCCTATGATGACCCGTAACCCCCGCCTGCAGGATGCTTTCGACAGCGGTATCGCTTCTGCTCTGTGTGCAGAATTTTTGGAAGTTCTCAAGTACATCGGCGGAAACGAGCCCTACGCAGAACCTGAAATGGGCTTTTTGACTGACTCCTTCGTTCGTAACTTGGGTCTGCCCCTGGTTACCGGCGACATCCCCGGCGTTGCCGTTATCATCGGCGGTGCTGAGGACCCTGCCGAGACAGTAGCGCTGGCTAAGTCCTACCAGGCACAGGGCATTCTGGTTACACTGACCGGCGATTCCATCAAGCACTGCTATGATGCCGGTATGAATCTGGGCGAAGGCGTGCGTGTTGTGCCCCTGGGCTATGAAATGCAATCCGTCATCCATGTTGTTTCTGTAGCGCTGCGTGCAGCGCTGATCTTCGGCGCCATCACCCCCGGTGACACCAAGGCTCTGTACAAGTACACCATGGACCGCGTGAAGGCATTTGTCAACGCCTACAAATCCCTCTCTGACGAGATCGTTTCCTACGGCGCCGGCGCGATTTGCCTTGGCTTCCCCGTTATCTCCAACGAGACCGAGAATATGTTCCGTGTTCCCAAGTCCCTGATCCAGCAGCTGGACACCTCCAAGTGGAACGCAACTTCTCTGGAAGCCCGCGACATCAAGCTGAAGATCACCAAGATCGATATTCCCGTTTCCTACGCCACCGCCTTTGAAGGCGAGATCATCCGTAGAGGCGATATGCAGGTGGAAGTGGACGGTTCCCGCGTGGACTGCTTCGAGCTGGTTCAGACCAAGGAGATGCAGGAGATCGAGGATCACAAGATCACCGTCATTGGACCCGAGATCGACGAGATCCCCGTTGGCGCCAAGATTTCCCTCAGCTACACCATCGAGGTTGCCGGTAAGGCTATGCAGGCTGACTTCGAATCTGTTATGGAGCGTAAGATCCACGCTTGGCTCAACTGTATCGAAGGCGTTATGCACACCGGTCAGCGTGATATGATCCGTGTTCGTATTTCTAAGGCTGACTTTGAAGCCGGCTTTAAGTTCCGTCATCTGGGCGAGGTTCTCTACGCCAAGGTTATGAGCGAGTTTGAGGCGGTTGCGGACAAGTGTCAGGTCACCATCGTGGTGGATGCCGAACAGAATAAGGCGCTGCGCGCTAAGGCAAATGAGATCTTCAATGCCCGTGATGCACGTCTGGCTTCTATGACTGACGAATCCGTGGACGAGTTCTATACCTGCATTATGTGTCAGGCATTCTCTCCCAGCCACGTATGTATCGTTACCCCCGAGCGTCTGGGTCTGTGCGGCGCTGTTTCCTGGCTGGACGCAAAGGCCACCCAGGAGCTGGATCCCCACGGTCCTTGCCAGCCCATCCTCAAGACCGGCTGTCAGGATGAGCGTCTGGGTCGTTACGATTCTATGGACGAAGCTGTCAACAAGTACTCTCACGGTGCTGTTGAGAAGATCACCCTGTACTCTCTGTTCCAGGATCCTATGACTTCCTGCGGCTGCTTCGAGTGTATCTGTGGTGTAGAGCCCTGCTCTATGGGCGTCGTTATCACCTGCCGTGAGCATGCCGGTCTGACACCTCTGGGTATGAGCTTCTCCGATATGGCTTCTATGACCGGTGGCGGTGTGCAGACCCCCGGCTTTATGGGCCACGGCAAGCACTTCATCTCCTCCAAGAAGTTCATTGCAGCAGAAGGCGGCCCCGCCCGTATCGTCTGGATGCCTAAGATGCTGAAGGATCAGATGCGTGAGCGTCTGGATGCTACCATTATGGAAATGTACGGTGTTGAGAACTTCACCGATATGATCGCTGACGAAACCATCTGCAGCGAGGATCCCGAGCAGCTTCTGAACTATCTGGCCGAAGTCGGTCACCCCGTTCTGGGCATGGAACCCTTCGATATGTAATTTACATCAAAAATCCCCAACTCACCCGAGTTGGGGATTTTGTTCTTTTGTAGGTGTCAGCTTTCAATTAGCTCCAAAATCCCTTCCCCTGGAGGGAAGGTGGCACGGCGATAGCCGTGACGGATGAGGAACGGCGTGCAGTATAGGTCTGCACAAATGCGAATACGAAGCATTACCGCCCGCATTCCTCACCCGGTTTTTGTTTCACAAAAACCACCCTCCCCTCGGGGGAGGGGATTAGGATGGTTGATAACCATCTTTGCAATCGCTTATGATGGTTTAAGGACTTGCTTATTTTTAGAATCTATGGCATAATCAAAGCAGAATCTGTAGAAAATGGAGTACCCCTTATGCGAGAGATTAAAAAGGTTTCCGATTCCTTTACGGAGCAGCAATATCTGATCTGCCCTGCCCATATCAACCACTACGGACGACTTTTTGGCGGTCAGCTTCTTAAATGGATCGACGAGCTTGCCGGCATCGTTGCCATCCGCCACTGCGGTGGTACCGTTACGACTGCGGCAATTGATAACCTGCAGTTTCAGGCACCGGCCTATACCGGCGATATGATCGTTTTGCAGGGTATGGTCACTTATGTGGGGCGCACCTCCATGGAAGTGCGGGTAGATACCTACCGGGAAGCCTTGGACGGCAGACGGGAGATGATCAACCGGGCCTATATGGATATGGTCTGCATCAACTGTAAGGGGGAGCCCACGGAAGTGCCGGATCTGCTCCCCGAAACAGACGAACAGAAGCAAGAATACGAAGCCGCCCAAAAGCGCAAGCAAATGCGAAAACAGCGCCGCCAAGAGGGCTTTTGAGAATAATAATATCCGCATCAAAAGATGCGGATATTTTCATTCTCCTTTAACTCTGGCTTCGATGCGTTTTAAGGCATATTCCATTGCCTTATAGACACTTTCAGGCACCCGATCCATATAATTGTTTTCGTAGGCCGCCATCGTTTCTTTGATCCGCATGACCCGCAGATCCCGGAACTCCTGCCGGACGGTGAAAATGGGAGTATAGCTGTAATTTGTGACCTTTGTCTCACCGGTTTGATGATTTTTTGTGATCTCCAAGTCCAAAATAATGGAGTACTCTGAGCCTGCGCGGGTGGCATCTCCGAAGAAATCGCCTAAGGAATAGGCAACAAAGGTGCCGTTTTCCGGATCAAATTCCAATTTCTGCACGTAATGGGGATGGGTGCCAATGATCACATCTGCACCGTTTTCCTGCAAAAGCTTTTTGATCTGCTCCTGACTCTTGCTGATGGCGTCGTTGAATTCGCTGCCCCAATGGAGCATAGCCACTACAATGTCCGGTCTCGCGGCTTTTACATTTTTCATCACCTTGGTAATACCTGCGGTATCTACCTGCTGATACGTGCTGTCATAGTCCTTATAAAGAAGATTGACACAGCCCTCGCTGCCGGCAGGCAGCGCCATACCGTCCATACCTTTTGTGAATGCCACAAAGGCAACGCGGATGCCCTGCACCTCCATTAAGGTAAAGCCCTTTTCCTTTTTTGCTTCTTCGGGATTTCGGTAGGCACCCAAAGGAATAAGCCCGGAATGCTCTACAGTATCTACGGTGGACACAAGACCGGCAATGCCGCCCGTAATAGAGCAGGAGTTGGCAAGCTGCAAAAGGTCCACACCGGCGGCTGCCAAGGCTTTTGCAAGGCTTGCAGGCGCGCTGCGGCTTTCGCTGCCGTAGGGCTCCCCGTAGAAATTGCCTTCAAAATTCAAAATGGCTAAATCCGCATCGCTCAGCAGCGGCAACACATCCATAAAAGCGTTTTGAAAGTTACCGTTGCTGCCGGCGGCGTCTACCACATCGTCGGTAATATTCAGGTCACCGCCGGCAGACAGGTGAATGACGGTTTTTTCGCCATCATCGGGTTTTTGTGATGTATGATTGCCACCTGTCAGCACAGCCACCGCCAAAACACCGATAATACACAAAACGGCGGCTATGATGGGAAGCCATAGACGACCCTTTTTTGCCCTGCGGGGCCGCTTTTTTTGATTGTTAGATTCCTTTTCCATTGTGTTTTCCTCCCCACAGATTATTTTCATTATACTATACCCCGGTGGGTTTCACAAGTACAAACTTTACAGAAGGGAAAAAATGGTGTACAATAGCAAGAAGGGAGGTGATGCTGTGCATAAGACACCTGTTGGCAGATTTGCGCCAACCCCCTCCGGAAGAATGCATTTGGGAAATGTGTTTGCCGCATTGATCGCTTGGCTTTCTGTGAAAAGTAAGAACGGACAGCTCATTTTACGGATGGAGGATATCGACACCCAGCGTACAAGCGCCCAGTTTGCAGAGATTCTCCGCGATGACCTGCGATGGCTTGGGCTTATGTGGGACGAGGAAACCCCGCCACAAAGCACCCGGAGCGCGGTTTACGATCGGTATTTCGCCATATTAGAGGAAAAGGGGCTGTTGTTCCCTTGCTATTGTACCCGCAGTCAGCTCCACAGCGTCAACGCACCCCACGCTTCTGACGGCACCTATGTCTATCCCGGCACTTGCCGAAAGCTTACACAGGAACAAAAAGCGGCATTCCAGAGGGCACCTGCTTGGCGGGTGATGGTTCCGGATCGGGAATTTACGGTGCGCGACCTTTGCCAAGGGGTTTATCGTGAAAATCTGCTGACAGATTGCGGTGATTTTGTGGTACGGCGGGCAGACGGCGTCTATGTTTATCAGCTGGCGGTAACGGTAGATGACGGCGAGGCCGGTGTTACGGAGGTGGTGCGCGGGCAGGATCTCCTTTCCTCTGCACCCCGGCAGATGTACCTGCAGGAGCTGTTTGGCTTTCCGCAGCCGGAATACGGTCACGTGCCTATGCTGCTGGCCCCGGATGGGCGGCGGCTGAGCAAGCGGGATAAGGATTTGGATTTGGGTTATTTACGGCAGCATCTGACACCTGAACAGCTGATCGGTACGCTTGCGTACTGCGCAGGGCTCATTGACCAGGAAAAAGCCATCTCTGTACGGGAGCTGGCAACGGCGTTTTCTTGGGAAAAATTAAAGGGCGATGCCATTACAATGACAGATACGCTGTTTATAGACAAATAAATCTATCTTTTTTCGCAATATTATGGTATACTAAAGAAAAAATGTGCAGGAGGGAATTTTTATGAAGAAACCCGTTCTTGTTGTTATGGCGGCCGGAATGGGCAGCCGATATGGTGGGCTGAAGCAGATCGATGCTGTGGGAAGCTGTGGAGAAGCAATTCTCGATTATTCCTTGTATGATGCCCGCCAGGCAGGTTTTGAAAAAGCTGTTATCATTATTAAGGAAGCGATCCGCGAAGATTTTATGGAAATCGTTGGAAAGCGCTTAGAAAATAGCCGTATGGAAATTGTATATGCCTATCAGGAGCTCCATAAGCTGCCGGAGGGCTATGCTGTGCCTGAAGGTCGTGTAAAGCCTTGGGGCACTTGCCACGCGGTGCTCTGCGCCAAAGATGCCATTGATGGTGCGCCTTTTGCGGTAATCAATGCGGATGATTATTACGGAAAAGATGCCTTTAAGGTTATGCATTCCTACTTAAGCGACCTTTCCCCTGCGGATGAGGGCAAATACTGTATGGTTGGCTATGCCCTTGGCAACACCGTGACGGAACACGGCTCTGTAGCCCGTGGTGTATGTCAGGTCAGTAAAGAAGGGTATCTTACAGATATTGTGGAGCGTACCCAGATCGAAAAATATGACAGTGGCATCCACTTCACCACGGACAATGGTGCAACTTGGGAAGACCTTTCCTTTGATACCGTTGTATCTATGAATATGTGGGGTTTTACACCGGGGTTCTTGGAGGCAACGGTGGCAGGGTTCCCGGAATTCTTGGATAACCAAGTGCCGGAGAATCCCATGAAAGCGGAATATCTGTTGCCCCGGACAGTAGATCAGTATATGAAGGCGGGTAAAGCGACTGTAAAGGTCCTCCGTTCTGCAGATAAGTGGTACGGTGTGACCTATGCTGCCGACAAGCCGATCGTGGTAGCAGCTTTGAAAGGTTTCACGGAGGAAGGTAAATACCCCGACGGCCTTTGGAAGTAAAATATTGGAAAATGTGTGACATATATCACATCGATACTTGCGGTTTTCGGTTATACTAACAGTACAAAAAGAAAACAAGGAGGAAGCGAATATGTCAGCGATCCAAGTAAGTAAAGAAAATTTTCAGGAAATCGTATTAAATGCAGAAAAGAAGGTTCTGCTGGACTTTTGGGCGCCTTGGTGCGGCCCCTGCCGGATGGTACTTCCCGTAGTGGAAGAGATCGCAGAGGAACGGGACGACATCGTAGTGGGCAAAGTCAATGTGGACGAACAGCCCGAACTGGCAAACAAATACGGCGTTATGACCATCCCTACGCTGATCGTCTTTGAAAACGGCGAGGAACAGCAGCGTTCCGTCGGCGCAAAGAACAAAAAAGCAATTCTTAATATGGTAGACTAACAAAACGCACCCAGCCACTGGGTGCGTTCTTTTAATGCAATATATGGATTATTTTTTCTTCGCAAATATCGTCACAGATACAAAGTATATTTTGCTTATCGGTTAATTTCGGGCTTGTCTGTTCTACAGAGGATATAATCAATGCTCACATTATAGAACTCTGCTAAGCGCAACAGAGTTTCCGTAGGCGGTACACGTTCACCGTTTTCAAATTTGGAAAGGAGGGATTGCTCAATTCCTGTCTGCATTTGCAGAGAAATTTGTGTATACCCTCTGTGCGTTCTAAGCTCTTTTAATCTATTCTGCATAGCATTACTTTCGGTAAAGCATTTCGTCATCCACCGGGATGCTGCCATTGGTGGCTTCGTATTCCTTGACGCAGTTCTGTGCGAGAAATTCCAGTTGTGCGTTCAAGGATCGTTTGTTATCCTTAGCAACATATGTGATTTTGTACAGAAGCTCCGGATCAAAACGGATTCCGGTCTGAATTTTATTTGTCGCCATGATAACACCTCATAAAAATTATGATAACAGTATAACAACATAAATGTTGAAATTATACAAACAAAGTGTTATCACAATATGCGTATTTTCCCTTTGCGAGGAGGTGATGAAATGATACGCGACTGGGTGAAAGAAATTGCACAGGTGGATGATATTGAGATCGAAAAGCTCCTAAAGGCAGTACTGCAACGGTATTCTGTGTTGTTTCCCGATTGGGAGATAAGCACAATTTCTATACAAAAAAGCGCTGACAGGAATGAGCAGCTTGACCGGATGATCACAATGCTGCAAAATATGAAAAACATATAGCAGAAAACCCACCCGGTGGCGTTGCCACGGGGTGGGTTGCTTGTTGATAAGTTGGCTATTTAGCTTTTTACGACCTTCAGCATTTCTACACCATTTTCGGTATAGGTTACGAATTCACAGCCCTCAGCGGCAACGATACGGCCGTTGTTGATATCGGACTGAATAACATCAGTAGTGCCGTTCTTAAAGAATTTCTCACATACGATGCCTTCGTGGAGGACGATGACAGGCGTTGTACCGCAATTATCATGCACGTTGAAAGCGTAACCGGAATAGTCACCGCCGTAGACGTTAATGGTCACAGTGGCGTTGTTAACATATACAGCGCTCTCGTTTCTCTCATAAGCGTTGGAAACGTAGGTACCACCATAAATATTGATGGTGGAGTGTGCCCAGCCATAGACGGGCATACTCTGGTTCTTGGCAATGATCTGTCCGTCACCAATAATATTCAAAGTGCTGTAACGGACCAGAAGAACAGCGTTCGCATAGTTCTTGCCGGGCTTTAATACATCTGCTTCGGCAACGATGCTGTGACCGTTCAAATCCAGCGTAATATCATTGTGGTAAAGATACAGAGGCGCACCGTTGCTGTCGGTGAACATCATTTCACTTGTCCCGTCCAGAACGATATCGTTACTGAGAATGATCGTCTGATGCTCCGGGCCGTTTTCCTTGTCAGCGTTGTCGAGGATGGCCTTCTGCAGCTCTGCGGCAGAGTTTACAACGGTGGTCTTGGCCATAAAGGTAATGACAAAGGGGCTGAAGGAGTCGGTCTTAAAGGAAATATAACCTGCGGCGGGGTCGTAATGCCAATCAGCTATGACACTGCCATTGTGGGTCAAACCTACGATATGGGCATTTGTACCGATGAAAATCTCTACATCGTAAAGGGTGGTGCCGTCGGGCTGAACCTTCTCGTCACCCTTATAAAGGTTAATGTCCAGGGACAAGGTGGTTTCGTTGTCTGCGTTGGTTTCGCTGTTTGCATTATCGATTTTCAGCGTGTACGGAGCTTCGGGGGCGCTTGCGGGGATGGTGACCTTTACGTTGCCTGCAGTCAGAGCAAGGGCTTCGCCGCTGGGCTTGTTGCCTGCAATAACGGCAGGGTATGTAGCGTTTTCGTCATAATCGCTGCCGAAGGAATCCTGTTCAGCGGTGGCCTGTGTTGCAACCACGGTAGTGCCCAGCTCGATGGAGGGCGCAGTGCCGTTGTGGTTTGCTTCGTTGCCAACGGTAGTGGGCATATAGATAATCAGTGCCACATAATTGGCATCGCCGGTGTTCAGAAGCGCTTTATCACCGCTGTTGAAGGAGGTAAGGCCCATAGCCTTGCCGGCGGCTGTTATAGCTTCCTCACGGGTGTACAGATCAGCTTCGGAAGTGATTTCCTTATCAACCACCTTAAACACCAAATAATCGGACAGCTTAAATTCCTCGCCTGCCTGGTTGATGCCTGTGATCTCATTATAAACATTTACGGCAAGCTGATACTTAAGAGCGAGAGAGCCTGCGTTGCCCACCTTCAGGTAGGCGACCTCGGTGTGACCGGGTTCCCAATAGGCGGTGTCGTCAAACAGCTTGGTTGCAGAGGTAACTTCTTTGTAGGCAGAGCCGTCCCAGTACTCCAAAGTAACGTCCAAATTACCGGCAACAATCTGATTTCTGCCGCTGGTTACACTGTCAGTAAACCATGCGAAGGTGGTACCGACCAGCATAGAAATGCAAAGCAGAAGAGAGATGGAGCTAAGGAGAAGTGCTCGCTTTGTGTGGATTCGTTTCATAAAATTCCCCTTTCGTAACATATGTAAGAAAAAGAATAGCATCTTAAAATCCTACACAATAAGGATAGCATATCTTATTTGAGATGTCAATTTTTAATTTTAAATTGTTTTATTTTTAGAAAAGTAAGTTCTATTATATAAAATATAAGGCGTTACGCTACAAAGAAAAGGAAAAAATAAGGTTTTTGAAAAAATAAAATAATTCTTGACTTTTAACATAAAGGTCTTTATAATATTAGAGCCTGCGTGTGCAGGCATATCCTTGCTCCCGACAGCGTCGGGGGCCAAAAGTCCAAAAGGAGGTGCAAACAAAATGGCTAAGATCACCGGTAAGTATGAGGTGCTCTACATCATCGACCCCGCTCAGGGCGAGGAGGGCATCGCTGCACTTGTGGAAAA